>JBBSUT010000309.1:0-1011 GCA_038234155.1 Sphingomonadales bacterium | reverse complement strand
TTGCGGCTGATGTCGCCGCCATAGCATTTCGCCGTCACGTCCTTGCGCATGGCGCTGATCGTCTCGCGGGCGATCACCTTGGCGCCGATCGCGGCCTGGATCGGGATTTTGAACAGATGGCGCGGGATGAGGTCTTTCAGCCGCTCGCACAGCTGGCGGCCGCGCGCCTCGGCCTCGGCGCGGTGGACGATCATGGCGAGCGCGTCGACCGGCTCGTTGTTGACGAGGATGTTCATTTTCACAAGGTCGCCCTCGCGCAGGCCGATCTGCTCATAATCGAACGAGGCATAGCCTCTGGAGATGCTCTTCAACCGGTCGTAGAAATCGAACACCACCTCATTGAGCGGCAGTTCGTACATCACCTGCGCGCGGCCGCCGACATAGGTCAGCTCGGTCTGGATGCCGCGCCGGTCCTGGCACAGTTTCAGGATGGAGCCGAGATACTCGTCCGGCGTATAGATCGTCGCCTTGATCCACGGTTCTTCCATATGATCGATATGGACGGGATCGGGATAATCGGCCGGATTGTGCAGATATTGCACCGATCCGTCGGTCATCGTCATGCGGTAGACCACGGACGGGGCGGTGGTGATGAGATCGAGATCATATTCGCGGGTGAGCCGCTCCTGGATGATCTCGAGATGCAAGAGGCCGAGGAAGCCGCAGCGAAAGCCGAAGCCGAGCGCGGCGCTGGTCTCCATCTCGAAGGTGAAGCTGGCATCGTTGAGGCGCAGCCGTCCGATGCTCTCGCGCAGCTTCTCGAAGTCCGCGGCATCGACCGGGAACAGGCCGCAGAACACCACCGATTGCACTTCCTTGAAGCCCGGCAGCGCCTTGTCCGCGCCGCCTTTGACGGTGGTGATGGTGTCGCCGACGGCGGTGTCGGCCACCTCCTTGATCTGCGCGGTGATGAAGCCGATCTCGCCGGCTGCCAGTTCGGACAAGGCGGTGATCTTGGGCTTCATGCAGCCGACGCGGTCAACGAGATGCTGCGATCCCTGCTGCATGAAG
>JBBSUT010000308.1:0-1013 GCA_038234155.1 Sphingomonadales bacterium | reverse complement strand
TGATGGATCCACGCGAACGGGTTTTGGAGGGTATCGCGGCGGGTCATTGCTGCCGGTCAGCGGCGCGGGGTTTCCGGGTCAGCGCCAGCACGGCGGTCCGGCTGGCAGCCGATCACCGCAACCGCGGCACGATCATACCGGAGCGACAAGGCCGCGTACCGGGCACCGCCGGCAAGCTCACGCCGCACGGGACGTTCCGTCAGCGGAGATCGTGCGCGGAGCCGGACATCACGCTGAAGGAACTGGCCGGGGCGCCGGAGCGGACGCATGGCGTGTCGGTGCAGCTCTCCTCGATCCACCGGACGCCGGTCCGGGCCGGGCTCTCATATAAAAACGCCTCATAGCGCAGGAGCGCGGGCGGGCGGATATCAGGCTCGCCCGGCATGACTGGATCGTGCGCCGCCCGCCATTCCTGAGCGAAAGGAGGCACCGGCTGGTCTTTCTCGATGGTGAGGCATGTGCCCGCCACCCGTCCGAGGGCCATGCCGAACGACCGTGAAGACGAACATGACCCGCCTGCGAGGCCGAAGCGTCGTCGGCGAACGCCTGTTCGGCACGGCACCATTCGAGCGCTGGCAGACGCAGACGGTCATCGCCGGGCTCACCTTTGAGGCGCCGATCGCGCCCTGGGTGATCGGCGGAGCTCTGGATCGGGTCGCTTTCGACCTCTGCGTTGAGGCCCGGCTCGCACCGCCTCTGTCGCCCGGCACCGTGTTTGTCGGGTCTTTGATCCACGGGATCAAATCCTGGCTCTCCTCACTCCCTCTCGACCCACAAGAGCCCGAAGGCGGTCGAAATCCTGAACGCCCATGGCTGCTGGATGCTCTTCCTGCCGGCTTGCTCGCCAGACCTGAACCCCATCGAGACGGCTTGCTCGAGGCTGAACGCCCATCTCCGCCGTATCGGCGCACGACCCTGCGATGCCCTCATCCACGCAATCGGTGACATCTGCGGCCTCGTCGATCCCGAAGAGTGCTGCAACGCCTTCAAGGCGGCCGGATATGCACCGGATG
>JBBSUT010000307.1:0-1028 GCA_038234155.1 Sphingomonadales bacterium | reverse complement strand
GCTCGATTACGAGACCGATCCGCCGCCGCACCGGTCCACCGAGCCGCGGCTTCAGACGCACAGCCGGCGCCTGGTGTCGGCGGCGTCCAACCTCACGAAGAAACGGCTGTCGGAGATCATGCACATCTCCGACAAGCTGACCGACCTCAACCACGCCCGGTTCCGCGATTTCCAGGAGCAACCACAGCGGGCGGCGATCTTCGCTTTTGCCGGAGACGTCTATACCGGGTTCGAAGCGAAGAGTCTGGACGGCGAAGGCGTGGACTTCGCGCAGGACCATGTTCGTATCCTGTCCGGCCTCTACGGCCTCTTGCGTCCGCTCGATCGCATCCGCCCCTATCGGCTGGAGATGGGCACGCGCTGGGCTCCGCGTTACGACAAGCTCACCGATTTCTGGGGAAAGGCCATTGCCGATCTTCTGGCCGACGATCTCGACACGGAGGGTTCCGGCGTCATCGTCAATCTGGCCAGCCAGGAATATTATGCCGCGGTTGACGGATCGCGCACGGTGCGCGCCGCCCGGGTCATCACCGTAGATTTTCGAGAAGACGGCCCCAAAGGCATGCGCTTCAACAGTTTTGCGGCCAAGCAGGCGCGCGGCATGATGGCGCGCTATATGTGCGAACACCGACTGGATGACCCCGAAGCGCTCAGGGGTTTTGACAGCGATGGCTATCGCTATGCCGAAGATGGCAGCGGGGGCGACGTCTGGCGCTTCGTGCGGGCAACAGGATGACGGCGGCCATTGTCATCGGCGCCTCGGGCGGGATCGGCGCGGCGCTGGCCGATGCGCTGCGCGAGGAGGGCGATCACAGCGTCACCGCGCTGGCCCGCGCGTTCACCGGCGACGGGCATATCGATATCACCGACGAAGCCAGCATCGCGGCCGCTGCCGGGCGCTGCGCGGCGTTACGGCCCGATCTCATCATCCTGGCCACCGGACTGCTGCACGAGCAGGATCGCGGCCCGGAAAAGGCGATGCGCGATCTGGATGCCGATTGGCTCGCGCGGCAATTTGCCGTGAACGC
>JBBSUT010000306.1:0-1029 GCA_038234155.1 Sphingomonadales bacterium | reverse complement strand
TGAGATGGATGCGGTGGTGCCCTGGGGTCGTCTGCTGTCGCTGATCGCGCCCCACTATCCGAAGGTGGGGCCGAAGGGCGGGCGGCCGCCGATGCCGCTGGAGATATGAGCCGGGCCAGAAATCGATCCGGGGGATCGATTTCCCGGCGATTGGCTGCGGATCTATTTCCTCCAGAACTGATACGCGCTCAGCGACCCCATGGCCGAGGAGACGCTCTACGACAGCGAAGCGATGCGGCGCTTTGCCGGAATTGAACTGGGCGACGACCGCATTCCGGACGAGACCACCATCCTGAACTTCCGCCACCTGCTGGAGCGACACGGGCTGACCGAGGCAATCTTTGCGGACGTCAACGCGCATCTGGCCGACAAGGGCATCTCGCTGCGCTCGGGCACGCTTGTCGATGCGACGATCATCGACGCGCCGTCATCGACCAAGAACAAGGCGGGGGCGCGCGACCCCGAGATGTCGTCCACCAAGAAGGGCAACGACTGGTATTTCGGCATGAAGGCGCACATCGGCGTCGATGCCGATAGCGGCGTCACCCACAGCCTCGATACATCAACCGCCAAGCTGCACGACAGTCAGGTCTGGGACGAACTGCTACACGGCGAGGAAACCTCGGTCTGGGCCGACAAGGGTTATGTCAGCGCAGAGCGTGAGGCGGCGTTCGTGGGGCCGGGCAAGGCTTGGGGCGTCATGCGTAAGGCACCGAAAGGCGGTGAACTGCATCCTGTCGACACTCAGATCAATCGCATCATCACGATGGTCAGGGCCAAGGTCGAGCACCCGTTCCGCGTCCTCAAGCGCCAGTTCGGCCATGTGAAGACCCGCTACCGGGGTCTTGCCAAGAACCGCGCCCAGCTCTTCACCCTGTTCGCGCTCGGCAACCTGTTCCTGGTGCGACGGAGGCTGATGGCATGAGGACGAGTCTGCCCGAAAACGGGCATGCCGCCGCAGGTGCGGCACGAAACCCGCGAAATCGGTCGGAAATCCAAGATCGAGCGGGACGTGTCGCCGTTAAACGG
>JBBSUT010000305.1:0-1053 GCA_038234155.1 Sphingomonadales bacterium | reverse complement strand
GAGTTCGACCTTGAGGGTGTGGAAGAAGCTTTCCATCGGGGCATTATCATAACAATTGCCAGTGCGGCTCATTGAGGGCGTTGCGCCGATCGCGGCCAAGTGATCGACATAGACGCCGGCCGCGTACTGCGATCCGCGATCAGAATGACAGATGAGGCCGCGGTCGGGCCTTTGCCGCTGGGCGGCCATCATCATGGCCGCCAGTGGCAATTCGGTCCGCATATGGTCGCGCATAGCCCATCCGACGATCTTGCGGGTTGCCAGGTCGAGCACCGCCGCCAGATACAGCCAACCTTCGCCAGTCGCGATATACGTGATGTCGGCGAGCCAGATCGTATTCGGGGCGGTTGCCACAAAGTGCTGCGCCAGCAGATTCGGCGCAATCGGCAGATAGTGACGACTGTCGGTGGTACACGGCCGGAACCGGCGCCCCGCCAGTGCCCGGATACGATGCCGTCGCATCAGGCGCTCGACGCGGCCACGACTGCATCGATGACCTTCCGCCCGCAGAGCGGCATGCATTCTGGGCGATCCGTATCGCCCTTGATGCCGCGCCTGGAGTCGGCGGACGTCATGCAGCAACGCCAGGTTCGCCGTCGTCCGTGCGCTTGGCGCCCGGACGCGCCAGTCGTAATAGCCGCTGCGCGACACACCGAGCATGCGGCACATGACATTCACCGGCCAGGTGGACGCATGCTGCTCGATAAAAGCGAACTTCATCGCGGCATCTCCGCAAAGATGCCGACGGCTTTTTTTAAGATGTCGCGCTCCATTCGCGCGCGGTCCAGTTCCCTGCGTAGCCGCGCAATCTCGGACGACTGATCCGCTGGCGACGTCATCGCCGATACTGGCGGCTTCGCCGCCGGGTTTACCGGCGGAGCGCTGCTATCCCCCAATTTGCGCTGCCAACGACGCAGCATCGTGGGCATGATCCCCAGCTCAGCTGCCACCTCGGTCTGCATGCGACCGCTCGTCTCCCACAGCGCGACAGCCTCGCGCTTGAACTCGTCCGTGAACCGACGTTTTGTCGTACTCGCCATCATACACCTCCTG
>JBBSUT010000304.1:0-1082 GCA_038234155.1 Sphingomonadales bacterium | reverse complement strand
CAGCCCCTGCCCCGGCCCGAAGGCGATGCCCTGCCGGTCGATCACCCTCAGCCCCGCTTGTCCCAGCAGTGCCTCGCACTCTTCGGGCGTCAGGAACTTGTCCCAGTCATGGGTGCCGCGCGGGATCTGGCCGAGCCGCTCGGCGCCCTCCACCAGCAGCGCCCGCGACATCGGCGTGCGGTTGGGGGTGGACAGGATCAGCAGACCGCCGTCGGCCAGCTTGCCCGCCAGCCCGGCGGCGAAATGCGCCGCTTCGTCGACATGCTCGATCACCTCCAGGCAGGTGATCAGATCGAACGGCCCCGCGTCCAGCACCTCGACCGCCTCTGCCCGGTAATCGATCGCCAACCCGGACTGCGCCGCGTGCGCCTTGGCCGCTGCGATATTTTCCGGCGCCGCATCGATCGCGGTCACCGCCGCCCCCAGCCGTGCCAGCGGTTCGGCCAGCAGGCCCGCGCCGCAGCCGACATCGAGCGCGCTCTTGCCCGCCAGCGGCGTCCATTCGCATTTGTCGAGGCCCCAGTGCCGGTCGATCTGGCGTCTTATGTAGCGCAGCCGCACCGGGTTCAGCTTGTGCAGCATGGCGCTCGACCCCTTCGGATCCCACCAGTCCGCCGCCATCTTGCCGAAATGGGCCGCCTCGGCCGGATTGATCGTTGCGCGCTTGATCGTTGCGATGCTTGCGTTGGTCATAGGCGCTGCCTATCAGTTGCCCGCCGATCCGCCCACGCAATTTTCGCGTCCCCAGCCATCTTCGCCGCCACAGGAGCAGCCCACAGCATCATGGCCCGCATCGTCATGAAATTCGGCGGCACATCCATGGCCGGGACCGAGCGCATCCGGCGCGTGGCGCAGATCGTCAAGCGGCAGGCGGACGGCGGGCACGAGGTTGCCGTCGTCGTCTCCGCCATGGCCGGCGAGACCGACCGGCTGGTGCAGTTCTGCCGCGAGGCGAACCCGCTGTTCGATCCGGCCGAATATGATGTGGTGGTGGCGAGCGGCGAACAGGTGACCAGCGGGCTTCTGGCCATGACGCTGCAGGCGATCGGTGCCAGCGCGCGCAGCTGGATGGGCTGGCAATT
>JBBSUT010000303.1:0-1087 GCA_038234155.1 Sphingomonadales bacterium | reverse complement strand
TGATGGGATGGCTCAAGCAAATGATCGGCCTTGAACGGGACGGGATCGAGACGAAAGACATCATGCCGTGGCGGGGCGATTATCTCTCGACCGAAAACGGCAACAACTTTGTTACCAACCAGGTGACGGTTGCCAATGCGCGCGATTTCATGGCGTCGGGCGGCAAGGGTGCGATCAGCCATTCCGCCACTTGGGCTTGTGTAAACCTGATCGCGGGCACGATCTCGACGTTGCCCTTGCAGATACACCAGCGGGTCGGCGACATTAAGCGGGTTGCGCGCGACCATCCGCTCTATTGGGTTTTGCATGACAGCCCGAACTATGACCAGTCGGCGGTCGATTTCTGGGAGTTCATCGCGGCGTCCATTGAATTGCAGGGAAATGCTTATGCGCGCATTCGGCGCGGCGTTGCGGGCGATATTATTGCCCTTGAACCTATCCGCCCGGACGTAGTGAAAGCCAAGCGGAACGACGCGGGCGATATTGAATACCGATGGACGGTAGGCGGCAAAGAAACCACCGGCCAGGAGCCGGACATCCTCCACATACGCGGGCCGTTGGGGGATGCGCTTTCCGGTCTTTCCACATTGTCCACCTGCCGTTCTGCCTTTGACGCGGCGATTGCCGCAGACAGCGCCGCCGAGACGATCTTTTCTAACGGTGTTCGGCCGTCGGGCATCCTTTCGACCGACCCTTCCATCTCGCTGACGCCCGAACAACGGGCGCAATTCGAGACGCTGCTGCTCGACAAGTTCCGGGGCGCGCTAAATGCCGGTCGCCCGATGCTGCTGGACCGGGGCATGAAGTGGCAGCAACTGGATATGTCGCCCGAAGACGCGCAGATGTTGGAGACGCGCGGCTGGGGCGTTGAGGAAATCGCCCGTATCTTTGGCGTTCCGGCGCACATGATCGGACACACTGCGAAAAACACGAGCTGGGGTACGGGGATCGAGCAGCAGACGCTGGGCTTCGTGAAGTTCAGCCTGCGCCGCCGGATCAAGCGCATCGAGCAGGCTTTGGAAAAGCAGCTTTTGACCCGCGCCGACCGGGACAACGGCATCAGCATTGAATTTAATCTTGAGGGCCT
>JBBSUT010000302.1:0-1094 GCA_038234155.1 Sphingomonadales bacterium | reverse complement strand
TTCATTCCGGTTGCGCCGATAAGGTCTTCTTCGCGCGAAGGCGGCGTGCCTTTGTCTTGGTCTCAGCAGCGGCTGTGGTTTTTAGACCGTTTGGATGCGGCGGCGGGCGCTGCCTATCACATCAGTCTGGCGGTTCGTCTGACGGGACCGCTGGACGTTGCGGCGCTGCGCCGTGCGTTGGATGGGATCGTTGAGCGCCACGAGGTTTTACGCACGCGGTTCGTTTCACAAGGGGGTGAGGTACGCCAAGTGGCGGACTTGGCGGCGCGGTTTGCGCTATTGGAGGACGATCTTTCGGGGATGACGGGCGCGCAGGGCGAGGCGCGTCTGGCGGAGGTGGTCGCCGAGGAGGTGGCCAAGCCCTTTGTGCTGGCGCGCGGACCGTTGATCCGCGGCCGGCTGGTGCGGCTGGACGAGCAGGCGCATGCGCTGCTCGTTACGCAGCATCACATCGTGTCCGACGGTTGGTCGGTCGGCGTGCTGAGTGATGAGTTGAGGGAACTCTACGCAGCATACCGGTCGGGCGATGAGGATCCGCTGGCGCCGTTACCGATCCAATATGGCGACTATGCGATCTGGCAGCGCGAATGGTTGCAGGGGGGGCGGCTGGAATGGCAGCTGGCGTATTGGCGCGATCATCTTGGGGGTGCACCGGCGCTGCTCGATTTGCCGGCGGATCATGCGCGACCGGCTGTGCAAAGCTACCGGGGCGCTCGGCATGCGCTCACGCTGGGCGACGAGCTGGTACGGGGCTTGCGCGATCTGTCGCGGCATCACGGGGTGACGATGTTCATGACGCTGCTGTCGGCCTGGGCGGTGCTGATGACGCGGTTGAGCGGCCAGGAGGAGGTCGTGATCGGCACGCCGGTGGCGAACCGTCCCCGCACGGAGCTCGAGGGACTGATCGGCTTCTTCGTCAATACGCTGCCGCTGCGGCTGGCGGTGGATGGGGACATGTCGCTGGCATCGCTGCTGGCGCGGACGCGCGCGGTGACGCTCGCTGGCTACGAACATCAGGACGTGCCGATCGAACAGGTGGTCGAAGCGATGCAGCCCGAACGATCGCTCGCAGCCAATCCGCTGTTCCAGACGGC
>JBBSUT010000301.1:0-1094 GCA_038234155.1 Sphingomonadales bacterium | reverse complement strand
TGGCAAGCTGCGCGGCCTCGGCGAACTCGATCCAGAAGCGGCTGCCTTTCTCAGGATCGGATTCGACTCCGGCCCGCCCGCCCATGAGCGCCATTCCCTCCCGGACAATCGCCAGGCCGATGCCGGTGCCGGGATACGTCTCGTCACCGTGCAGCCGTTCGAACACGTTGAATATGCGCTTCTGGTGCTCTGGCGCTATGCCGATACCGTTGTCCTCGACCCAGATGCGGACGCGGCCAGCCGTGTGCTCAGCGCGCACTGTGACCTGCACGGGCACATCGGCGCGCTGAAACTTGGTCGCGTTGCTAATCAGGTTGGTAAGAACCTGCCCAAGCACGATGGGCTCGGCCATCACCGACGGCATCGGGGCCACCACGTCGATGGCAATGATTGACTCAAGGCCCGCCTGCACCTCTTCGACCGCTCGCTGGACGATCGGCGTTGGATCGACAAGCCGGGCCGCGGGTTCCTGCCGGCGCAGACGACTATAGCCAAGCAAGGCGTCGATCAGCCTCTCCATTCGCATTGAAGCCGCGACGATGCGCTTGGCAAAGCGCCCGCCGGATTCGCCCAGTGTTGGGGCATGGTCGTTGAGCAGAATGCGGGCAAATCCCTCCATGGCGCGAAGCGGGGCGCGAAGATCGTGGCTGACGGTGTAGGCGAACGCGTCGAGCTGTTCGTTCGACGCGGCGAGCGCGGCGGTCCGCTCGGCCACCTTGATCTCCAAGTCATGGCGCTCGCCGGCTTCCTTGTCGCGCACTTCCTGGATCAGTCGAAAGCGATCCACCGTCGCCGCCAGCAGATTGGCGTAACCGGTCAGAAATGCCGTTTCGCTCTCGGTGAACTCGCGCGGCTCGCGACTGTCGACCTGCAGCAAGCCATACGGAGGCTTGTCCTTACCGCCGATGATGATGACGTTGACGACCGCTTTGGCGCCATTCTCGACCAGGAATGACGGATACCGAAAGCGGGTTTCGGTTTCGATGTTGGATGAGGTCATCGGCTTCCCGGTTTTCAGCGCAAAGCCTTCGGACGTGTCATCTGCCAGTTTGATGGTCGCCACACCGACAACGCCTGGCTTCCAGCCGACCCCG
>JBBSUT010000300.1:0-1110 GCA_038234155.1 Sphingomonadales bacterium | reverse complement strand
GCCGGGGCTTCGTTCATGCCAAATCTCCGATGCAGCCCACCGCCAGGCTCACGCCGCGTCCGCCCGCGTAAGGTTCAAAAACACCTCCTCCAGATCGGCTTCGCGCGTCGAGACGTCGATGATGTTCAGCCCGGCTTCGCTCACTGCGCGCAGCACTTCGCCGGCATTGGCCTTGTCTTTGCGATAGGTGATGGCAATGCGGTTACCGTCGAGCGCCTCCACCTTTTCGAAACATCCCGAATCGGGCGGCGTACCGGGCCTTTCCAGCGTAACCACCACAACCTTCTCCTGCGCCATGCCGATGAGATCACGGGTGGGTTCGTTGGCAATAAGCTTGCCATGGTTGATGATGGCGATCCGATCGCACAATTGCTCGGCTTCTTCCAGATAATGCGTCGTCAACACCACGGTAACGCCGCCCTTGTTAAGCTCGGTCACATATTCCCAGAGTTGCTGACGCAGCTGGATGTCGACGCCCGCGGTCGGTTCGTCCAGGATGATCACCGGGGGCGAATGGACCATCGCCTTGGCGATGAGCAGCCGCCGCTTCATGCCGCCGGACAGCGTGCGCGAATAAGCCTCCGCTTTGTCTTCCAGATGCACCGCGCGCAGCAGCGCATCGGTCTGCCGACGGGCCTTGGGCACGCCATAGAGCCCGGCCTGCAGGTCCAGCGTCTGTCGCGGGGTGAAGAAGGGATCGAACATGATCTCCTGCGGCACAATGCCGATAGATGCCTTGGCGTTGCGCGGGTTGTCGGTGATGTCGAAACCCCAGATACTGGCATGGCCGGACGTTTTGTTCACCAGTCCCGCCAGAATGTTGATCAACGTGGACTTGCCCGCGCCATTGGGGCCCAGCAGGCCGAAGATGAGCCCGCGTTCAACATCAAAGCTGATGTCGTCCAGCGCCTGCTTGCCTCCGGCATAGGTTTTGGAAAGATGGCGGATCGAGATGGCGGCGTCTGACATAGCGCGCCACGTTTACGCCCGTGCGCAGCGGCGGCAAGGGCAAAGGCTGACGCATGGCGCAATAGGCCCCGCCGCGCGCGTTGCCGATTGCGCGCCGCCGCGCGCGTTGCCGATTGCGCGCCGCCGCGCGCGTTGCCGATT
>JBBSUT010000299.1:0-1116 GCA_038234155.1 Sphingomonadales bacterium | reverse complement strand
GCCATATCGCGTCCCAGTGCCGATCCACCGGCGTCATGGCGGCGAGTTCGGCGCGGCGCTGGGCGGCGTGGTGTGCCTGGGCCGCGTCGTTGGGGTGCGGGGGGATGGTCACAGCAGCACCCACCCTGCAAACCACGCCAGCCCGAGGCTAGCGCAGACGGCGGCGATCAGCACCAGCCCATCAATGATGCCCTGACGGCGTTCGGCGGCGGTCTCGCGCGCTTGGCACCTGTTTCGTCCGTCGTCTCGCTTCAGCTTCAACGTCATATCAACCCCCACACGCAGAACAGGACGCGCGCATGACGGCCCAGATGATCCAAGCAGCGACAGCAACGGCGGTGATGATCGCGACGGGGATAGTCATTCCTCGCCCTCGAACAAATCGGCATCGTAGAACTCGCAAATCAGTTCTGCTGTGTTCGCGTCAAACATGATGCTCTTGAAGCGCCCGATGTCGTGACCAGCGCGGGCAATCGTAATGAGGTTGTTTTTCATCACGTCAGATCGGAGCGCGTTCGCTTGCGCCGTAATCGTTGAGATAGCGAGGGCCATGCCGGGGGTGTTACGCACGGTAGGCGGCAGTTTTTCAAGTTCTGCAATGGCGTCCAGCATGCCTGCCGTCATCGCCATTGTGTAAATCTGGCTCGGCTTTTTGACCTTAACCCGAATTTCAGCTTGATCGCTCACAGCGCATCCTCCTTCGCTTGTTGGTACAGCCAGTCGCCGCGCCCATCGACCGCATCGCGGGCCTGTTCCTCGCGCCCCTCGAAGTCCACACCGACATCGTGCAAGGCGTTCAGGATCGTCTGCGCGGCGATGGTGAGGATGGTTTTCATGTCAGGTTACTCCAGTTGAATACGATGATGACGGCCAGCGTTAAGGCAGCGGCAAAGGCGCTGATCCGGCGGGCGCGGCGAAGTCGGCAGGCTTCGGGGGTGCAGGGGCGGGCGCGGATCATGCGCCTGTCTCCGGTTTGGTGACGTGCGCGTTCATGCCCATTCCCCCGCAACGATCTTGCGGGCCTGTGCATTGCCCCAGCGGATTGCGGCATCAACGGCCAGTTCATCGCGGAAGGCATCGTCGGCATGCACCGTGCCAGTCGCTGCGGCGTGGTGC
>JBBSUT010000298.1:0-1154 GCA_038234155.1 Sphingomonadales bacterium | reverse complement strand
TGTCCTGGGCAGACGTGCCGCGGTCCCCGGGCCATGCCTTTTACGACCGGCTTCAGGGGCTGCTGGTCGGTGCCGGGTTCGACCGTTTCGTCGAGGACACGTGCAAGGCTTACTACGCACCAAGGATGGGGGGCACCATCGGTGCCGCCGGGTCGCTATTTCCGGATGCTGTTGATCGGTTATTTCGAGGGGATTCACAGCGAGCGCGGGATCGTGTGGCGTTGCTCGGATTCGCTGTCGCTACGAGAGTTTCTGCGGTTGACGACCAGGGGGAAGGTGCCTGATCACAGCTGGATGTCGAAGACGCGTAGCCGGTTGCCGCATGCGGTCCACGACAAGGTCTTCGGCTGGGTTCTGGCGCTGGTCGCGGACCATGATCTGGTGAGGGCCGAGCGGATCGGCGTGGACGGATCGACGATGGAAGCCAATGCGGCGCTGCGCACGATCGTGCGGCGCGACACGGGCGAGACGTACCGAGAGATGCTGACGCAGATGGCCAAAGAGAGCGGCATCGATACCCCGACCGCCGACGACCTTGTTCGGCTCGATCGCACGCGCAAGGGCAAGAAGCTGTCGAACGCCGACTGGGAGAGCCCGACGGATTCCGATGCGAAGGTGACCCGCATGAAGAACGGCTCCACCAGGCTGGGCTACAAGCCTGAGCATGCGGTCGATCTCGACACGGGCGTGATCGTCGCGGCGCCGATTCATCCGGCCGACCAGGGCGACACCAACACGCTTGATCCGACCCTGGCAGTGACGGTGCAAAACCTTGCCAACATCGGTCTGGCACCGACGTCCGAAGAGCCATGCGATCTCGTGACGGACAAAGGATACCACTCGCGCGGCGTTCTCAAACACCTCGACAGCGATGTCTGGAAGAGCCGCATTTCCGAACCCAAGCCGGTGAACGGCGTCCTGCGCTGGCAGGGTGACGAGGCAGCGCAAAAAGCGGTCTACGCCAACCGGTCTCGCCTGAAATCGGCTGTCGGGCGCAGGGCTATGCGCAAGCGCGGCGAGATGGTCGAGCGCAGCTTCGCGCACGTCCTCGACCGCGGCGGCATGCGCCGCGCATGGCTGCGCGGACGCGAAAATCTTCATAAGCGGTATCTGATCCACGTCGCCGGATTCAATCTCGGCATTCTCATGCGCGC
>JBBSUT010000297.1:0-1166 GCA_038234155.1 Sphingomonadales bacterium | reverse complement strand
TCAAGAAATATTATGCCGCGCCGCACAGGGGCAGCGACGGGTGTGCGGGGCGTTTCGCCAGCCTCAGCCTTCTGGCGACTCTGGACGACCGCAACGCCGCCGAACCGGCAGTGATCCGGCCGGTCCAGGGAGCGAAGGCGCGGCGGGCGCTGCGCAACAGCGTCTTTCGCCGTCCCTGCGTCGAGGCGATCTGGGGCCGGCCCCGGCTCTACCACATGCTCGCCGAGATCATGCCGCACATCGGCGTCCAGACCTTTGAACGATCGCTGGAAAAGGAGCATTTCTCCCGAACTACCGACATATTGGAAACATGGCTGGCGCAGCAAGAGCCGACCCGTGGCCGCTGAGATCGGCAATTATAAGGTGATCGGTCCGAGCGACCGGACCGTGCCCACACAGCGCACGATCTGCTGGCTGGTGTCCTTTCCCAAATCGGGCAACACCTGGACGCGCATCCTGCTGTCCGAATTGCTGGATCCAGACGGGGGCGATGCAGAAGCTGCGGACCGGCTCGTGATCGATCTGAACGGAGCGATCTCCAGCAGCCGCCCGGTGTTCGACGATATTACCGGCCTTTCCAGCGCCGATCTGTCCCATAGCGAAGTCGATCTGCTGCGCGCCGAAAGCTATCGGCGCATGGCCGCGCAGGCCGATGAACGGATGTTCGTGAAAGTGCATGACGCCTATTATGCGGACGAGGCGGGGGTGCCCGTGTTCCCGGCTGACTGCTCTGTCGGCGCCATCTATCTGGTGCGCGATCCGCTGGACGTTTGCGTGTCCTACGCGCATCACCGCGGCAACGAACCGGTGGCCGAAACGGCGGCGCAGATGAACGCCGATCGCCACGGCCTGGGCGGGGGCGGCACCACGCAGCTGCACCAGGAGACGTTCGGCTGGTCTGGCCATTACCGCAGCTGGCACGACCAACGGGCGATCCGGCTGCTGACCATCCGCTATGAGGACATGCTGGACGATACCGCCGCCTGCCTGCAGCGCATGGCCGCTTTCCTGAACCTACCGCAGGCGCATGAGCCGGGCACGATCGCCCGGGCCGTGGCGCGCGCGCGCTTTGACCGGCTGCGGGAGAAGGAGGAGCGCCACGGCTTTCGCGAACGGCCGCGCAGGGCCAGCAGCTTCTTTCGCGCGGGGCGCGCCGGGGATGGCCG
>JBBSUT010000296.1:0-1167 GCA_038234155.1 Sphingomonadales bacterium | reverse complement strand
GGGCCCGCTGTGCTCAGTCATCCGACCGTATCCGATAACCCGCACCGCGCACCGTTTCGATCGCATCCGAGCGCCCGTCCGCGTTCAGCTTTCCGCGCAGGCGGCTCATGTGCGTCTCGACGATGTTGGTTTGCGGATCGAAGTGGAAATTCCACACCCGTTCGAGCAGCATGTTGCGGGTCACCACCCGATCCGCTTTGCGCAGCAATTCCTCGAGCAGCCGAAATTCGCGGGGCTGCAAGAGGATGGGAACGCCGTCGCGCGTGACCAGCCTTTTGAGCAGATTGAGCCGGATTGTGCCGACTTCGAAACTGGTCTCGATCTGTTCGGATGGCGCGCGGCGTGACAGCGCATTAAGCCGTGCGACGAGTTCGGAAAAGGCAAACGGTTTGACCAGATAATCGTCCGCGCCTGCCTCCAGCCCCTCCACCCGGTCCTCGATCTGGCCCATGGCGGTAAGCAGCAAAACCGGCGTGTCAATGGACGCAGCGCGCAAACAGCGCAGCACCGATAATCCGTCCATTTCCGGCAACATTCGATCGATGATCATGAGGTCAAACATATCGGTGGTCGCCAGATGCAGGGCGTCCTTGCCGTTGGGTGCGATCGCGGTCTGATGGCCCAGTTCGCCCAGCCCACGGGCGACAAACCGGGCGGTTTCACCATCGTCTTCGGCGATCAGGATCCGCATGCGGCGTCCGCAGCGGTGCCGCGCCCGTTTTCTATGGCCAAGGCTGGCTTCATCGGCGGCTTCGTTCGCTTCGCCCCAGGGCATATTTCCGGTTGATCCCGGCGATGCGGCCGGTCTGCCGATCTCCGGGTCTGCCGGTCAACGCCGAAAAGGTACGGCCCTTTTGACGAATATTGAAGGAATAACGCCGGCTGCCGTTTTCCTTTTCCAACCGGGCCTCTGCGATCGCGCCGCGCCGCGCATGTTTCAGCGTGATGGCGCGCGCCTGTGCTGCTTTCTCTCGATCATGATATTTCCCGCTTCCGGCTCGCGCAATACGAACGCTGCAGAACCTCATTGGCAGCGCGTGGATTGAGGATCGATGGCCGCAACATTACAATGTCCCAATCTTGCGAAGCGTGGGCCAGGCGTTGAGAGAATTTTCATTGTCTTTTACAGCAACTTATGGCTGCATTCCAACATTCAGCCGGTTTCGC
>JBBSUT010000295.1:0-1191 GCA_038234155.1 Sphingomonadales bacterium | reverse complement strand
GCCAGCGTGGCACCGTCGTCGATCAGTTTGCGCAGCGCCGTGCGCATGGCGATCTGGGATACGGCGCCGGCACCGGCGCTGCTGGTGCCGCCGGACAAGGCGCCCAGCGCCGCCGGCGCTCCGCCCCCCGCGATGACCCAAAGCACCGGAACACTGCCCGTCGGCGCGATATCCGCACCCGGCATGTCGAGCACGCGGATCCGCAGCATGGGATTGCCGGCTTCGGCGCTGGCGACCACGCGCGGCTCGCCTTCTTCGCCGCTGAGCTGCGCCACCATCATCCGCGTCGCCGCGGGCGGTGCCTGAGCGATGGTCGGCGCGGGCGCGGCAGGCGGCCCGCGCAGCGCCGGCGTGGTCAGCAACAGCGCGGCCAGCACCGCCGCCACACCGCCCGATGCCAACGCGCCCCAGCGCCAGGCCGACGGCACCGAGCCGGGTGTGTTCTCGTTCGCCGCAGGCCGGGCAAGTGCAAGCGGCGTCACCTCGCCGCCGTCGACACGGTCCAGCCGCACACGGATATCCGGATAAAGATCGCGGCTCGGCTCGCGCTCGGCAAAACCGGTGAACATCGGGGCCAGCGCGGCCTCCCAGCGGCGGACCTCGGCAACGAACGCAGGATCGCCGCCCAGCCGTTCGAGCGCGGCCATCCGTTCCGCGCCTTCCAGCAGCCCGAGAACGAGCTCGCCCGCCGTCAGCATGGGTTCGCCGCGCATCGCGTCATCATCGGTCGGCCGATCGTTATTCATCTTCCAAGCACTCCCTCAACCGCTTCAGGCCGCGCCTGATCCAGCTTTTTACCGTCCCCAGAGGCTTGTCTTCCCGATCGGCCAGTTCCGCATAGGTCAGGCCGAGGAAAAAACTGTCCTCGATTGCCTTACGCTGGTCGTCCGTCAACGTCTCCATACAGCCCATAATTTCTCTGCGCATGTCCAGCTGATCCCAGCTATCATCCTTCAACTGGCGCGCATGGAAATCGCCGTCGTCGCTGGGATCGAACACCCGCCCGGCCCTGGCGCGGGCCCGCTGCCAGTCGATCGCGCTGTTGCGTGCGATGGTGGAGAGCCAGGCCATTGCGCTGCCCCGCGACGCATCGAAATACCGCGCCGTGAGCGCGATCTTGACGTACACGTCCTGCAACACGTCCTCCGCCGCGTTTGGATCATTGCACACCCGGTAACAGATGCCGAACAG
>JBBSUT010000294.1:0-1194 GCA_038234155.1 Sphingomonadales bacterium | reverse complement strand
TCCACGCGGGCTCTGGGCGGCTCGGCGGCGCGCTCGACTTCGACGGTCCTGAATTTGCTCTGTTCGTTCATGATCTCACCCGAAAATCTTTCTGACCCGCTCCACGCCCTTGACCAGCGCATCGACATCGTTTCCGTCCGAATACACACCAAAACTGGCGCGCGCGGTGGCGGGAACGGCGAGATGATCCATCAGCGGCTGGCAGCAATGATGGCCTGCGCGAATCGCCACGCCCTCTTCGTCCAATATGGTGGCGACATCATGTGGATGCACCCCCTCAATCGCGAAGCTGACGATGCCTATGCCGTCCGCAGGGCCAAACAGACGTACGCTGTTGATCTGCCCCAGCGCCTCGCGCGCGGCCGCCGCCAGCGTGCGTTCGTGGCGCTCGATCCGATCGATGCCTATGGCATTTGCATAGTCGATAGCCGCGTGCAGCCCGACCGCGCCAACGATATGCGGCGTGCCCGCCTCGAACCGGCCGGGCGCGGGCGCGTATGTGGTGCGTTCAAATGTCACCTTGTCGATCATCGACCCGCCGCCCTGCCAAGGTGCCATCGCGTTCAGGATCGCACCCTTTGCCCACAGCACGCCAATGCCCGTGGGGCCGTAAAGCTTGTGCCCGGAAAAGACGTAGAAATCGCAGTCCAGCGCGGCAACGTCGATCGCGAGCCGCGGCGCCGACTGGCAACCGTCGAGCAACAGCTTCGCACCGACCTTGTGCGCCAGATCGGCCGCACGGCGTGCATCGAGGACGGAGCCCAGCGCGTTGGACAGGTGGCTCAGCGCCACCAGCTTGTGATGTTCGGTCAGATTGACCGCGATCCAGTCGAGGTCAATCTGGCCGTCCTCGGTCAGCGGCGCAACGTCTATGGCCACACCCTGCCGCTCCGCGACCAGCTGCCACGGCACAATGTTCGAGTGATGCTCGAGCATGGTCAGCATGATGCGGTCTCCCTCGCACAGATTTGCCGCGCCCCAGCTCTGTGCGACCAGGTTGATCGCCTCGGTTGCCCCGCGCACAAATACGCATTCATCCGCGCTGACGGCCCCGATGAAATCGGCCACCGCTTGGCGCGCGGCTTCATAGCGCAGCGTCATGTCCGAGGATCGCCGGTACACGCCGCGATGCACGGTGGCGTAATCCTCGCCGTAATTGCGCGCGACCGCGTCGATCACTGCCTGCGGTTTTTG
>JBBSUT010000293.1:0-1200 GCA_038234155.1 Sphingomonadales bacterium | reverse complement strand
CCGGCCGGCTCATTCTGCGGAGAAGCGATAGCCAGCTCCGTACAGCGTATCGATCGCCTCGAAACCGGGGTCCACCTCGCGAAATTTGCGGCGCAGGCGCTTGATATGGCTGTCGATCGTGCGATCATCGACATAGACATCGTCCTGATAAGCCGCGTCCATCAGCTGGCTGCGCGTCTTGACCAGCCCCGGCCGCGTGGCGAGCGTTTGCAGGATCATGAATTCGGTGACGGTGAGGCTGACCGCGCCGCCCTTCCAGCGGACCTGGTGGCGCGCTTCGTCCATCACCAGCGCGCCGCGCTCCATCGGCTCGCTTGCCTCGTTCTCGCCCGGCGCTTCGGCGGCGCGCTTGAGATATTCCACCCGGCGCAGGATCGCCTTGATCCGCGCCAGCAGCAGCCGCTGGCTGAAGGGTTTCGTTATATAGTCGTCCGCGCCCATCGCCAGACCCAGTGCCTCGTCCAGTTCGTCATCCTTCGATGTCAGGAAGATCACCGGAAATTCGCGCTTTTCGCGGATGCGGCGCAGCAGCTCCAGTCCGTCCATGCCTGGCATCTTGACATCGAGCACCGCCAGATCGGGCGGATTATCGATCAGCGCGCCGAGCGCGGCCCGCGGATCGGAATAGATGCGGGTATGATATCCTTCGGCCTGCATCGCGATGGATACGGATGCCAGGATATTCTTGTCGTCGTCCACAAGGGCGATGGTGCCAGCCATGAATTATCGGTCCTTCCTTCCGCCCCAAAGTGCGCGGCGCGCCCGGATGGGAGGCGTCACCAATCTAACGGGATGCATCCCGAACTTAACCGGAGAAACCCGCCCACTCAACGGGTGACATCATGCGCAACGCGAGACAGCTCCAATAGGTAACAGCCGAAAAATTCCGCCGCGTCGAAACCGGATCGATTAATTAGGGCAAGCCAGGGCCCGCTGCAAGCACCAGAGGGTTGCCGACGCAGCCAGGCTCCATAACCGATGCATCAAATTGACACCGGTAACCCTGTGCAGCCGCGGTGCCATACCATGAGCCTGGGCCAACTTAGCAGATATTGACGCCCCGACGAACCTATTCTAGGCCCAGTGTACTTAGACATTTCACCGTGTTCGTCGACGCTCCGTGGAGCACAGTCGGGTGGGCGCGGCCTTTGCCGTAGAAAGAGTGCGCGCCTTATGTCCCCGACTCCCCGAGTTTCGCTG
>JBBSUT010000292.1:0-1203 GCA_038234155.1 Sphingomonadales bacterium | reverse complement strand
GCCGAACCGGCCATGTTTGCGATATTTGACCAGATAGTCGGGCGCAACCGCCGCGAGCGGGGTCGGTTCGCGGCCCAGATCGGTCAGGCCAAGCGCGCCATCGGACATCACATTGTCGTGGCCCAGCATGGTGAGCTGATCCTCGGTGATCGGTGGATTGGGCAGCCAGCGCGTACCCAGCGTCAGGCCGAATGCCACGGCGTGCGGCACTTCGATAAACAAACGGTCCTTGCCGATCTGCTCGCCGATCCAGCGGTTGAGCTCGAGCATTGACAAGCGCTCCGGTCCGGCAAGCTCATATAATCTGCCGCCATGATCGAACGGATCGGCCACCGCAGCTCTTACCGCGGCGGCCACGTCCCCCGCGAATACCGGCTGAAACAGGGTCTTCGCGCCAATCACCGGTACCACCGGCGCTATCCGGATCATGCCGGCAAAGCGGTTTATGAAATTGTCGTCGGGGCCAAACACGATCGACGGGCGCAGGATGGTGGCCTGCGGGAACGCCTTGCGCACCAGTTGCTCGCCCTGGCCCTTGGTGCGGCCGTAGATGCTGTCCGATTCGACATCCGCGCCGATAGCCGAGACATGAACCAGCGCGCGCACGCCCAGTTCGGCCGCAGCCGCGGCAATATGCCCCGCTCCGTCGCGGTTCACTTCCTCGCCGCGATCGGCGAACGCGCCGCACAGATTGACGATGGCATCGCTGCCGCGCGCGGCCCGCGCCGGGCCATCCTTGCGTGTGATGTCGCAGGATACAAACTGTGTCTGACCGAGTCCGCCCATCGGCTTGATCGCGACGGCGTTGGACGGATCACGTTCGGCGATGCGGATGCGATAACCGGCCTTCAGAAGCTCTTCGCAGACGTAGCGGCCCAGGAATCCGCCCCCGCCAAATACCGTCACCAACTGATTGTTCATGATAATCCCTTATATTGTGGCCGCCGCACGCGATGTACCCGCTGCACGCGATGTGCCCGCTGCTCGCAATGTGTGTACAGCACCGGGGCCAGCGCCGCCCTTGCGCACCGCCTTCTTATACCAATGGCCCGGATCTGTGAAAGCTCCGCATTGACATCTGCGCGTCAGCCGGTAGGACCCGCCTTCCCGAAAGGGGCCCAGATGGCGGAATGGTAGACGCGCCAGCTTCAGGTGCTGGTGATCGCAAGGTCGTGGAGGTTCGAGTCCTCTTCTGGGCACCAT
>JBBSUT010000291.1:0-1209 GCA_038234155.1 Sphingomonadales bacterium | reverse complement strand
CGCTCGGCCACCGCGGCCAACGCATCCTCGCGCCGCCCCGAGAGCACGATCCGCGATCCCTGCGCGGCAAACGCCTCGGCCAGAGCCGCGCCGATACCGGACGACGCGCCCGTGATCCAAACCGTCTTGCCTTCGAACATCGTCTGACACTCCCTGCGCCGTTCGTCCGCCCATACCCGGTGCCCGCGAACCCTTGAAGCATCGGGCAATCGGGCCCAAATGGGAAGGCATGTTGATTGAAACCGAAACCACGCCCAACCCGGCCACGCTGAAATTCCTGCCTGGCCGCACGGTCATGGACAACGGCACGCGCGATTTTGCCGATCCCGAGGAGGCTGAAGTGTCTCCGCTGGCCGAGGCGCTCTTTTCTCTGGGCGACGTCACCGGCGTGTTCTTTGGCCGCGATTTTATCTCGATCACCGCCGCGCCGGGCACCGAATGGATGGTGCTGAAGCCCGAGGTGCTGGCCATTCTTCTGGATCATTATACCGCCAATATGCCGTTGTTTCGCCCCAGCGCGGGCAATGGCATTGCGGTTCCTCAGGAAAGCGACGAGCTGCCGCTCGACGATCCCGCCGACGAGGAGATCGTCGAGCAGATCAAGGAACTGATCGAGACACGCGTACGCCCCGCCGTGGCCAGCGATGGCGGCGATATCGTCTATCGCGGGTTCCAGCGCGGCGTGGTCTTCCTGCGCATGCAGGGCGCCTGTGCGGGCTGTCCGTCATCCAGCGCCACGCTGAAACAGGGCATCGAGCAGCTGCTCAAACATTATGTGCCCGAGGTGACCGAGGTCCGCGCCGCCTGAGCCTTTCCAGCCCGGCCCCCCGGGCTGGTCAATCCGCCGTTTCAGCGCATCATCGCGAATTCAAACGCGATGGTGACATTGGTGCCCACTTCTCCCGGCTGAACCGGCGCGGAGGAGGCATCCATCGTTTTCATGCGCGATGCCATTGGGCCGGGCGGATAACTGCTGCCGCCGTTCACCGCCTCCGACACGCTGAGGAGCCGGATATCAGCATAGCCGTAGCTGCGGGCATAGTCGCGTGCCTGCATGTTCGCCCGCTCGACGGCGCGTTTGCGCGCCTCCGCTTTGACCGCCAGATCATCGTCGATGAAAAACGTCGGGCCGTTCAGATTGTTCGATCCAGCCTGCACCACCTGATCGAGCAGCTCGCCCAGCCGGTCGATCTGCCGCACGGTAACCGT
>JBBSUT010000290.1:0-1212 GCA_038234155.1 Sphingomonadales bacterium | reverse complement strand
GGCTCGGGCCTCCAACCTCTTGTCCGTTTGACCAACAGGAACGCTTGGCGCAGTCCGTATGGAAGCGGGGAAGCGGCCTATTCATCGTAACGTCGATATGCTTCGGGCTGGCCGAGCGCTGCTTGTAGCGCGCTCCAGAGGCTGGCGAGATGGCTGCCGCCGAATACGACCGCGACATGGCCATGCCGGGCCAGCCGTTCCAGCACCAGATCGAATACATGCCGATCGCGCTGCAGGTTGAGCGCGCGCATCACGGCGCTGCCGATACCCTCCGTCCCGGGATCGGCGCGGCTAGACCATTGGCTGTCCTGCGGCAACGGAATGGCAAAGGCAGCGCGCCACCAGTGGTCCAGCGCAGCGATATCCCGCGCTACCGAGGGATGTATGGGTGCCAGGATGGCGGCCCAGGTCTTGACCGCGGCGGCATCCGGCCCCCCATGCCGCGAGGGATCGGTGCCTCGATCCTGAGCGAGCGCCGCCACCAGCGTGACGTTGGCCACGTCGCGCCGCGCGAAACCGGCCCGAACCAGCGCGGCGGTGGTGGCCTCCTCGTCCGGTTCCGCCCCTTCGAAGGGAATGCCGGCCGCGATGCAATGACGCACGGCATGCGCGCCCTCTCCGCCGCTCCATGCGGCGCCCTCTCCGCCGCTCCATGCGGCGCCCTCTCCGCCGCTCGACGCGGTGCCCGCGCGCGGTTGCGCGACCAGCGAGGAGATGGCGACGGGATCAACTCCCCGGCTGGTGGCAAAACCTTCGATCAGCACGCAGGCCGGCGGCTCCACGGCGAATATCCGGTCGATCAGGACGAAACTGCCACCTTCGCGGTCTGCCTCGTGATCGCAGGCGACAAAGTCCAGCCGGCGGCCGCCGCGCCGGTACTGCGCGATAAACGGCTTTGCGCAGGGAAAGACCGCCAGCTCCGCCGCTGCGCTATAAGGCGCAATCATGCGCGCGAAGGCCCGGCGATCCGCAAGCCAGGACCGCGCTTCGGATGTGATGAACATCCCGGCTGGATTCTGGCCCGTACGACGGCTCCGGCCCATGTCCGGCCCGGCACCGCCCCTCCGTGCGACATCATCAAAGATCGTCATCGTCGAGCACCTGTATCGCGGAAACAGCCCATCATGATAGCGCGGATGCGATGCATCACAAATCGGCTGCGACCGCCAGTAGGTCCCGGGCTTCCTCGGTGCGCGCGTGCCGATTGAGCAG
>JBBSUT010000289.1:0-1218 GCA_038234155.1 Sphingomonadales bacterium | reverse complement strand
ATGAATTTTGACAATCAAGTTGGGGAATCAGGGTGGTGAGATCGCCTGGGCCAACGCCCCTTTGCCGTGGAGGCCAACGTAGTGCAATAAGGCATCCGATCCGGCGCCGAATTGATCCAGGAACTCGCGCACCCGCGCCTGGAGCGCCTTCCAGTCGGCGGCGAGCCGATGCTGGCGCAACACGGTCTGCCGCAACCAGCGCCACAGCTTTTCGATCGGATTCAGCCACGGCGCGTAGGTCGGTAACCAGATCCGGCGTAGGCGAGGCAACTCCGCCACGACGGCTTCGACATCAGGATGACGATGAATCGACCAATTGTCCTGCACGACCGAGATCGTGGTGGCATTCGGATAGGCCGTATCGAGTTGCTGGTAGAACTTCCCGAGTTGGTGGCGACCGACGATATAGTTGTCCCGATAGTCGACTTGACCGGTGCGGGCATTCAACGCCCCCACGAGCCGCCACAGCCCATTGGTGGCCCCCTGCCGCGAGGCCACCGGCACCGGGGCCGGAGCACTCGGCCCCCACACGCGCCCGGCGTCGGGCCACCGGGTGAAGCCCATCTCATCGAGGAAGAGCACCTCGCGGTGGGTTGGATCGGCCGCCGCCTCGGTCAAACAGCGGAGCAGGCGGTCGTACTTCGCGGCATAGTCGGGATCGGGACTGAACTGCTGCAGGCGAGCGGACCGCCAAGCCACGCCGCCTCGCCGTAGCATGCGCCAGATCCCACTCAGGCTTGAGCCCGTCAACGCCGGCACCGCCTCGCGCAGGGTGCGCAAGGTCCAGCGGCTGGCCGGCACGGCCGGCGTCACCGGATCGGCGGGCGGGGCTTGGCGCAGGCGGTCCTGGATCGTGTCAAGCTGGTCAAAGATGCCCCCGGCGCGGTCCGCCATGGCGATGCTGTCGCAGCCCGGCGATGCCCTCTCCCTGGTAGCGTCCAAGCCAGCTGTACACCGTATCCGGGTCACGCGGTCGCAGGAGTCCTGCCCGGGCCACATGATGCGGGCTCTCGCCCGCCGCGATCTTCAGGATCGCGGCACACCGTTCCCGCACGTCGGGATGCGGATCGTGGTCACGTCCCCGACGGAGATCCTGAGCGGCAGTATCGGATAACGAAATGGTGCGGCGGGGCATGGTGGCGTCCTTCCTGAAGTCCCGATACGGGTCTTTCTTCCATTACCCATCTTACCGGTTTTGGTTGTCAAAATTCATTAGGT
>JBBSUT010000288.1:0-1248 GCA_038234155.1 Sphingomonadales bacterium | reverse complement strand
TTGGGTCATCGCGGGGGGCGGAGCGCCGGCGGCGCTGGGCGCCTTGTCCGGCGGCACCAGCAGCGCCGGTGCCGGCGCCGTATCCCAGATCGCCATGCGCACGGCGCTGCGCAAACTGATCGACGACGGTGCCACGCTGGCGATAACCTACGAACCCTCGGGCCAGGCCGAATATCCGGCGCCGACCACGCCGATCGTGGCCAGCGGCATCATATCGGAACTGTAACGCGCAGCGACCTTTGCCCTGCATTCGGATTTCTGCGGCATGCGATAATAATTAATTTTAAAGGGTTGGCATCTCAATCGATTTGATTGCCGTAGCATTAACGGGCTATGATCTAAAAATGGCCAGACCGGGGGAGGCAGCGAAACAATCTAACAGTCGAGGCCATCATAGCCGGCGGTTCCATTGCGTCTAAGCAGTGGAATGCCCCTGTTCGGCGAGGCCCTTTGACAGCCACTTATCCCGTTTCATGTATACCGTCTTTCATCAGCGCGTGACATCGCACGATGCGACCGATTACTATATCAAGTAATTCACGATACCAAGTAGAAGGGGATCTTTATCATGACGAATGCAGTAAACAAGACGAAGCTCGCAATTTTGCTGGCGACGAGCGCCAGTGCTATCGCCGTTGCCGCGCCTGCGCAGGCGCAGGACGCGGATTACGAATGCGTGCTCGTGAACGATAATGTTCCAGAGGCAACACTCGCCGGCGCGATGGCCGATGGCACCGATGCACTGGCCTGCGGCGAGAATGCTGTGGCCAACGGCAATTCCTCGACGGCGGTGGGCGGCGAGAGCGCGGCCATCGGTGCGGGCACCAGCGCTTTTGGCTGGATGGCCGCGGCGACGCAGGAGCGGGCCACCGCGCTCGGCCATCTCGCCAACGCAACCGCAGTCCGCGCGACGGCCGTGGGCGAAGCGGCCAATGCGGCCGGGATGTCGGCCGTGGCTGTGGGTGACCGCGCAGCCGGCACCGGTTTTGGTAATACGGCTGTCGGCGGCCTTTCGCAGGCTGCGGGCGATCGTTCGACGGCCATCGGCTATGGCGCACGTGCCAATAACGATTTGAGTGTGTCGATCGGTGCTGCAGCCATCAACTACGGTGCCGATCGTGCCATTGTGGTCGGCGCGGGATCGTTTGCGACCGCCGGCGCAAACAATGCTACGGTGATCGGCTTCTCGGCTGGCTCTTCTGGAACCAACGCTGTCGTTGTTGGAACCGGAGCGCGGTCCACAGGGAA
>JBBSUT010000287.1:0-1255 GCA_038234155.1 Sphingomonadales bacterium | reverse complement strand
GCTTCGGGTTCCGCCGCTGATCTTGCGCTTTGTCACGAAGCATCGGATGTCGTTTTCCGATCCGTTGGTATGGAGCGGGATGTCAGGGCGATCGAGCACGACAAGCAATTCGGCTTTGTTAGCCAGAAGCCGTTTCAGCAGGCGGTCGAGCGTGGCGAAGCCGGTCCGGCGCTTGAAGATCCGATCGAAGCGCGCCTTCATCTGCGCCTTGCGGCGCGGCGTCGGGTCGCTCCGATAGGCGATGAGATCGCGATAGTACCACCAGATCAGCGCTCGCACGGTGTCCCTGGCTCGGCGGTCCTTCTCGGTGAAGGCCTCCAGTTTATGGACGAGCCGTTCCGCGTGGATCCAGCACAGGGCATGATGGCCGACATTGAACTGACCGGCATCGTCGCTCAGCACCACGGTCCCGGCAAGAAAGCCATGATCCGTGATGGCGCCCCAAAGGGCTCCCTGCGTGGCGATGGCGACGGGATTGGGCGTCACTGCAAGGTCGGCGATCGCGAGGCTCGCCAGATGCGTCATCCAGGCCGCTTCGTCGTCGAAGTGCTGAAGCGTATGTCCGGCCAGTTGTGCGATGACGGCCCCCGATAACGATCGCCCGGCCATATAAGCGAGGGCTTCGGCGTTGATCACATAGTCGGTGTGGCCGGCCCGCAGACAATCGAGAAAGTTCAATCGGCTCTTGGACTGCGTCGTCCTGAAGGCGGTGAAGAACGCGTTGCCGATCTGCGTGCACACGCCATTGCGTCCCCGGTGGCGTGCTCCCGTATCATCGACGCTGATCCACGCCGCCGCGGTGAGGCCGGTCCGCAGAACATCACGCGCCTCCTCCACGAACTTGTCCTGGCCCCCGATGAGAAGACGCACCAATTGCCGCTTCGAGATGTCGATGCCAATCGAGCGCAACTGCACCAGAAGGCGCGGCATCGTCACCTGGCACTCATGATATTGCGCCAGCACGAAGCGGCGCAAGGCGGGCCCGAAATGACCGCCGCCGACGCCCACCGGCAAGGGCGCCAGGACCTGGCGTCCGTCCGCCGTCACCCAGCGCTCGCGCCGATAGCGCGTGACATGCGACCGCACCACCAGATCCTGCACGACGAAATCTTCGTAGCCCTCACATGGGCATGTTGAGGTCAAGAGGTTAAATTCAGCGGCGCATGAGCAGAACTCCAGGGCTGTTTCGGTATCCAAGGTCTGAGCCCGATTGCATGACGCGGCCCGTCTCCGAGCACGATCAACCTCACATCCG
>JBBSUT010000286.1:0-1266 GCA_038234155.1 Sphingomonadales bacterium | reverse complement strand
TCTAGCCCGTCTTATTCACGGCATAGCTGGGATTCAGTTGGCGGGTATCGCGCAAAGATTTGATTTTGTTTACGGATTGGGTGTCGAGACCGATCCATTCACCTGATCATTCCGGGCCACACCCGCCATGCATGACGATACGATTGAGCCATTCATTTTTCCAGCCGTTGGAGGCAAGAAACTGACTGCGGCCTTCGACGGGGGACGCCTCACCTCCGACAGCGGCGTGATGCTGCTGGCCGCTGCGGAGCGACGCGTGCAGATCGCCCAACGGCTGGCGGCATTGATTGCAGACCCGCGCAATCCCCTGCTGGTGACGCACAGCGTCGCCGATATACTGCGTGCGCGCATGCTGGCGATCGCCTGCGGTTATGAGGACGCAGACGACCTGGATCTCTTGCGCACCGATCCCGGCTTCAAGTTGGCCTGCGGACGCTTGCCCGATACCGGCAATGACCTTTGTTCACAGCCGACCATTTCGCGTTGGGAGAACATGCCGAGCCTGCGCGAGGTAATCCGCATGACCTACGCCATGGTCGACATCTACTGCGCCAGCTACGCCCATCCGCCCACCGCCGTCACGCTGGACATCGACGACACGGTCGATGTGGTGCACGGGCATCAGCAGCTTTCGATGTTCAACGCCTATTACGACGAGCGCTGCTTTCTGCCGATCCATGTCTACGACACCGCCACCTCGCGCCCGGTGGCGATCCTGCTGCGGCCGGGCAAGACGCCGTCCGGGCCGGAGGTCCGCGGCTACCTGAGACGCCTAGTGCGGCGCATCCGCACCCATTGGCCGCGCACGCGGATCACCCTGCGCGGCGACGGTCATTATGGCCGTCCCGAGGTCATGGCGTGGTGCGAAAATAGCGGCGTGGACTACATCTTTGGCCTTCCAGGCAATGCAATCCTCCGCCGATTGGTCGAGGCCGGCGCCGACGATGTCCGCGTCCGGCGCGCCGAGGCGGCAGCCCCTGTGCTGCGCCGCTATACCGAAGCCCGCTATGGAGCCAGATCCTGGAACCGAACACGGCGGGTGGCGGCGCGGATCGAAGCCAGCCTCCAAGGGTTGGACATCCGCTTCGTGGTCACCAACCTGGCGTCCGGCAGCGCCGAATGGCTTTACGACACGCTCTACTGCGCACGAGGGCAGGCGGAGAATTTGATCAAGCTGCACAAGAGCCAGCTTGCCTCCGACCGCACCAGTTGTCGCTCGCCCCTGGCTAATCAGGTGCGCCTCGTGCTGCACACCGCAGCCTATTG
>JBBSUT010000285.1:0-1275 GCA_038234155.1 Sphingomonadales bacterium | reverse complement strand
TTCTCCGCGCTCGTGGCGATCGGACTACCGCCTGTGACGGCCAACGCAACGAGCGCGCTCTCCGTGCTGCCCGGCCAGATCGCGTCCACGACGGCCTACCGTCGTGAAATCGCGGCTGCGTTCCGCCGTCTTCTGCCTTTTTCGATCATCTCCGCAATAGGCGGCATCTTGGGTGGCCTGCTGCTGCTTAATACTGACGAAGGCGCGTTCCGGGCGTTAGTGCCGTTCCTGATCCTGTTTGCCACGATCCTCTTCATGCTCGCGCCACGCATCGCGTCACTTGGCGAAGGACTGGCCGCGCATCGTAAAAGCGATGCACCGGGTGCTCTTGCCACAGGTCTGCAAGGGCTGGTTACGATTTACGGCGGCTATTTCGGCGCCGGTATGGGGATCATGATGCTGGCGTCTCTTTCACTGACCGAAGGCCGCGACTTTCATGCGCTGAATGCGGCGAAGAACTGGCTTGCCTGCATCATGCAGGGTTTGGCGGTCGTGGTGTTCATCGTCTCCGGGGCCATCGACTATCGTGCCGTTGCAGTAGTCGCGACCGCGAGCATCGTAAGCATCCGCCGAGGGCCGCGGTTAGGCAGCCTTGACCTGGCGCGTGGCTGCGTTCCATTCCCAAGGCAGCAACTCGTGCAAGCGCGAGACTGGCATATCGGAGATACGAGCGATGACATCGGCAAGCCATGCTTGCGGGTCGATGTCGTTCAGCTTCGCAGTGCCGATCAGGGAATACATGAAGGCGGCGCGCTGCCCGCCGCGCTCGGACCCTGCGAAGAGCCAGGACTTCCTTCCGAGGGCCACGCCGCGGAGGGATCTTTCGGCGGCGTTGTTGGTGAGGCAGACACGGCCGTCGTCAAGGAACCGCGTGAAGCTTGACCAGTGGCGAGAGGATAGCAGGTAGTCGATCGCCTTGGCGACCCTGGCATGCTTTGAGAGCAGCGCGCGTTCGCCGTGAAGCCAGCGTTCCAGATTGGCGACCAGCGGGACCGACAGGCGTTGCCGCGCTTCGAGCCGATCGTCGGGGGATTTGCCGTTGATGTCGCGCTCGATCTCGAACAGGGCGTCGATGCGCTTCACCGCCTCGAAAGCGATCGGCGAGATCTCCTTGGGCGACTTGCCCTTTCGGACGTTGCTTTCGACATCCGCGAGTTCGAAGAACTTGCGGCGTGCATGGCTCCAGCAGAGCGCGGATGTCACCGGTCCGGGCGAGCGCTTTTGATCGTAAAGCTGGTTATATCCGGCATAGGCGTCAGCTTGCAGGATGCCCTG
>JBBSUT010000284.1:0-1309 GCA_038234155.1 Sphingomonadales bacterium | reverse complement strand
TGCGGCGGGGGCAGGACGACGCGCCCGATGCCGATGCGGTGCGCGCCGCGCTGCTGCAGGCGGTAGAGACCCAAGGGCTCAGCCTGCTGCCGTGGAGCGCGGCTGCCGCTGCCCTGCGCCGCCGCGCCGCTTTTGCCGGATCGGACGCGCTGAGCGACGGCGCGCTGCTGGCAGCCCGCGCCCAGTGGCTGGAACCGCTGCTGATCGGCGTGACCCGGCTGGATGCGATACCGCCGGGCGCGCTGCTGCAGGCGCTGGAGACGCAGCTCGGCTGGGACGAGGGCCAGCGCATCGCCGCCGCCGCGCCGCCGCGCTTCACCACGCCCGCGGGCACCACGCATGCGATCGATTACGGCGCCGAGGCCGGGCCCACGGTGGAGGCGAGGGTGCAGGCGTTCTATGGCCTGTCCGGGCATCCCACGGTTGGCCGCCCGCCGGTGCCGCTGGTGCTGTCGCTGACCAGCCCGGCCGGCCGCCCCGTGCAGACGACGCGCGATCTGCCGGCCTTCTGGACGGGCAGCTGGGCCGATGTGGCCAAGGACATGCGCGGCCGCTATCCCCGGCACCACTGGCCCGACGATCCGGCCAATGCGACGGCGAGCCTGAAGACCAAGCGGGCGCAGGCACGCGGGCCACGCTGAACGGCGCGCCGCTTCACACGCTTCATACGCTTCACACGCTTCACACTGTCCAGAGAGGAGAAATCCTGCATCCGCCTCGCCCCCGTTTTTCGGCCACGCTTCGTCGGCCTGGTCTGCGTGCGCAGATGGAGGTGAGGGAGGCGAGCGGCGAGCATCCCGGAACCCTGTCACACGGCATCCAACATTTCCAGAACAAAGAATGAACAGCATAGCTGCCGCCGCGATCCGTCTTGATTTTGCGCCGTGCCGGGGGCAGGGCATCGGGCATGACCGCCCGTATCTATCAACGCCCCAAGAGCGCGATGTCCTCGGGCCGCGCGCTGACCGATCTCTGGATCCTGGAATATGACGCGGCCGAGGCCAAGCGCGCCGATCCGCTGACCGGCTGGGCCGGATCGGGCGATACCAGGCAGCAATTGCAGCTGAAGTTCGACAGCTGCGAACAGGCGCAGGCATATGCCGAGAAAAAGGGTATCGCCTTTACCGTGGTGCCGACGCCCAACAAGACGCTGAAGCTGCAGGCCTACGCCGATAATTTTCGCTGATCGCGCGGTCCGCTCGCATCGTCCGCGCGGCCGGTGCGTTGCCCCGACATGACCGACACAATTGCCATGCTGCATGCGCAGATGCAGCGCGCCGCCGCTGCCGATGATTTTGAGGAAGCGGCC
>JBBSUT010000283.1:0-1336 GCA_038234155.1 Sphingomonadales bacterium | reverse complement strand
TCTCAACCGCGCGGCGCAGGACTGGAAACGCCCGCCCCGCGAATGGACCGAGGCCAAGACCCAATTCGCCGTCATGTTCGGCGAGAGGTTCGTCAGCCAATGACGAGAACCGGCCTCGCACACAAAATATCTGACAGTCCCCAGACCCCGGTTTTGATCGCGCCCTGCGGGGCGCATTGCGCTCTGGACGCCGGGAGATCGACGCCGAAGCGTCGCCATTGTTGCTCGGACCGATGGCGCTCCAATGGCAACTCCGGGCGATGGTCTTCAACCGGCCCTGCGATCCCACAAGCAAGTTGGGTTGCCTGCGCTGGCTGGAGACGGTGGCCATGCCCGCCATGCCCAGGACCGTGACCCACCAGCACCTGCTGCGCGCGATGGATGTGCTGATGGATAACGCCGAGGCGGTGGAGATCGAGCTTGCCCGCCAGATCCGCCCCTTCGTGGATCAAGACCTTGCCATCGTGTTCTACGACCTGACCATCGTGCGCCTCCATGGTGAAGGCGAGGTTAACGACGACCTGCGCGGCTCTCGCATGAACAAGGAGACCGGCGGCATTGCCCGGCAGTTTGTCCTCGGCGTCGTGCAAACCGCCGAAGGGCTGCCCCTCATGCACACCGTTCATCCCGGCAATATGGCCGAGACCAAGACGCTGCAGGCCATGCTGAAGACCGTGCTGCAGCGCTTTGCGGTGCAGCGCATCATCCTGGTGGCCGATCGGGGGCTGCTGAGCATCGACACCATTGGCGCGCTCACCGCCATGGCCGATCAGGGCGGTGAGCGCGCTTGAGTTCATTCTGGCCGTGCCGGCCCGGCGCTACGCGGACCTGGTCGAGACCTTCCGCGGGCTGGCTTTCGAAGACGGCCTTGCCGAGGCGAGCTTCGCCGGCCACCGGCTGATCGTGGCCCATGACCCGGCCCGCGCCGCCCTGCAATCGGCCAGGCGGCGGGCGCGGATCGCGGAACTGGACGCCATGGCCGAAAAGCTGGTGACCCGGCTCGACACGCAGGATGCCGGAAAGACCGCCCGGGGCCGCCGCGCCTCCGATCGCGGCGCTTACAGCCGGTTCACTCGCGCCGTGGCCGAGGCCGAACTCACGCGCTTCATCAAAGCCGATTACACCGCCGACCGGTTCTCCCGGGCACTCGATGCAGATGCCATTGCCGCAGCGGAACTCTTCGACGGCAAACTTGTCCTGCTGACCAATGCAACGGATCTCACCCCGGCAGAGGCCGTCACCCGCTACAAGAGCCTCGCTGACATCGAGCGCGGCTTCCGCGTCCTGAAATCCGATATCGAGATCGCGCCGGTCCATCACCGTCTGCCGGACCGTA
>JBBSUT010000282.1:0-1342 GCA_038234155.1 Sphingomonadales bacterium | reverse complement strand
TCCGGCCAATGATGACGCCGCGCGCGCCATCCGTCTGTACTGCGAGGCGATTGCCGCCGCGGCGCAGGGCGGCAAGCAGGGCCAGATGGAACAGTCTGGCAATGATTTCGGCGCGATGACCGAGCCGCCGGCAGAACCTGCAACGGCGGCCGAACGCTATGCCGCCGATGAAGCGGCGCAGAAGATTGAGGCGCTGGCCAAGAAAAACGAGGGGGCTTCGGCTCCGCAAGCCGCTCCCGCGGCCCCGGCTGGCGAGGCGAGCCCGGTTGCAGACAAGACGGCGGAACCGTCTGGCGACACGCCCGCCGCGCAAGCGCTTCCTGAAGGCGAGAAGCCGTCTGCCGAACATCCGGCGACGGAGACCGAGCCCAAGGCGGAATCCGCAAAGGAGGCGGCCGACGTGCTCAAGGACGCGCCCAAGGCCGAAGGCTGATCCCCGCCCGTTCGCGCGGCCCGGCATTGACCAGGCCCGCGCGAACGGCGTTCCAGGCACCATATGAGGGCGCGCGGGTTACGGACATGTCCGGCCCGCGCGCCGTTTTACATTATTGACCCAAGACAAGAGGACATCCCAGACATGGCTATTTCCGCCGCTACCGTGAAAGAGCTGCGCGACCGTTCGGGCGCCGGTATGATGGATTGCAAGAAGGCGCTCGCCCAGACCGATGGTGACATTGAAGCCGCGGTTGACTGGCTGCGGACCCAGGGCCTGGCCGCCGCGCAGAAGAAGTCCAGCCGTACCGCGGCCGAGGGGCTGGTCGGCGTGGCCGTGAAGGGCACCAAGGGCACCGCGCTGGAAGTCAACAGCGAGACTGATTTTGTCGCCAAAAATGACCAGTTCCAGGATTTCGTGCGCAACGCGACCGATCTGGCACTGGCCCATGACGCCAATGATATCGCCGCGATCAAGGATGCGGATTATCCGGCCGGCGGCACGCTGTCCGAGAAGCTGACTGACAACATTGCAAAAATTGGCGAGAACCAGACGCTGCGCCGCGTTAAAACCATCTCTGTGTCGAAGGGGCGGGTGATATCCTATGTCCACAATGCCGCCGCGCCGAACCTCGGCAAGATCGGCGTGCTGGTGGCACTGGAAAGCGATGCGGGCGAGGATGTGCTGGAGCCGCTGGGCAAGCAGATCGCCATGCACATCGCCGCGGCATTCCCGTTGGCATTGAACGCCGACGGTCTGGACAAGGACACGATGGACCGCGAAGCCGGGATCGCCCGCGAGAAGGCGGCCGAGAGCGGCAAGCCGGCCGATATCGTCGAGAAGATGGTTCAGGGCTCAATGAAGAAGTTCGCCAAGGAAAACGCGCTGCTGAGCCAGGTGTTCGTGATC
>JBBSUT010000281.1:0-1353 GCA_038234155.1 Sphingomonadales bacterium | reverse complement strand
TACCTTGTCCTCTTCGTATTCCTGGAAGTTGCCTTCGAACCATTCGACGTGGCTGTCGCCTTCGAAGGCGAGGATGTGCGTGGCCAGGCGATCGAGGAAGAAGCGGTCATGGCTGATGATCACGGCGCAGCCGGCGAAGCTTTCCAGCGCCTCTTCCAGCGCAGCGAGCGTCTCCGTGTCAAGATCGTTGGTCGGCTCATCGAGCAGCAGCACGTTGCCGCCCTCTTTCAGCATCTTGGCCATGTGCACGCGGTTGCGCTCGCCGCCCGATAGCTTGCCGACCTTTTTCTGCTGGTCGCCGCCCTTGAAGTTGAACGCGCCGACATAGGCCCGCGTGGCCATCTCGTGCTTGCCCAGCTTCATATAGTCGTGGCCGCCGGAGATTTCCTCCCAGACATTCTTGGCCGGATCGAGATGATCGCGGCTCTGGTCGACATAGCCCAGATGCACGGTCTCGCCGATCTCGATCGCGCCGCTGTCGGGCGTTTCCTTGCCGGTGATCAGCTTGAACAAGGTGGTCTTGCCCGCGCCATTGGGGCCGATCACGCCGACGATGCCGCCTGGCGGCAGGCTGAAGGTCAGGTTCTCGAACAGCAATTTGTCGCCGAACGCCTTGGTCAGACCGTCCGCCTCGATCACCTTGCCGCCCAGCCGCCCGGGCGTCTGGATCAGGATCTGCGCCTTGCCCGGCGCGCGGTTTTCCTGCTTTTCGACCAGTTCGTCGAACGCGCGGATACGGGCTTTGCTCTTGGTCTGGCGCGCCTTGGGGCTCTGCCGGATCCAGGCCAGTTCGTCCTCGATCGCCTTCTGACGGCCCTGGTCCTCGCGCGATTCCTGCTGGAGGCGCTTGGCCTTTTTCTCGAGGTAGGTGGAGTAATTGCCCTCGTAAATGAAGTAGCGCGAGCGATCGAGCTCGAGGATCCAGTTGACCACATTGTCGAGGAAATAGCGATCATGCGTGACGAGGATGACGTTGCCGGCATAATCGACCAGATGCTTTTCCAGCCAGGCCACGCTTTCGGCGTCGAGATGGTTGGTTGGCTCATCGAGCAGCAGAATGTCGGGCTTTTCGAGCAGCAGGCGCGTGAGCGCCACGCGGCGCTTCTCGCCGCCCGACAGGTTGGCGACCGACGCATCGCCGGGTGGGCAACGCAGCGCGTCCATCGCCAGTTCGAGATGGCTGTCGAGCGCCCAGCCGTCGACCGCGTCGATCTTTTCCTGAAGATTGCCCATTTCTTCCATCAGCGCGTCGAAATCGGCGTCTTCGGGGGGATCGCCCATCATCGTGCTGATCTCGTTGAACCGCTCGACCAGATCGGCGACGGGGCGTACGCCGTTCATGACGTTTTCCTT
>JBBSUT010000280.1:0-1370 GCA_038234155.1 Sphingomonadales bacterium | reverse complement strand
GGAGGTTCTGGGCTGCGGCGGCGAGGTGGAACTCATCTTTTGCTCCATTTGGTCCGCGAAGGCGCAACCGGTCCATTTTCAGGATGCGTTTGAGGTGCGCGAACAGCATGTCGACCTTCTTCCGCTGGCGGCGTGAGACAAGATACGCGTCGGTGGCGGCGATATTGCGCGCCAGATCGCGGGCGCCTTCATGGATGGAGCGCGTGACCTTGCGGGCGGGCATGTTCGGCGTGCATCGTTGCCGGTGCATGCAGTCCTGACAGTCCTGTTGGCGGGCGCGATAGCGGATGGAGCCATCCCTATCGACGCCGGTGCGCGGCTTGCTGAAGGTGCGATTGGACCGGCGCAGGCGGTTACCGGCGGGGCAGACGTAGCTGTCGTCATCATGGTCGTAGATGAAGTCGGCGCGTTCGAAGCTGCCGTCACGGCGGGCGGATTTATCGAACACGGGGATGTGCGGTTCGATGCTCTTGTCTTCTACCAGCCATGCAAGGTTGGCTGCCGAGCCATAAGCCGTGTCGGCCACCAGGCGTTCGGGCCAGATGCCGAAGCGCTCCTGTGTGCGGTCGATCATCCTGCGCTGCGCGGTCACCTCGGCCTGCCGAACCGAGGTCGTTGCCTCCACATCGACGATTACCGCATGATCGAGATCGATCAGATAGTTGGTGCTGTAGGCATAGAAGGCCGCCTCGCGCGTGGCCGCGGTCCAGCGCGACGCGGGATCGGTTAGGTTGATCCGCTTGGGGCTTACCGGGGTTGCGCCTCCGAACGCGGCGTCGTCCAGCACTTCGAGATATTCCCGCACAGCGCGGCCGACCGTTTTGGGTGGCAGGCCTTCGCCGCCCGGCACCGATCGCTGCCGATGGACATCGGCGCGGATGAGACTGGCATCGACCGCGAAGCCTTCACCGCCGACCAGTCCCTCGGCCATGCAGCGTGCCACGGTCATCTCGAACAGCTGGCGCAGCAGGTCGCTGTCGCGAAAGCGGCCATGCCGGTTCTTGGAGAAGGTGGAGTGGTCGGGCACCGCGCCGCCAAGGTCCAGACCGCAGAACCAGCGGTAAGCCAGGTTGAGATGGACTTCCTCGCACAGCCGCCGCTCGGACCGGATCCCCATGCAATAGCCCACGATCAGCATCCTGATCATAAGCTCGGGATCGATCGAAGGCCGTCCGGTCTCGCTGTAATAGGGCCGCAGATGATCGCGGAGGCCAGCCAGATCGACGAACCGGTCGATCGACCGCAGCAGATGATCCGCCGGAACATGGTTCTCCACGCTGAAGCTGTAAAACAGCGCTTCCTGCATCACCGTCCGCTGGCCCATCATCGGCTGATCTCCGCTGCCTCTTCACAGCAATTGAATCAGACCG
>JBBSUT010000279.1:0-1389 GCA_038234155.1 Sphingomonadales bacterium | reverse complement strand
GCGCGATGGCCGCCAACATGATGCTGGTTCAATGCAATTTCGATGTGCCCATCTCATTGGCGTGCTCGACAGGGTCGGCATCAGTCCTGAGCACGGCATCACCGGAACCGCGTCCCGTGGGGACCTCGAAGGCCCGCGATCAGACGGGCAGCAGTTTGGAACCTGTATCGTCAGCCGGCCTGAAGCACCGGCGTCTCGAAGCGGAAGTCGGTGTTATCCTTCCACATGCGGTGCAGGATCACGGCGATGCGCCGGGCCAGCGCAACCATCGCGCGCTTGGCGCCGCGACGGCGCGCAAGTTTCGCCGCCCAGGTCCTCAGCCATGTCGCCCGCCCGCGATGCATCATGACGGTGGCCGCCTGGCACAGCGCACGGCGCAGGTTGACGTCACCTGCCTTGGTGATCCCGCCTGAGATGTCGCGTTCGCCCGACTGGTTGCGGGAGGGCGTCAGGCCGACCCACGGCCCGACCTTCTTCGAGGAGGTGAACCGGGCGGGGTCATCGACCGCAGATCGATAGGTCAGAGAAACGACAGCGCCAATCCCGGGCATCGACATCAACCGACGACAGACCGGATCCTCTTGGGCGAGTTGGCGAACATGGCGTTCAAGGCCCGCCAACTCTCGCCGCAGCGCCGATCGCGCGCGCAACATGGGTTCGGTGGTCGCCTCCAGCATCGCATTGCCCGCCGCCAGTTCGCGGATACGCTGTTCAAACCGGCCGCGCGATATGGTGCCGACCTTGAGGCCGAAGTTCCGAAGGAGCCCGCGCACTGACATTTCCAGCGTGATGAACCCCTGTTGCACGGCCTTGCGAGCGCTGAGCACGGCCCGAACTTCTTGTGCAGACACAGATTTGCAATGAACCGGTCGGAACCAGCCAAGGTGCAGCAGCCGCGCGATACCTTCGGCATCACGACGATCCGTCTTGATCGGCATCGCCTTCAACGCGCCTTTCACTTGACGGGTTTCCATCAGCACGACAGGTAGCCCGGCCTCTGACAACCCGCGATGCAGCCACTGCGACAAGGGGCCTGCCTCAAGCCCGACAGCGGCAACCGCGCCGTCCAGATCGCTGATCCAGCGCAACAGCGCCTCGGGCTCACTGGCCACCTGAGCCTCCTTCAATATCTTCCCATGCTCGCTGATCACGCAGATCGCGGTCTTCTCAAGCGACACATCCAGCCCGACAAACAGCTTCATCCCGCAGTCCTCCCTTTGGATCCGATACGGGGAATTGCGCCAGCTTGCCCTCGACTTTGCAACGGTAACAGGCGGGTCGCGACGCAGGCCCCGTTACGGCATCTCGTAGCCAGAACATGACGACGGCTGCGAGGGCACAGGCGGACAAGAAGACCTTCGGGCATCGGTCATAGCGGGTTGCGACCCG
>JBBSUT010000278.1:0-1398 GCA_038234155.1 Sphingomonadales bacterium | reverse complement strand
TCGCCGTCCTTCGTGCGGGCGAGCGAGCAGATCACGGGGCCGGTGACCTGTCTGGCGACTTCGGCAACAGCCTCGGCATCGCCGGGGGAGGCGGCGGCGAAACCGACTTCCATCACGTCCACATTGAGATCGGCAAGCGCGCGGGCGATCGCCAGCTTGTGCGCGGTGGTCATCGAAAAACCGGGAGCCTGCTCGCCGTCGCGCAAGGTGGTGTCGAAAATGGCGATGCGGCGCATGGTGGCCGCTACGCCGCCTTCCGATACGTCGGTTTCGATAGCGGAGGTGGTGTCAGCCTGCTGCGGCACGGGGTATCTCCCTGATAAAACTGGTCGCGCCGTCGATACGCTCGGCCTGGACGACGCCGTAGGTGCGGCTGATCTGGCGGATCAGCGTGTCGATCTTGCGCCCGCCGTCACGCGGATCGAGCGACAGCGTCACGATCGAGCGGTCACCGTCGGATCCCATCTGCATCGAGCAGACAATCCAGCCGCGCGCCTCGATCACCCCGAGTAGCCGGCGCAGCGCACCTTCGGCAAAGGCAAATTCGATACGGATGTTCTGAAGGGTCACCACTTGCTCTCCATCATGTCGGCATTGGATTTGCCCGGCGGCACCAGCGGCCAGACATTTTCTTCGGGATCGATCCGGACATGCGCCAGGATCGGGCCCTTGGCGGCCAGCAGCCGGTCGATCGCACTATCAACGTCCGCTTTGAGATCGACCGAAAAAGCCTCGATCCCGAAGCTGTTGGCAACCTCGACAAAATCGGGATTGTCGCTGAGATCGACTTCGGAATAATTGCCCTCGAAAAACAGTTCCTGCCACTGGCGAACGAGGCCCAGCATGCTGTTGTCGAGCAGCACGATCTTGACCGGGATATTGTAGCGCCGAAGCGTCGCCAGCTCCTGGATATTCATCATGAAACTGCCATCACCCGACACGCAGACCACGCAGGCGTCCGGTTCGGCCACTTTTGCGCCGATCGCGGCGGGCAGGCCATAACCCATCGCGCCCAGACCTCCGCTGGTGAGATGCGCCTGCGGACGCGAGAAGCGGCAATGCTGCGCGACCCACATCTGGTGCTGGCCGACATCGCAGGCGGCGACGAAGCTGTTTCCGGCGCGCTCGGACAGTTTTTTCAGCAGCTCCGGCGCGAACACCCCATTGCCCGGTGCGTTGTAGCGCGGGGCATGATCGACCTTCAGACGGCGGGTTTCAGCCTGCCATGGGCCGATATCGCCCGGCGTGAACTCGATCGCGCGCAGGCAGCGCTTCAGATCGCCGCACATGGCAGCGTGGGCGTGGCGGATTTTGCCGAACTCGGCGGCATCGGTGTCGATATGGACGACGGACGCATGCGGCGCGAAGCTGGCGAGGTGGCCGGTGGCGCGGTCATCG
>JBBSUT010000277.1:0-1481 GCA_038234155.1 Sphingomonadales bacterium | reverse complement strand
TTTCCTCTGGGTTTGCACTGGCGCTGGGCAGATAGTCATGCGCTCTCGCGCAAGACGCAAGCGCCGTCGGCAGATTGGCACTTTTATGGCGTTTCTCTGCAATAGCTAGCGAGCGTGGCCCCGGCTAACCGGCAACCCCGATTGGACCGCGCGAACGCGCCGAGGCCGCGGCAGCCCTCAAAATTATGCGAGGTATCCCGGGCCATCACTGGTGTCATCATGTTCGAAGTCCGGCAAAAAGTGCGCTGCCCGCTTTCCGCCCTTCAGGCCGCTGCCTTCCCAGCCGGAAGCCAGCCGCGCGAAGTCATGCAGCGTCTAGGTTTCACCCGTGGCATACTGCGCGTTACGAATGTAGCGAACTGTCGGGCACAGCCGAGGAAATAGCATGAACAGCAACAAGCTTGCCGCTGCCAGCGGTCCAGATACTGACCGGATGATCGTGCAGCAGCAGGATCCGTTCAATGCCGAGCCACATCCCGGTGCGCTTGTCGACGCTCACCTCACGCCGCAAGCGATCTTCTATGTTCGCAGTCATGGTGATGTGCCGCCGCTCAGGCCGGATCACGAGGTCATGATTGGCGATCGCGCCTGGAACCGGGCGGCTCTCGACCAAGCATTTCCGACGCGCAGCGTGATGGCTACGTTGCAATGCGCCGGCAACCGCCGTGCCGATCTGCAGCCTGTTGCCGCAACCAACGGCGATCCGTGGGGCGTTGGTGCGATTGCCAACGCAGTCTGGACCGGCGTCTCGCTGATCGAACTACTGTGCGCAGCCGGGCTCGACAATCAGGGAGGCTATGTCCATTTTACGGCCGCAGACGACGTTCCGGTTGAAGGCGAACTGTCCCGGTACGGCGTTTCCATAACGATGGAGAAGGCGCGCGATCCCGATGTGCTGATCGCCTGGGCGATGAACGGTGAATGGCTGGCACCGGAGCACGGCGCGCCGCTGCGGCTCATCGTGCCAGGTTATGCTGGCGTGCGGTCGATCAAGTGGCTGACCCATATCACGGTTGCGGATGGTCCATCCCAAGCGCCGATCCAGGCGCGCGATTACAAGCTTTTTCCGGCGGCGGTGCGTTCCAGTGAAGCCGCCGATTGGCAGAACGCGCTGACGATAGAGGCGCTGCCGATAAATGCAGCGCTATGCTCGCTCTGCGACAGAGCCTGGATCGACGCTGGCAGCGTCCGACTGGCAGGCTATGCGATGGCTTATGGCCGCGGCGTCGCACGCGTTGAAGTATCGGTCGATGGCGGCAAAAACTGGACACAGGCCATCATCGATTCCGGTGACAGCCCTCGCTGGAGCTGGGTCCGCTGGTTATGCGATGCAGAACTGTCCGCCGGGGCGCACGAGATCGTGGTCCGCGCTATCGATAGCGCCGGTCAGGGGCAGCCGGAACATCCCGAACAGGTTTGGAATTTCGCTGGCTACATTGCGACCTCCTGGCACCGAACTGTCGTGACGGCTGCCTGATCGG
>JBBSUT010000276.1:0-1487 GCA_038234155.1 Sphingomonadales bacterium | reverse complement strand
TATTGGGGTTGGTACGGTAATTATTATTATCCCGGCACCGGATATTACGTCTACGATCAAAATCGCCGCGCCTATCGCTGGGACAATTATCAGCAGCGCTACTGGTCGCAGCGTCGTCAGTCCTGGCGGGGCAACTATCAGGATCAGGGCAACTGGGGTGATTTCGATCGTCATGGGCAACGCGGTTATGCCAACGGCTATCAGGGCCGGGGTAATCAGAACCGGGGCGATCGCCGGCACAATGAGCGCGGCGAGGACCACAATGGCAATGAAGGACGCGGCCATGATCGCCGTGAGGATCGCCGTGGGGATCGCGGCGGCCAGCATGACCGGGGCGATCGTAGCGGCGCGATCATGAATGACACTGGCGCTGAATCTCAGGCTCGGGCTCGGGCACAGGCAGAAGCCGCCGCCAATGCCGGTCGATCCAACGAGGATTATGCCCGCGCCGTGCAGCGTAATGCAGAGAACACCGCCGCTCGGGCCGAGCAGGTCATGTCGCGGGGCGAACGGCAACGGCGTAATCGCCGCAACCAGCAGCCGGAATAAGGTCTGACAATTTGGCTGGAATCGGCGACTTGGTTGTCGATACTGGAGCTTCAGGCGTTTTCGATTGCCCGCGCCAATCGGGCGCGAATATCGCGAAGCTGCGAGATGGCCTGGCCGCCGATGGCCGGGCCCGTTTCTTTGGACAGTTCGGTCTGCGCGTGGGCCGCGGACGGCGCGCCGCCTTTGTCCAGTTGCTGCCTGGCGCCTTTGATCGTAAATCCCCGGTCCTGCACCAGTCCCCGGATATGGTGCAACAAGGCGGCATCCTCGGCGCGATAGTGGCGACGGCCCCCAGCGCGTTTGAGCGGCACCAGGGCTGGGAACTGCTCCTCCCAGTAGCGCAGTATATGGGGTTTTACGCCCAGTTCCTGCGCCATCTCGCCGATCGTTCGAAAAGCACCGGGCGCCTTATCGGCCACCATATCAGCCTGCGGCCAGGACGCGGGTTCGCATCTGTTGGCTCGGCCGGAAGGTGAGGACACGGCGCGGCGCGATCGACACTTCGACCCCGGTTTTGGGATTGCGCCCGATCCGTTCTCCCTTGTCCCGAAGGACAAATGTGCCGAAGCCGGAGATTTTGACATTCTCGCCCTCCAGCAATGCCCCGGTGACGCGATCGAGAATGGATTCGACCATTTTAGCTGCATCGGCACGCGACAGACCGATCTGCCGATTCAGCATATCGGCCAGATCGGCGCGGGTCAGTGTACCTTCGGACCGCATGGGCTGCGTTTTCCTGTCAAAATGGAACCAAGCGTGCGAACATAGTGCTTTTCAGAAGAACTGCAAAAGGCAAAGCAATTTCTGCTGCAATTCAGATTGGGTCAGTAACGGGCCACCGCCGCGCCCCAGGTGAAGCCACCGCCCATAGCTTCCAGCACGATCAAATCGCCGCGCTTGATCCGGCCGTCGCGCACGGCCTCGTCCAGCGCCAGCGG
>JBBSUT010000275.1:0-1493 GCA_038234155.1 Sphingomonadales bacterium | reverse complement strand
GCCGCTCCCGCGCGATCGTCTCTCTCAACGTGGCGTAATCCCGGAAGTGATCGCGCGACGCATGCAGCGTGGCGCCCTCCCGCTGCCGGGTCATCGCGACGTAAGCCAGGGACGCATGCATCCCTTGCCCCGCCATGACATGCACCCGGTCCACCGTCATGCCCTGCGACCGGTGCGTCGTGACCGCGTAGCCATGGCGCACGCCGTCGTAGCTTTCAGCGGCAAGACGTACCTCGCGCCCATCGGTCAGACGCACGGCGATCCGCTCCGGATCTGCTGCAATGACGTCACCCCGGTCGCCGTTGGAGACACCCAGCGCGCGATCGTTTTGCGTCAGCAGGATCTTGTCGCCCACAGCAAAGCTGCTGGGCCCCTGATCGGTCTGGAACGATACGTCAGCGCCGAGCTCACCCCGCGCAACCCGGGCCTCCCGGATCGCCGTATTCAGCGCCGCCACATCCACGTTGCGGTAGGCCGTGACAATGTGATCGGGACCGGGGGCGGCATGGCCCGTACGGCCCCCGCCCCGCGTCTGAGCTGCGTCACGTGCACTGGCCGCATCAAGCCAGAAGAAATACGCCTGCACGATCGCCGCGTGGGTCTGCTCTGTGCTGTCGTGCAGCCTGACATCACCACGGGCGTGATACGCATCCAGCGCCTCACCCGTCTCACCCCGTCCAAACGCCTGCGCCGCCTCACGCTGCCAGCTCTGCGCCTGACGGCGCACCTCGCCCAGTTCCGCCACCGTACGCTGGCCCTGCGTCCCGGCACCGGACGCGCCTGGCCTCTGCCACCCCTCAGCCCGCTCCTTGATATTGCGGAACGCCGCCCCTGCCTCGATCGGCTGGAGCTGGCGTTCATCGCCCACCAGAACCAGCTTTGCGCCAGCGGCCTCGACCTGCGCCATGATCCGTCCCATCTGCGCAGACCCAACCATACCAGCCTCATCCACCACCAGCATGTCCCCGCGACCCAGCGTATCGAAGCCTGCCTCCCACGACCGCTCCAGGCTCGCCAGTGTCCGGCTCTCGATCCCCGATCCATCCGCAAGTTCACGCGCAGCCTTGCCGGCCAGCGCCCCGCCCAGGATCCGCACCCCCGCCGCCTCGGCGGCCGCCCGGACCGCACTGAGCGCCGTCGTCTTGCCCGTGCCAGCAACGCCGCGCAGGATCGCGAGCTGCCCTGCACCCACGATCGTACGCACCGCATCGCGCTGCTCCTGCGCCAGCTGAAACGGGCGATCTCCCCCCTGCTCCACAGCCGCAATCCCCTGCGCGATCGCACGCTCCGGCATCCCCCGCGCCCCACTTGCAGCCAGCCGCTCCGCGCAGTCCAGCATCAACGCTTCGCGGGACGCCACCTCCTTCGTCGAGAACACGTCCTCGATCTCCCGGCCCTGATCAGACCGCCCACCCGCCATCAGGCGCACCAGCGTGTCAGATCCCATCACCGTCTCAAGCGTGCGGTCAAACTGCTGCCAGTCCTCATTCACG
>JBBSUT010000274.1:0-1494 GCA_038234155.1 Sphingomonadales bacterium | reverse complement strand
GTCGCCCTGCTGGCGCACCACGCCGCAGCGACTGGCACGGTGCATGCCGACGATGCCTTCCGCGATGACCTGGCCGTTGATGCCGCAATCCGCTGGGGCAATGCACAGGCCCGCAAGATCGTTGCGGGGGAATGGGCATGAACGCGCACGCCACCAAACCGGAGACAGGCGCATGATCCGCGCCCGCCCCTGCACCCCCGAAGCCTACCGACTTCGCCGCGCCCGCCGGATCAGCGCCTTTGCCGCTGCCTTAACGCTGGCCGTCATCATCGTATTCAACTGGAGTAACCTGACATGAAAACCATCCTCACCCGAAACCACGCCATCCTCGACGCGGAGGTGCAGGCGCATATCGCCGCAGATGCTCTTATCGGCGGCAGATACTGGGAGCCATCTGGCAACGCAGTAGGCGGAACAGGCTGCTTTATTTCATGCCTGACGCATTCCGCTGATCCGGCCCCGGCCTTTGAACGTTTTGGCCTGACAGAGCCGCTGCTTCGTATCGCGGAAAACATTTTCGAGACACTTCCAAACGCAGAGGCAACGGCCTTTTTCGCAGCACTGCCCGCCGCCGTGGCTTGCGATGGGAAAGACCTTTCGCGCGTTCATTGGCATTTTCTAGCCGTTGAATTGCGAGCACTGCCTGCGCAGACCGGAGATGTAAAGACGGCGATTGAGCGCGTGATTCTTGGCATGGATTTGCTTGCGAAAGGCCAAGAGTGGCCAGCCGCCGGGGCCGCCCGTGCCGCCGCACTGGCCGCCCGTGCTGCCACCAATGCCGCCGGGTCCGCCGCCTATGCCGCCCGTGCTGCCACCAATGCCGCCGGGGCCGCCGGGGCCGCCGGGGCCGCCGACGACGCCGCCGATGCCGCCCGTACCGCCGCCTATGCCGCCGATGCCGCCTATTTCGAACGTGCCGGCGATGCCGACGGGGCCGCCTATGCCTATGCGCATCTTATCCGCCGGCAGCGCGACACCCTGTTGCAACTTATTGCCGACGCGCCAGTCATGGAAGTGGCAGCATGACCCGCAAGGAATACAACGCCGCCGTTTACGCCGCAGCCTTGGACGGCGCGCTTTGCCTCGTCGCCTGCATGGCTGGCTTCGGGCTTGCCGTCGCCGCCGCCGTGGTGCTGCTATGACTCGGGGGATTGATAGCGAAGCGCTGAAGGCGTTGCTGGCTCAGACTACGCCAGGACCGTGGACGACGTTCAACGCTACGGACGTTTTTCCAGACGATGACGACGACTCGGAGGGGAACAATATTGCAGATTGCGACATGGGGTATAATTTCAACACGCATGAAATTATATCCAACGCCCGCCTAATCGCCCTTGCCCCGACCCTCGCCGCTACCGTCATCGCGCTGACTGCGGATAACAAGGCGCTGCGGGAGGCCATTGAGACCGCCGCACGTATGGTGGACGAGTCTGATAACGACCTGTCTGCGCAATTGTGTTGCAGCGGCGGGACAGATTGCGGGTGTCGCGGATC
>JBBSUT010000273.1:0-1504 GCA_038234155.1 Sphingomonadales bacterium | reverse complement strand
CGTACCATTCCTCGGCATCTGCGGGATAGGCGGTGAGCGGCGGACGGTTGGCCAGCAGTTCGCGGGTCTGGTAGCTCTCGCCATTGCCGCGCATATAGGCGGCGCGGTCGGTCAGATAACCCGGGTCGGACAGCGATGCCTGATCGTTGCGATAGAGCGCGGATGCCATGCCGGCCGAGCGTGTCCTGATCGCCAGCCGGTCCTGGAAAAGCTGGCGCTTTTGCGGCGTGGCATAGGCCATCAGCGCGGCGGCATCGTTGGTGGCACCGGCCCACAGCAGCGCATCGATCCGCCGATCATGGTCGCCCGGCGCAAACGTGCTGCCGAACATGCCCATGAGGGTTGTTTCGGCAATGTCGGACAGCGGCCCGCCGACCCAGGCTTTTTGCGCCCAGGCCGCAGCCTGCTGCCGATCGCCGCTATTGGCCAGCGCGATGGCATATTGCGCGCGGCCGGTGTTGGTCACCGGTTCGAACCGCTGGAAAAAGGCGACCAGCTGGGCTGGCGGATAATAGCCCAGCTCGATCGCCTGCTCGGCGTTCTTGCGCATACGCTCTTCGCCCGGGAAGCCGGGATAACTCATCACGAAACCGGCGTAATCGGGAAAGGTGAGATTGTCTGACGAACTCAGCGCTTTCCAACGCTGGAAAGCGGCGGGAATGTTGCCGCGGCTGGGATCGGCGAGCTGCGCAGAGGCGGCATCCCACTGCTGCTGCAGCTGTGGACTGGTCGGCGCGCTGGTCTGCATGAGCGGCTGGTTCGGGCTCTGCGGTGGGGCCAGCTCGGGTTGCGACTGGATGACCGTCTGCGACGGCATGACCTGATCCATCTGGCGGGGAGCCTGTCCGGCATCGCCCGGCAGCGGCGGCAGCGGCTTGGGCTCGCCGAACTGCATCGGCGCGCTGTAGCCCGCCGTAGCCCGGCCGGCCCCAATCGCAGCGGGCAGCAGCGATTGGGGCAGATACGCCCCATCCACAGCGAAGTCGTCCGGAGCAAATCCGTCCAGAGAAAAGCCGTTGGTCACAAATCCGTCCGGGACAAGCATCACTTGCGCCCCCGCAGGGGCCAGCGCGCTGGTGGTGGTGAGAAGGGCGAGGGGGATATAAAGACGCTTTACCATGCTGGACATGATAGGGGCGGGCTCCTTATCAGGCGCTGAACGGGAACGGCGGTGCGCGGCGCCCCGCCGATGAGCCCGGTTACTTGGCCGCTGCGGAGATTCGATACAATGTTTTCCGGCTCCATTCCGGCTCTGGTGACGCCGTTTCGCGACGGGTCGTTGGACGAGGCGGTCTTTCGCAATTTTATCGACTGGCAGATCGCAAGCGGATCGCAGGCCCTGGTGCCCTGCGGAACCACCGGTGAAGCCGCCACACAGACGATCGACGACCATTTCGATGCGGTGCGCGTCTGCGTGGAACAGGCCGCGGGCCGGGTGCCGGTGATTGCGGGCTGCGGCTCGAACGACAGCGCGGTCGCGCTGGTCAACCTGCAGCGCGCCCGG
>JBBSUT010000272.1:0-1529 GCA_038234155.1 Sphingomonadales bacterium | reverse complement strand
CCAAGCCGATCTGCGCGTGGATCTTTTATTTGCCATTCCGCGCAACCAGAGCGTCAGGAATGCGCCGAAAGACCGCGCCCGATGTGCGTAACAAGACGCTGAAGGGCCGCGACCAGCTTTGGCAAACTGGAAGTCACGGTCGTGTCGCGGGAGAAGGAGAGTCCGCATTTTCAGACGGTTTTCGCGACGGGCTCGAAATAGGAGCGGGTACTTCAGCCTTGAGTTTCGCCCCTAGACTTGGGCAGATAGTTCCCCTAGTACGTTGCTCATGCAGCGACGCGATCAAATCTCGATGCAAAGGCGAGCGGCGATCATCACGGCTCTCCGAACACCTGTCGGCCGGCACGCGGGCGCATTGGCGTCGGTTCGCCCCGACGATCTTGCCGCCCACATCATCAAGGCCGTCGTGGCGCGATCCGGCATCGACCCCGCATTGATCGAGGATGTCTACTTCGGCGCTACCAACCAGGCCGGCGAGGACAACCGCAACGTCGCGCGCATGGCCGCGCTGCTGGCGGGCCTCCCCGCGTCCGTGCCGGGTTCGACGGTGAATCGCCTCTGTGCGTCGGGGCTGGAAGCCGTCAACATCGCGGCGCGCATGATCGAGGCGAGTCACGGCGATGTGTTCATCGCGGGCGGCGTCGAGTCGATGAGCCGTGCACCGTATGTGCTCAGCAAGGCGGAATCCGCGTTCGACCGGTCGCAGCAGATCTTCGACACTTCGATCGGCTGGCGCCTGGTCAATCCTCGCATGGCGGCGCTGCATCACCCCTTCTCCATGGGCGAGACCGCCGAGAATGTCGCCCGCAAGCACAAGATCAGCCGGGCGGATCAGGATCAGTTCGCGCTGCAGAGCCAGCAACGGTGGTCGGCGGCGCACCAACGCGGGCTGTTCGCCCAGGAGATCGTGCCCGTCGAGATTCCGCAGCGCAAGGGCGCTCCGACCCTCGTCAGCGTGGACGAGCACCCGAGGCCGGACACGACGCTGGAGAATCTCGCCAAGCTGAAACCCGCATTCTCCAAAGACGACCAAGGCACGGTGACCGCGGGCAATTCGTCGGGTATCAACGACGGCGCGGCGGCATTGCTGATCGTTGAAGCCGGGCTGGCCAAATCGCTGGGTCTTCAGCCGATCGCCTTCATCGGTCCGAGCGCCGCGGCCGGCGTCGATCCCGCGTTCATGGGGCTCGGACCCGTGCCCGCGATTCGCAAGGCGCTTCTGCGCGCGAAACTGACGCTCGACCGCATCGACCTGTTCGAGTTGAACGAGGCGTTCGCCGCGCAGGCCCTCGCCTGCCAGCGCGAGCTGGGCATCGACAACGCAAAATTGAACGTCAACGGCGGCGCGATTGCGATCGGTCACCCGCTTGGTTGCAGCGGCGCCCGCCTGGCCACGACGCTGATCCACCAGATGGCTCGCACCGGCGCCGCGCGCGGCATCGCGTCGCTCTGCGTCGGGGTAGGACAAGGCTTGGCGACGGTCTTCGAACGGGAGTGAGTTTGGAAGTGGGCCTGACGGTCAGATCGTT
>JBBSUT010000271.1:0-1537 GCA_038234155.1 Sphingomonadales bacterium | reverse complement strand
TGATCGCGCAGCGCGTGCCGCGCGGCCGCGAGATTGCCCGCTTCAATAACCCCGCGACTGGCGCGCCCGGCGGAGTCGAGCGCCTGATACGAAAACGCCGGCACGTCAGAGGTCCTCGCGCACAACGCGCGCCACTTCAGCGACGCTGGTCAGGCCTTCGCGGATTTTCAGGACGCCGTCATCGAGCAAGGAAGGCGACAACTGGCGCGCGTGGCTGGTAAGATCGGCTTCGGACGCCCCGGCGTGGATCAGAGCTTCGAGCGTGCGATCGACCGGCACGACTTCATGAATGCCCATCCGCCCCTTGTAACCATCGCCGCGGCAGACCGCGCAGCCGACCGGCACCCAGATTGTGTCGCCCTCTTCGAGCGTTCCCTCGAGCATTGCTGCATCGGCAGCGCTGGCGGGGCGGCTTTCGCGGCACGCCTCGCACAGCTTGCGCACCAGCCGCTGCGCGACGAGACCGATTACCATCGGCGCCAGAAGATAGCGCTCGACGCCGATGTCGATCAGTCTGGTGATGCTGCCGATGGCCGAGTTGGTATGCAGCGTCGAGAGCACAAGATGCCCCGTCATGCTCGCGCGCACCGCGACTTCGGCGGTATCGGCGTCGCGGATCTCACCGACCATGATGACGTCGGGGTCCTGGCGCAGTATCGCACGCAGGCCGCGCGCGAAGCTCATGTCGGTACGGTGGTTGACCTGCGTCTGCGCGATGCCTTCGAGCTCATACTCGATAGGGTCCTCGACCGTCATGATGTTGCAGTTGCGATCGTTGAGCCTGGTCAGCGCGGCATAGAGCGTGGTCGTCTTGCCCGATCCGGTCGGTCCGCTGACAAAGATAATCCCGTTGGGGCGCCGCAGCAGCCGGTCGAGCAGTTCGACATTGCGCGCGTTCATCCCGAGCGTCTTCAGATCGAGATCGACCGAACCGCGATCGAGCAACCGCATGACGACGCGTTCGCCGTGCTGCGTGGGGATCGTGGAGACGCGGACATCCACCTCATGCCCGCCGATCCTGAGCGTGACGCGGCCATCCTGGGGAATGCGTTTTTCCGCGATGTCGAGCCGCGCCATCACCTTGATCCGGCTGACCAGCAACGGCGCGAGCGCCCGCTTGGGCTCGATCATGTCGCGCAGAACGCCGTCCACGCGGAAGCGCACGATCAATCGTCGCTCCTGCGTCTCAATATGGATATCCGACGCGCCTTCCTTGATCGCTTGCAACAACAGCGCGTTGATCAGGCGAATAACGGGCGAATCGTCGCGGTTGTCGAGCAGATCGTCGACTTCGGCGGCGCTATCCGCCAGGGTGGCAAGATCTATATCATCGTCCGCCGAAGCCACATCGGCGGCGACGCTTGCACTTTCGCGATAAAACGCCTGCAGCGCGGCTAGAAAGACGTCGTCCGAAACCTGTTGCCACGCGATCGTGCCGTATAGACGCTGCACCTCGAGCAAAGTCGTAAGGCCGGCATCGGCGCGATGGAGACAGACCAGCCTGTCGCCCTCGCGCTTGACGAGCGCGCCGCCTTCG
>JBBSUT010000270.1:0-1544 GCA_038234155.1 Sphingomonadales bacterium | reverse complement strand
GATGCTGGTGGCGCGGAACAATTGCTCGGCGAGCATCGCGCGGGCGAGCAAATGGGGCCAGGTGGCGCGCCCGAACGACACGATGAGGTCCGCATCGGCACGGGCCGCATCGTCGAAGCCGTCCGCCGCGCCGATCAGGAAGGGACTGTCAGGATTTCCGTGTGTGGGCGGGTATAATGGGTAAAAAGGAGATCCCATATGTCCCGACGGAAAGAGCCTACGATCCCGAACGCACTTCTTGATCAACTGCTGGCGGGCGGCGACGCCAGTGCGGCGTTTGATCAGGGCGGCCTGCTCGATTCCCTGAAGAAGGCGCTCACGGAGCGCGCCTTGAACGCGGAGATGGACCACCACCTCTCCGGCGAGGACGGTGCCGGCAACACGCGCAACGGTTACGGTCGGAAGACCGTGATGACCGACACCGGCAAGATGGCGATCGATGTGCCGCGCGACCGCCAGGCGAGCTTCGATCCGCAACTGATCGCCAAGTATCAGCGCCGCTTCCCGGGCTTCGATGAGAAGATCGTGTCGATGTACGCGCGCGGCATGAGCACCCGCGAGATCACCGGACATCTACACGAGCTGTACGGCATCGACGTATCACCCGACCTGATCAGCACGGTGACCGACGCCGTGCTCGACGAAGTCGCAGCCTGGCAGCAGCGCCCGCTCGATCCGGTTTACCCGCTGGTCTTCTTCGACGCGATCCGAGTGAAGATCCGGGATGAGGGCATGGTCCGCAACAAGGCGATCCACATCGCGCTGGGCGTCCGCGCGGATGGCGGCAAGGAGGTGCTCGGCCTGTGGCTCGAACAGAACGAGGGCGCCAAGTTCTGGCTGCGGGTGATGAACGAACTCAGGAACCGCGGCGTCGAGGATATTCTGCTGGCCGTCGTCGACGGCCTGAAGGGTTTTCCGGACGCGATCACGGCCGTGTTTCCCGAGGCGACCGTCCAGACCTGCATCGTGCATTTACTGAGGAACTCGATGGACTTCGTCTCCTGGAAGGACCGCAAGGGCCTGGCGACGGCGCTCAAGGAAGTTTACCGCGCGCCCAGCGCCGATGCTGCGGAAAAGGCGCTGACCGCGTTCGAGGCCGGCCCCTGGGGCCAGCGCTATCCCGCCATCGGCCAAAGCTGGCGACGCGCCTGGAGCGAGGTCATCCCGTTCTTCGCCTTCCCCGACGAGGTGCGCCGGATCGTCTATACGACCAATGCGATCGAGGCGCTGAACTCGAAGCTCAGGCGAGCCGTCCGCGCTCGGGGGCACTTCCCCAGCGACGACGCCGCCACCAAGCTGCTCTACCTGATCTTGAACCGGTCGGAGAAAGAGTGGAAGATGCCACCACGTGAGTGGTCAATGGCCAAGGCCCAGTTCGCCGTTATCTTCGGTGAGCGCTTCATCAGGGCCATGGCGGCGTAATGTTCAACCGCCCGCCCGCACACGGAATTTCTGACAGTCCCGCTGCTGATCGTCGACGAACTGGGCTACGTGCCGCTATCGCCGACCGGCGCCGAGCTGCTGTTCGAGATCTTCTCGCAACG
>JBBSUT010000269.1:0-1571 GCA_038234155.1 Sphingomonadales bacterium | reverse complement strand
TGCCGCTTATCAACGGAACGCAGGACGCGCGCTCCGCCTATGCCGAGGCGGTGACGCGCCATGGCCGGATCGCGGCCAAGATCGATGCGCTGGCCGCCATGCAAGGCAGCCGCGGCGGCCTGCCGAGCGGTGATTTCGCTGATTTCATCCGCCAAAGCGCTGAATCGGCCGGTTTCACGCTGAACAATAGTGATCCCTCCGGACCGGGCATGGTCGCGATCCGCATCGGATCGGCGGCACCGCAGGCCCTGTTCGGATGGCTTGGCGGGCTGGAGGAGCGCGGGATATCGGTGGACAATCTTACCGTCGAGCCGACGGCGCCCGGCGCCGGCATGCTGACGGTCAGCGCAACCTTGCGCAGGCCATCATGAGCCGCCGCATCACCAGTTTGCGCGCGGTGCAGCGTCCCCGGCTGGCGCTGACAGCGGTGCTGATCTTTTTGCTGTTGCTGATTGCCTTCATGCCCCTGCGCGCCGCGCTGGGCCTTGCCGATCTGGGTTCGCGCGGGATCGGCGCGCGTGCGGCCGAGGGCCTGGTCTGGTCCGGCACGATCGACGAGCTTACCGTGGGGCGAACCCCGATCGGCAGCGTGGCCGCCGGGCTGCAGCCGCTGCCGCTGTTGCTGGGCCAATTGCGCTTCACGCTCCAGCGGCCGGGCACAATTGGCCGCCCGGCGATCTATGCCGAACTGTTAACCGGGCTCGGCAGATTCGGCGTGCGCAATGCCAACATGACCCTGCCCGCCGCCAGCCTTTTCGGATCGCTGCCGCTGGGCGAATTTACGCTGGAAAATGTCGAGGCCCGCTTTGGCGGCGCAGCTTGCATACATGCCGAAGGCACGGTGCGGGCGAGTGTCAACGCCGTGCTGCCGGGGCTTGATTTGCCCGGCGGCATGGTTGGCACGCTGCGGTGCGAGGGGACCGATCTGCTCATACCCCTGGCCAGTCAGACGGGAATGGAATCGCTCGATATCCGTGTTTCAGGCAATGGGCACTACACCACGCGGCTAAAACTCGGCGGAGACCGCGGCGGCGCGGCTGGCGCGATCGCCGCTGCCGGGCTGGTGCAAACCGGCGACGGTTATGTGCTTGAGAGCGAGGGCCATCTCTGATCGCGTCGCTACAGGATCTCGCAGACAGCATGGCGGCGATGCCCGGTTGGTTCTGGGGCGCCTCATTTGCCGTTCTGGGCGCGATCGCGGGCAGCTTTATCGCCACGCTTTGCCTGCGTTGGCCGGAAGGGCGCAGCGTGCTGGCCGGACGCTCCCATTGTCACGGATGCGGCCGCACGCTGGGCGCTATGGATCTGGTCCCGCTGCTGTCCGCCCTCTCCAGCCGCGGGCGCTGCCGCAGCTGCGGTGCCGCGATCGACCCTGTTCACGGGCGGATCGAGCTGGCCTCGCTGGTCGCCGGGGCGGGACCCTTCGTCTTTCTGCCCCCGCTGTCCGCAGCCATATGGGCAACCATGGCGTGGCTGCTGATCCCGCTCGTCTGGCTGGACCGTCGCTATCTGTGGTTGCCCGACCGGTTGGTCGTCCTGCTCGCAGCAACGGGACTGGCGGTGGGCGTCCT
>JBBSUT010000268.1:0-1596 GCA_038234155.1 Sphingomonadales bacterium | reverse complement strand
TCCCCGCTGGCCGCGTCCGCCGAACACCAACGCTGGCGAATCCGGGCCCACGCCGTTACATGGGCCGCCACACCCCCTCCGGCAGGCAGCACCCGACATGATCGACATCCCCCTCGGCCTTACTTTCGACGACGTTCTGCTGCAGCCGGCAGCGTCCGATATCGTGCCGAGCCAGGCCGATACACGCACCTTCATCACCCAGGCGATCCAGCTCAATATCCCGGTACTCTCGGCGGCGATGGACACGGTGACCGAGGCGAGCATGGCCATCGTGATGGCGCAGATGGGCGGGCTCGGTGTGCTGCACCGCAATCTGTCGATCGAGCAGCAGTGCGCCGCCGTGCGGCAGGTGAAGCGGTTCGAATCGGGCATGGTAGTCAACCCCATCACGATCCGTCCGGAGGCTACGCTGGCGCAGGCGCAGGCGATCATGGCCGAAAACCGCATCTCTGGCATCCCGGTGGTGGAAAAGGACGGCCGGCTGGTCGGCATCGTCACCAATCGCGACGTCCGCTTCGCCGCCAATCCCGATCAGCCTGTTGCCGAATTGATGACGGCCGATAATCTGGCGGTGGTCCCGGCAGGCGTGACGCAGGAAGAAGCCAAGCGCCAGCTGCATCAGCGCCGGATCGAAAAGCTGCTGGTGGTCGACGATGCCTATCGCTGCGTCGGCCTGATCACGGTGAAAGACATCGAAAAGGCGGTGATGAACCCGGACGCCACCAAGGATTCCACCGGCCGCCTGCGCGTGGCCGCCGCCACCACCGTGGGCGACAAGGGGTTGGACCGCACCCGCGCCCTGGTCGAAGCGGGCTGCGACGTCATCATCGTCGATACCGCGCACGGCCATTCGAAGATGGTGGGCGAGGCGGTGGCCGCGATCAAGAAAATGTCCAACGAGGTGCAGGTGGTCGCCGGTAATGTCGCGACGGCTGAAGCCACGCGCGCGCTGATCGATTGCGGGGCGGACGGCGTCAAGGTTGGTATCGGCCCGGGATCGATCTGCACCACGCGCGTGGTGGCCGGCGTGGGCGTACCGCAGTTGACGGCCATCATGCAGAGCGCCGAGGAGGGCCAGAAGCACGGCGTTCCCGTCATCGCCGACGGCGGCCTGCGCACATCGGGCGATGTTGCCAAGGCGCTGGCGGCCGGCGCATCGTGCGTGATGGTTGGCTCGCTGCTCGCCGGTACCGAGGAAGCGCCGGGCGAGACGTTTCTGTATCAGGGCCGCAGCTACAAGAGCTATCGCGGCATGGGCTCGGTCGGCGCGATGGCGCGCGGATCGGCCGATCGCTATTTTCAGCAGGACATCAAGGACCAGATGAAGCTGGTGCCCGAAGGGATCGAGGGACAGGTGCCGTACAAGGGCACCGCGCGCGACGTGATCCATCAGCTGGTCGGCGGGGTAAAGGCGGCGATGGGCTACACCGGCAGCCGCACGATCGAGGATTTGCGCAAGGCCAGGATGGTGCGCATCACCAACGCCGGCCTGCAGGAAAGCCACGTCCACGATGTCGCCATCACCAGGGAAGCCCCGAACTACCCGACCCGTTGAGACCGGCTCCAGCCCCGTCTTCAAAAAGTAATTTTTTCGTC
>JBBSUT010000267.1:0-1664 GCA_038234155.1 Sphingomonadales bacterium | reverse complement strand
ATTGGCAGCGCGTGGATTGAGGATCGATGGCCGCAACATTACAATGTCCCAATCTTGCGAAGCGTGGGCCAGGCGTTGAGAGAATTTTCATTGTCTTTTACAGCAACTTATGGCTGCATTCCAACATTCAGCCGGTTTCGCCGGCATCGACTCGGCGCGATAAAGCTTGATACCACCCCGTCTTGACGCTGTTTGCCTTTGTTCCAGCCCGCCGCGATCTGGCATCGGAAGCAATCCCGCAGTATCAAGACCGACGACGTTCTCGCGCAATGCCGCCCGGCCTGATCCTGATGGCAGCCGCAGTTTCGCGCGCCGTCATTTCCTCGAAAGGAACGCTTCGATGTTCGACTGGATAACTGGCCTCATTCGGTCAAGCGGCTACCTCGGCATCGCGCTGTTGATGCTGGCCGAGAATATCTTTCCGCCGATCCCGTCCGAACTGATCATGCCGCTTGCCGGCTTCCTCTCGGCCAATGGCGATCTTTCGCTGCTGCTGGTGATGATTGCGGGCAGCTTTGGATCGCTGGTCGGGCTCAGTTTCTGGTATTGGGTCGGCCTCAAGCTCGGCACCGAGCGGCTCAAGCGGTTTTCGGACAGGCATGGCCGCTGGCTGACCATGTCGCGCCGCGATATCGAACGGGCCGATGCCTGGTTCGACAAGCATGGAGGCTGGGCGGTCATGATCGGGCGGCTGATCCCGACCGTGCGTACACTGATATCGGTGCCCGCCGGCGTGTCCGACATGAAATTCGGTCGCTTCCTCCTGTTCAGCGCGATCGGCACCTTTGCCTGGACCGCGATTTTGACGATGGCGGGTTATTGGCTTCAGGGCAGTTACGATGTGGTGGCCAATTATGTCGGGCCCGTGTCAAATATTGTAGTTGGAAGCATCGCTGTTTTCTATCTGTACCGCGTCGTCACCTTCAAACGCTCTGATTAAATGGCACGGCCACAGCACCGAAATAGCCTCATGTTGGCGAACCGATACGGAGACCTCATGGTGACCATCATATCTGTCGATTCGACCGGCTTCGGCCCGCCAAAAGCAACGGTTATGCCATGGCCGGCCGCCTGGCGTACCAGCCGAAGCTGGCGATGATGGCGTAGCAGAGCGCAGGAATGATCAGCGCCAGATACAGGCTGCCGCTGACATCGGCCACCACGCCGGTCAGCAGCGGCATGACCGCGCCGCCGAAGATCGCCACGTTTATGATGCCCGAACCATCCGCCGCGCGGCTGCCGAGCTTTTCACACGCCAGGCTGAAGATTGTCGGGAACATGATCGCGTTCATCAGGCCGATCGCCAGCAGACTGTAGCCTGACAGGGTGCCGGTGGTGTTGGTGGAGATCAACAGCAGCGTTATCGCGCCCAAGGAGACGAATGCGAGCACCTTGCCCGGGCTCAGCACGCGAAGAACGGCCGATCCGATAAACCGGCCGACCATGGCGCCGCCCCAGTAGAGGGCAATCAATGATCCGGCCTTGGCCTGGGTCAAACCCATTACGCCAGGCTGCTCGAGATAGCTGACGATCAGCGATCCGATCGACACCTCGGCCCCGACGTAAAGGAAGATGCACAACGCGCCAAAACCGAACCGCTTGCGCTTGAGCAGATCGAGACCGCCCAGGCCCGAGCTCGGTTCATGCCGCTCGCCTTGCAACTT
>JBBSUT010000266.1:0-1695 GCA_038234155.1 Sphingomonadales bacterium | reverse complement strand
CTGACGCGCCCATCCGGCTCCCTCGGAAAAACGGCGCGGTGTCCCGTCCAGATCGCCATGCCGGCGGCGGACATGTGACGCCTGGACCATCGCCGATCAGGCGGGTCAGGCGGGTCAGGCGGGTCAGGCGGGTCAGGATTCACGCCATCATCCAGCTGCTCAAAGCTTTTGACCTCGCGGCATGAAAAAGGGGCCGATGCATCGCTGCACCGACCCCTTTTTTTGCAACTTCGAAAGGGCTTTTAGAAAGCGACCTGGAAGCCGCCGCGGGCGCCCACTTCGCCGCTGTCAAAGCCAACGCCGACACCGGCCGAGATCGAGGCATTTTCGCTGACGCGCGCGGTGACCGCGGTGGCGGCAGCCGTACGATCGTTGAAATAGCCCACGCCGCCGGAAAGGGCGAAGTTGGTGCCGGGCAAAAGCGTCGGCGACTCCATCGCCAGGGCAATCGCCACGCCTTCGTTCGCGCGGCGGATGTCCTGACGGTTGGTCTCGGTCAGCGAGTAAAGATTGCCGACATCGCCCTGCAGACCGGCAATGGCGGTGGTGTTGGAGCCGATCGCCGCTGTGTTGGCCGCGATCGATGCCGTGTTCGCGCGCACCGCCGTGCCCGTGGCCACATCCGTGGTCAGGCCGAGCGTTCCGTTGCCATCCGCCGTGACGAACGAGCGCGTACCGGACTGGTACTGGCCGCTCGTGCCCAGGCTGGCGATGACGACCTGCCCGGCACCGGTCGCGGTTGCGCCGTTGCCGATCGCGATCGAATTGGCGCCCGATGCGACCGCCATGTTGCCCAGTGCGATGGCGTTCAGTCCCGAAGCGGCGGCCGCCTCACCGGCTGCCAGCGAGCGCACGCCGCTGGCGTTGGCAAGATGGCCGACGGCGGTTGCCCGCTCCGCCGTGGCTTCGGCACGCCAGCCATAGGCCGTGCCCGCGGTGGCGGTGGCGAGAGCCTGGCCGCCGACGGCGGTGGTCGAAGCGCCCGTCGCCTGCGTGGCCCGGCCGGTGCCAGTGGCCGCATCGCGGTTACCGCCGATGGCGATGGCATCGCCGCCGCTGGCCAATGCGGTGTTGCCGATCGCGATGGCGTTCGAGCCGGACGCGACGGCGTCTTCGGCGCCGGCAAAGCTCTGTGCGCCGGAAGCGACCGACTGATGGCCAACCGCGGTCGCCATGGCGCCGGTCGCCTGGGCCTGCCAGCCGAGCGCCGTGGCACCGGGCGTCGAGGCGATGCTCTCGCCGCCCAGAGCCGTAGTGGAGTTGCCCATCGCAACTGCCGCATCGCCAATCGCGAGCGCGTCGATACCATTGGCGATGGATTCGTTGCCGATGGCGGTGCTGTTGTCGGTCTGCGCGTCGGCATTCTCACCGACGGCCAACGAGCGTACGCCCTGCGCCGTGGCCAAATGGCCCAATGCCGTAGCGCGTTCGGCCGAGGCGGCAGACATCCAGCCATAGGCAGTCGAGCCAGGGCCGCTAGCAATACTTAGTCCGCCAACAGCCGTGGTGGAGTTTCCATTCGCCATCGCCGTATTGCCTACGGCGATGGAATCATTCCCTGTGGACCGCGCTCCGGTTCCAACAACGACAGCGTTGGTTCCAGAAGAGCCAGCCGAGAAGCCGATCACCGTAGCATTGTTTGCGCCGGCGGTCGCAAACGATCCCGCGCCGACCACAATGGCACGATCGGCACCG
>JBBSUT010000265.1:0-1706 GCA_038234155.1 Sphingomonadales bacterium | reverse complement strand
CAGCTGGTGCGGCCAGATGTCGCCATCGTCACCACCATCGCGCCAGCCCATGTCGCATTTTTTAAAGATGAAACCGCCATCGCGCGGGCCAAGGCGGAGATATTCGAAGGCCTGGCCCCGGGCGGCACCGCGATCGTGCCGCGCGACAATACGCATTTCGAACTGCTGCGCGATGCCGCGCTGGAGCATGGCGCGCAGATCGTCAGCTTCGGTTTTCACGAAGCGGCCGATGTCCGCGCGGTGGAAGCGCTCGACCGTCCCGAGGGCTCGCTGGTCACCGCCACGCTAGGCGGCGCGATGCTGTGTTACCGGATTGCACAACCCGGACGCCATATCGTGGCCAATTCGCTGGCGGTGCTGGCGGCGGTTGAGGCGGTGGGCGGCGATCTGGCGGCGGCCGGCCTGGCGCTGGCCGAGCTGGCGGGCATGGCTGGGCGCGGACTGCGCCACCGGATCGATCACGCGGGCGGGCCGATCCTGCTGATCGACGAAAGCTATAATGCCAATCCGGCATCGATGCGCGCGGCGATCGCCGGCCTGGCCGCCGCGCCCGCCACCCGGCGCATCGCCATACTGGGGGCCATGAAGGAGCTCGGCCACATGTCCGATCGCTATCACGCGGAAATTGCCCCGCTTCTGGCCAACGCCGGCATTGACGACGCCATCTTCGTGGGCGCCGAGTTCGAGAATCTGGTGGAAAAGCTGGGGAGCGGGCTTGAGGGTCCGGCCCGCTTCGCCCATTGCGAGACTGCGGCGGAAGCAATCGCGCTTTTGCGCACGCGTATCGAGGGCGGCGAGGCGGTGCTTGTGAAGGGCTCCAACTCCGTGGGGCTCTCCAGACTGGTGAGCGCCTTCGTCGACGGAGAAAACTGAATGCTCTACCTGCTCGCAGAGTGGTTTAATTTCGAAGGCCCGTTCAATCTGCTCCGTTATCAGAGTGTGCGGTCCGGCGCGGCGGTGGCGACGGCGCTGTTCCTCGGCATGATAATCGGTCCGCGCTTCATCCTGATGCTGCGCATGAAGCAGGGCAAGGGTCAGCCGATCCGGCTAGACGGGCCGCAGACGCATCTGGCCAAGGTCGGCACGCCGACCATGGGCGGGCTGCTGATCCTGATATCGCTGGCGGTGGCGGTGCTGCTCTGGATGGACCCGCGTAATGTCTACGTATGGGCTTGCCTGTTCGTCACCTTTGGGTTCGCGATTATCGGTTTTCTGGACGATTACGACAAGGTGACCAAGGCCAGCCACAAGGGCGTGCCCGGCCGCGTGCGCCTGCTCGCCGAATTCGTCGTGGCCGGGATCGCGGCGTGGCTGATCACCGATCAGAACGGCACGCACCTCTATCTTCCGTTCCTGAGCGGCGTTTCGATCGATCTGGGCTGGTTTTACATCTTGTTCGCCATGTTCGTGATCGTGGGCGCCGGCAATGCGGTAAACCTGACCGATGGGCTGGACGGACTGGCGACGATGCCGGTGGTGATCGCGGCGGTGACCTTTTTCATCATCGTCTACCTTGTCGGTAATGCGATTTACGCCAATTACCTGGGCATTCCGCATGTGCCGGGCGCGGGCGAACTGACGATCCTGTGCGGCGCGATCATCGGATCGGGGCTGGCTTTCCTCTGGTATAATGCGCCGCCGGCCATGGTGTTCATGGGCGATACCGGCAGCCTGGCACTGGGCGGCGCACTCGGCGCGCTGGCGGT
>JBBSUT010000264.1:0-1765 GCA_038234155.1 Sphingomonadales bacterium | reverse complement strand
CATGCTCCAGATAGCGCCGCACCGCCTGCAGCAGCGCAAAGCTGCCCATCACATTGGTTTCCAGGAACCGACCCGGCGCGGCAATGGCGCGGTCCACATGGCTTTCGGCCGCCAGATGCATCACTGTATCGATCGACCGTTCGGCAAGCACCGCCGCCAGCCGGTCCTGCTGCGCGATATCAAAGGGGAGAAAACAGAAATCGGGATGGTCCGCAATCGGCGCGAGCGAGGCCCGGTTGCCGGCATAGGTCAGGCAATCGACCGCCACGACGGCGTGGCCGTCCGCGATCAGCCGCCGACACAGCATCGATCCGATGAACCCCGCGCCGCCGGTGACCAGCACGCGCCGCCGGGCGCGGTCTTGCGCAGCGTTCACCGCAGCCGCTCCAAATTGCGGACATGGGATGCCTGCCTGTCCATCGATGCCGTTCCCTTACCAAGTCGCCGCGTGTCGCTGGTCGCCGCCCTGCCCGCCTAGCAACCCCACGCGCTGCTGTCCCTCCCCCTGGACGGTTTGGGATCAGGCGGTCCGGGATCGGGCGGTCTGGGATCAGGCGGGCTGGGACCACGGGCTATGGATCTGACTGCTTTGGGCTGGGCGCGATATGCGATAGGCCCCGCCCATGGCCAACGTTCCCCGACCCCCCACGCCCCGACAGGACCCAGACTGGTGGAAAGCGGGCGTGATCTATCAAATCTATCCGCGCTCCTTTCAGGATAGCGGCGGGGACGGTGGCGGCGGGGACGGCGTGGGCGATCTGGCGGGCATCACGGCGCGGCTCGATTATCTGGTCTCGCTCGGGATCGACGCTGTCTGGCTGTCACCGATCTTTCCCTCGCCGATGGCCGATTTCGGATATGACGTAGCCGATTATTGCGATATCGACCCCATGTTCGGCGATCTGGCCGCGTTCGACCGTCTGCTCGCCGCCGCCCACGCGCGCGGGCTCAAGCTGATGCTGGACTTTGTACCCAACCACAGTTCGGACCGGCATCCCTGGTTCCAGGCCAGCCGTTCCGCCAGCACCGATCCCAGGCGTGACTGGTATATCTGGCGCGATGCCGCCGCGGACGGCGGGCCGCCCAACAACTGGATCAGCGATTTCGGCGGATCGGCCTGGGAATGGGACGCAGACACCGGCCAATATTATCTCCACGCCTTTCTGAAGGAGCAGCCGGACCTCAACTGGCGCAATCCGGATCTGCGCGCGGCGATGATGGACGTGCTGCGCTTCTGGTTCGATCGCGGTGTCGACGGGTTTCGCATCGACGTGCTGTGGCATATCGTGAAAGCAGAGGGGCTGCCCGACAATCCGCGCAATCCCGACTGGACCCCGGCGCATACCGAGCGGGACCGCGTGCTCCAGACCCATTCGACCGACCAGCCCGAAGCGCATGCCATCGCCGCCGACATGCGCGCGCTTGCGGACGAATATGGGGCGGACGAATATGGGGCGGACGAATATGGCGCGCGGCTGCTGGTGGGCGAGATCGAGCTGCCGAACGACCGGCATGCCCGCTGGTACGGCACGCCGCAGCGGCCGCAGGTGCACCTGCCGTTCAATTTTCAGCTGGTCACCAACGCCTGGGATGCCGCCACGCTGAAGCGCGTGATTGCCGATTACGAGGCGTCGCTGCCGCCGCACGGCTGGCCCAACTGGGTGCTGGGCAGCCATGACAAGCCGCGCATCGCGGCGCGGATCGGCGATGCGCAGGCCCGCGTCGCGGCGATGCTGCTGCTCACCCTGCGCGGCACGCCCACGCT
>JBBSUT010000263.1:0-1794 GCA_038234155.1 Sphingomonadales bacterium | reverse complement strand
TCGATGGGGTTATTGGGCCGCCAGGTTGCGCAGCACATAATGCAGGATGCCGCCGTGGCGGTAATATTCCATCTCGTTGGCGGTATCGATGCGGCAGAGCGTCTGAAATGTCTCCACATCGCCGTTCGCCCGCGTCATCTCAACCGCGACCATCTGGCGCGGGGACAGGCCGCCCAGGCCCTTGATCGAGAAGGTCTCATCTCCGGTAAGCCCGTGCGTTTCGCGGCTCTCGCCGTCGGCGAACTGCAGCGGCAGCACGCCCATGCCAACCAGGTTGGAGCGGTGGATACGCTCATAGCTCTCAACGATGACCGCTTTCACGCCCAAGAGAATGGTGCCCTTGGCTGCCCAGTCGCGGCTGGAGCCGGTGCCATATTCCTTGCCGCCGATGACAACCAGCGGCACGCCGTCCGCCTTATACTGCATCGCCGCGTCGTAGATCGGCATCTGCGCGCCATCATAAACGGTGTAACCGCCCTCCACGCCGGGAACCATCTGGTTCTTGATGCGGATATTGGCAAAGGTGCCGCGCATCATCACCTCATGATTGCCGCGCCGGCTGCCGTAGGAATTGAAGTCGGTCTTGGCGACCTGATGATCGCGCAAATATTCGCCCGCCGGGCTGTCGCGCTTGATCGCTCCGGCCGGGCTGATGTGATCGGTGGTGATCGAATCGCCGAACAGCGCCAGCACCTTGGCGTCCCTGATATCCTGAATCGGATCGGGCGTCATGCCCATGCCCTCGAAATAGGGCGGGTTCTGGATGTAGGTCGAAGCGGCGGGCCAGTCATAGGTGTCGCCGCCGGTGATAGCGATTGCGCGCCAGCGTTCATCGCCCTTGTAGACATCGGCATAGCGGTCGGCGAACATCTTGGGGCCAACGTGCAGCTTCACCATCTCGGCGATCTCGTCGTTGCTCGGCCACACATCGCGCAGGAACACGGGGCCATCGGTGCCGGTGCCCAGCGGCGTTGCGTAGATATCCTCGCGCACCGTGCCCTTTAGCGCATAGGCGACCACCAGCGGCGGCGAGGCGAGATAGTTGGCGCGCACGTCGGGCGAGATGCGCCCTTCGAAATTGCGGTTGCCCGACAGCACCGACGTGGCCACCAGATCATTGTCGTTGATCGCCGCGCTGATCGACGGGATCAGCGGGCCGCTATTGCCGATGCAGGTGGTGCAGCCATAGCCGACCAGGTTGAACCCCATGAAATTGAGGTCGTCCTGCAGCCCGCTCTTCACGAGGTAATCGGTCACCACCTGTGAACCCGGCGCGAGCGAGGTCTTCACCCACGGACGGCGCGTCAGGCCGAGCGCGCGCGCCTTTTTCGCCACCAGGCCTGCGGCGATCAGGATATTGGGGTTGGACGTGTTGGTGCAGCTGGTGATCGCGGCGATCGCCACGTCGCCGTCGGCGAATTCATAATCCTCGCCCTCCACGGCAAAGCTCTCGCCCGCTTCGGGGCGCGCGAACACATCGACCATATCCTTTGAAAACTGGTCATCCATCTGGTCCAGCCGCACCCGGTCCTGCGGGCGCTTGGGCCCGGCGAGCGAGGGGACGACTTCGCCGATGTCGAGCGACAGCGTGCTGGTGAACAGCGGCTCGATGTCCGCGTCCAGCCAGAGGCCTTGGCGTTTCGCATAAGCCTCCGTCACCGCGATCGTCTGCGCGTCGCGGCCGGTCAGCCGCATATAATCGAGCGTCTTGTCGTCGATCGCGAAAAAGCCGCAGGTCGCGCCATATTCGGGCGCCATATTGGCGATGGTCGCCCGATCCGCCAACGTCAGCGC
>JBBSUT010000262.1:0-1801 GCA_038234155.1 Sphingomonadales bacterium | reverse complement strand
CCGGTGAAGACGATATCGATATCCGGATTGGCTGCGGCCAGGGCGCGCAGATCGCCCTCCATTTCGCCCGCTCCGGCGAATACGAGCGAGAACTCCAGCCCCTCATCCTTCAGCGCGCGGCCGGCCGCAATAATATCGTCCGGATGTTTGCGGGCCATGAACTTGGACGCGTAAAGAACCGCAGGCTTGCCGGCTGGAATGTTGCGGCCTTCGCGATAGTCGGCCCGGTCCTGCGCGCTCATGTCCGATGCGGCCATCATGCGGGCATTGTCCACGGTGTAGGGAAAATCAAACAGCTTGGCGTCGGGCACGCCCATCGCATGATAAAACTGGCGGTTCAGGCTTCCGATCGCCAGAAAGCCGTCGAACAATTTGTAATAGCTGCCCATGATCAGCTTGCGCGCGGCTTTGCGCCCCTCGGAAAACGGCAGGCCGAGATGCGTTTCTCCGCGCGAAAAGACCCTCAGGCCTTTCGATTTGGCTGCCAGCGTGGCGATGTGGTTGGCGCCGAAATTATGGCCGTGGATCACCACCGCGTCGAAATCATGGTTGCGCACCGCGTTCCAGACGTCCGGCGCCCACATCTTCGTCGGCCCGGGATCGAGCTTGCGTTCGCGCGCGCCAGATACAAAGATCGGATCGGTACCCTCCAGCAGATCGATATCCCACGTCACCGGCTGCTTGAACCCGGGGTCCATATCGCCGCGGATGCTGTGATCGGTCAGATAAACCGGCACCGCCTCGATATCGGCCGACCGGTTTATATGGGCATAGAGCGGAACGAAATACTGGATCGGATGTGAGTTGATGAAGGCTACGCGGGCCTTCCCGCTCGGACCGCGTGTCACGACGCGACCCGAAGCTCGCCCACCAGGCCGCGGAAATAATCGGTCGTGCGTTCCAGGCCCTCGTCCAGCTTGATTGTGGGCTCCCAGCCGAGCGTATCGCGTGCCAGGGCGATATTGGGCTGGCGCTGGCGCGGATCGTCCTGCGGCAGGGGCTTGCGCACCAGCGGGCTGTCAGATCCCGTGGTCGCCAGCACCTTTTCGGCCAGTTCGAGCATCGTGAATTCGTCCGGATTGCCCAGATTGATCGGTCCGGTCACGTCCGCATCGCTCTCCATCAGCGCGATCAGGCCGGAGACCAGATCGTCGACATAGCAGAACGAGCGGGTCTGCGCGCCATCGCCGTAGATCGTGATCGGATCGCCCATCAGCGCCTGCACAATGAAGTTCGACACCACCCGGCCGTCGGCATGGTGCATGCGCGGCCCGTAGGTGTTGAAGATGCGCGCGACTTTGATGGCGACCTGGTTCTGCCGGTGATAGTCGAAGAACAACGTCTCGGCGCAGCGCTTGCCCTCATCATAGCAGGAGCGCGGGCCGATCGGGTTGACATTGCCCCAATAGTCCTCGGTTTGTGGATGCACGTGCGGATCGCCGTACACTTCGCTGGTAGAGGCCTGCAGGATCTTGCAGTCCAGCCGCTTGGCCAGGCCGAGCATGTTGATCGCGCCGTGGACCGAGGTCTTGGTGGTCTGCACCGGATCGTGCTGATAGTGGATCGGCGAGGCCGGACAGGCGAGATTGTAGATCTCGTCCACTTCGACGAACAGGGGCATGGTCACATCGTGGCGCATGAACTCAAACAGCGGTTCGCCGATCAGATGCTCGATATTGCGCTTGGAGCCGGTGAACAGATTGTCCACGCACAGCACATCATGGCCCTGGCCGATCAGCCGGTCAATCAGGTGGGAGCCCACGAACCCGGCCCCGCCGGTTACCAGGACGCGTTTTCGGCT
>JBBSUT010000261.1:0-1833 GCA_038234155.1 Sphingomonadales bacterium | reverse complement strand
CTTTTCCTGAAGATTGCCCATTTCTTCCATCAGCGCGTCGAAATCGGCGTCTTCGGGGGGATCGCCCATCATCGTGCTGATCTCGTTGAACCGCTCGACCAGATCGGCGACGGGGCGTACGCCGTTCATGACGTTTTCCTTGACCGTCTTGGTCTCGTCCAGCTCCGGCTCCTGCGCCAGATAGCCGACGGTGATGTTCTCGCCCGGCCAGGCTTCCCCGGTAAACTCCTTGTCCATGCCGGCCATGATCTTCATCAGCGTGGACTTGCCGGTGCCGTTGGGACCGACGATGCCGATCTTGGCGTCCTGATAAAATTGCAGGTTGATGTTGCTGAGCGTGGGCTTGGGCGCCCCGGGGAAGGTCTTGGTCATGTTCTTCATGACGAAGCTGTACTGGGCGGCCATTGTCGTGCGCTTTCTCTTGGTACCTCATAGCCGTCAGTGCTGAGCTTGTCGAAGCACGGTTCTCGATCGAGAGACGCCGTTGAGCTTTGCTCGTCTTGGGTTCCGACAAGCGCACGGCTACGGATAAGGATGGCAGGGATTGAAGTTCCGAATGACATCTAGTCGCACTGCGCCCGCGCTTCAACCATCCTTGGCAAGCGGCGCGCGGGTCGATAAGCCAGCCCGCATGTTCAAACAGACACCCCTGCTCGCCCTCCTGCTCAGCTCAGCAGTCCCCGCCATCGCCCAGCAGGACATGCGCGGCCTCACCCCGATGCAGGCCGAGGCGATGACGGACGATGTCGCCTATTCCATCACCGACGGTCTGGTAACCGAAGTCGGGCACCGCATGGCCGGGACCCCGGATGAGGCGCGCGCGCGGGCCTGGGCGGTTGCGCGGCTGAACGCGCTGGGCTTCGCCAATGTCCGCATCGAGCCCTATCAGATGCCGGTCTGGGTGCGCGGCACGGAATCGGCCGAGGTGACCGCGCCGGTGCCGCAGGACATGGCGATCACCGCGCTCGGCACCAGCGGATCGACCGGCGAGAAGGGGCTGGAGGGCGAGATCGTCTTTTTTCCCGGCATGGCGCAGCTGATGGCGGCGCCCGCCGGCAGCCTGACCGGCAAGATTGCGTTCGTGACGCACGACATGCGGCCCACGCAGGACGGTTCGGGCTATGGATTTGCCGGCCCCGCCCGCTGGCGCGGCGCCAATTTCGCCGCGAAAGCTGGCGCGTCGGCCATCGTCATCCGGTCGATCGGTACCGATCACCATCGCAACCCGCACACCGGCGGCACCACGTTTGACGAGGGCGTGACGCATATCCCGGCCGGCGCGATCAGCAATCCCGATGCCGACACGCTGGAGCGGCTGGTCGCGCTGGGCAAGCCGGTGCGCATGAAACTGGTGCTGACGCCCAAGGACATGGGCATGCAGGAAAGCGGCAATGTGATCGCCGAGGTGCCCGGCGCGGACCCAGCGCTGCCGCCGATCGTCATCGCCTGCCATCTCGACAGCTGGGATCTGGCACCGTCCGCGTTCGACGATGCGGCGGGATGCGGCATCATCACCGCAGCGGCCAAGCGCGTGATGGAGGCGGGGCGGCCCCGGCGCACCATCCGCATCCTGTGGGCCGGCGCTGAAGAGGTCGGCGTGTTCGGCGGCAAGGCCTATGGCGAGACATACAAGGACAAGCCGCATGCGCTGGCGATGGAATCGGATTTCGGCGCGGACCGCGTGTGGAAGGTGGACTTCAATCTGGGCGATGCGGCGCTGAAGGACCGGATCGGCAGCGCGCTCGCGCCGCTCGGCATTGCGCGCGGGGAAGCGCCGGCCCATGGCGGGGCGGATGTCGGCGCGATTATCGCGGCGGCAAACCCCGCGGTGAT
>JBBSUT010000260.1:0-1838 GCA_038234155.1 Sphingomonadales bacterium | reverse complement strand
CCGCTCATTTGCATTTCCCCCGCACCCCTTTAGAGGCCCAATGATGCCACCACGTTTCGAGTTCCACATCGCCGCGCAGGACGGCAAGGCGCGCACCGGCGAAATCCGCATGCGCCGCGGCACCATTGCCACGCCCGCCTTCATGCCGGTTGGCACTGCTGCCACCGTCAAGGCGATGAAGCCGGCCGACGTGCGCAGGGCGGGCGCGGACATCATCCTGGGCAATACCTATCATCTGATGCTGCGCCCGGGCGCCGAGCGCATCGACCGGCTGGGCGGACTGCATCAGTTCATGGGGTGGGACCGCCCGATCCTGACCGACAGCGGCGGTTATCAGGTGATGAGCCTCTCGGACCTGCGAAAGATCACCGAAGAAGGCGTGACCTTCAAGAGCCATCTCGACGGCACGAAACATATGCTCTCGCCCGAGCGATCGATGGACATTCAGGCGCTGCTCGGCTCCGACATCGTGATGGCGTTCGACGAATGCCCGCGCGCCGACCAGCCGCGTGGTGCGATCGAGGCGTCGATGGAGATGAGCATGCGTTGGGCGCGCCGATCGCGCGAGGCGTTTGACAAGACCCGCACAGACAGGGGCAAGACGGCGGATATCAGCGCGCTGTTCGGTATCCAGCAGGGCGCGCTCGATCAGGACCTACGCGCCCGATCGGCCGAGGCGCTGCGCGCCATCGGTTTTGACGGATATGCGATTGGCGGGCTTGCCGTGGGCGAGGGGCAGGAGGCGATGTTCGGGGTGCTCGATTTCGCGCCCGATATGCTGCCCGAAATTGCACCGCGTTATCTGATGGGCGTGGGCAAACCCGGCGATCTGGTCGGCGCGGTCGCGCGCGGTATCGACATGTTCGACTGCGTGCTGCCGACGCGTTCGGGCCGCAACGGGCAGGCCTTCACCTGGGCCGGGCCGATCAATATCCGCAACGCGAAATTTGCGGAAGACACCGGCCCGCTGGACGAACGCTGCGAGTGCCCGGTATGTGGCGGCTGGTCGCGGGCCTATGTACACCACCTGATCCGCGCCGGGGAAATGCTGGGAGCCATGCTGATGACCGAACATAATCTGTATTTTTACCAACGACTTATGGCTGGTATGCAAGAAGCGATAGCAGCTGGAACCTTTGCCGATTTCGCGCGGGTTTTCGGTGCATCCTATGGCAAGACGCCCGACTGATGCCGTCCGGTCTCGCAGCGCTGCTGGATGATGTCGCGGGAATCGCCAAGCTGGCGGCCGCCTCGATCGACGATGTCGGCGCGGCCGCCGGCAAGGCGGGCACGAAGGCCGCCGGGCTGGTGATCGACGATACCGCGGTGACCCCGAAATATGTCACCGGGCTCGAGCCGCAGCGCGAGCTGCCGATCATCTGGAAAATCGCCAAGGGATCGCTGTTCAACAAGCTGGTGATCCTGGTGCCAGTGGCCATGCTGCTCAGCGCCTTCCTTCCGTGGGCGCTCACCCCGATCCTGATGCTCGGCGGCACCTATTTGTGCTTCGAGGGCGCGGAGAAGATCGCCGACAAGCTGCTTCATTCCGATCACAAGATGGAAGATGCCGTCGCCACGCTGAACTCCGCCGAGCTGGAAAAGCAGAAGGTGACGGGGGCGGTGCGCACCGATCTGATCCTGTCGGCCGAGATCGTCGCCATTTCGCTGGGCGAGATTACCGACCAGCCGCTGATTACCCAGGGAATAACGCTGATCGCGGTCTCTATCGCCATCACTGCGGGGGTCTACGGCGCGGTCGGGCTGCTGGTGAAGCTCGACGATATCGGGCTGCATCTGGCCAAGGACGGCGGCCCCATGGCGGGCTTTGGCCGCGGCCT
>JBBSUT010000259.1:0-1873 GCA_038234155.1 Sphingomonadales bacterium | reverse complement strand
GCGCTCGGCCATCCGCGCGTCTGGCTGGAGATTCCGGAGAGCGTGGGGTGGGTCGATTGCGGCTATTGCGACCGGCATTTTGTGCTTGTTGGTGGCCCGGCGGACGGACCGCTGGCCGAAGAACGCATCGCCGAAGTCCATCAGTCAGAATACGGCCGCAAGGAAGTTTAAGCGGCCAAGCCGTTCCTGATTACGCCAGCGAGCGGGTGCGGCGGCAAAACGAACTCCTCGCGCGCCAGTTCCGACCGGTGCGTTCTCGCTCTTTCCCCTTCCTTTGAAAGGCTGGGCGATGGACTTTTCCTGCGCCTCCATCGTCCCTATATCCGCTCCCATGACAGATCAGGACCCGCGCAGCTTTCTCTACCGCCCCGGCCAGCTCGATCCGGAGACTGCGCTGCGCGTGACCGGCGACGTGCTGAACGCTTGTGACGACGGCGAACTCTACCTGCAATATAGCGCCAGCGAGAGCTTCGTTTTTGACGACGGTCGTCTGAAAGTGGCCGATTACAGTATGGATTCGGGGTTCGGACTGCGCGGTATTTCGGGTGAGATGACCGGTTTTGCCCATGCCAACGAAATTAGCGAAGCGGCGATCCGCCGTGCCTCGCAGACGCTTCAATTGATCGAGCCGAGCAAAACACCCATGGCTGCGGCTCCGCGCCACAACAACCGGCATCTGTACACGGGCGACAATCCGCTCGACGCGATTCCTTTCGAGAAGAAGGCTTTGCTCTGTGCCGAAATCGATGCCGCAGCACGCGCGAGAGATCCCAGGGTCTCGCAGGTGTCCGTCGGGCTGTCCGGCAGCTGGTCGGTGGTCGAGATCGTACGGCCTGACGGTTTTGTGGCGACCGATATTCGCCCGCTCGTCCGGCTCAATGTTTCAATTGTGGCCGAGGAAAGCGGTCGACGCGAAACGGGCAGCTTCGGCATGGGGGGCCGCTACCTCTACGACCGTTTGTTCGAAAAGGCGCAGTGGGACCGGGCGATCGACACGGCGCTGGCTCAGGCATTGGTCAACCTGCGCTCGGTTGCAGCGCCCGCCGGCGAAATGACGGTGCTGCTCGGCCCCGGCTGGCCCGGCGTGTTGCTGCATGAAGCAATCGGTCACGGACTGGAAGGCGATTTCAATCGCAAGGGCACGAGCGCCTTTTCGGGCCGCATCGGCAGCCGCGTCGCCGTACCGGGCGTTACCATCGTCGACGACGGATCGCTCGGGGAACGCCGCGGGTCGCTGTCGATCGATGATGAGGGCACGCCGACGCAGGAGACGGTGCTGATCGAGGACGGCATCCTGAAAGCCTATATGCAAGACCGCCTCAACGCACGGCTGATGGGCGTGCCCGCAACCGGCAACGGACGGCGACAGGACTATGCGCATGCCCCCATGCCGCGCATGACCAATACTTTTATGAAAAGCGGTAATGATGATCCCGAGGAGCTTCTCGGTCGCATGAACGGCGGAATTTACTGCAAGAGTTTTGGCGGCGGACAGGTTGACATCGTTAGCGGCAAATTCGTCTTCTCCTGCACGGAGGCATATCGGGTGAAGAACGGCAAGCTTGGCGAACCTATCAAGGGTGCCACGCTGATCGGCGATGGCCCGACGGTCCTGACCAAGTTGACCGGCATTGGCAACGATAGCGCGATCGATGAAGGGGTTGGCATATGCGGCAAGGGCGGACAGACAGTGCCCGCCGGTGTTGGGCAACCAACCTTGCTGGTGAGCGGATTGACGGTTGGCGGAACCGCGCAGATTTGATGCCGGCAGGTCTTGGTCCGACGTGTTGTGCGTTAGAATTCGCCGCCGCTGAGACGCTGGCACAGCATGTCGAGCTGATCGAGGCTCGCGTAGCGAATGACCATACGGCCG
>JBBSUT010000258.1:0-1935 GCA_038234155.1 Sphingomonadales bacterium | reverse complement strand
GGCAGATCGCGCGCCCGCGCGCCGGTGGCGATCATGATCGATTTGGCGGCGACCTCGGTGGTCTTGCCGTCTTCGCCCTTCACCGAAATCTTGCCCTTGGCGGTGATCGCGGCGACGCCGTGCACGACATCGACCTTGTTCTTCTTCATCAGATGCGTGACGCCGCCATTGAGCTGCCCCGCCACCTTGCGGCTGCGATCGACAATCTTGACCAGATCGAAGCCCGGCTTTTCCGCCTTGAGCCCGTAATTCTCGGCATGCGTCATATAATGATAAATTTCCGACGTGCGCAGCAGCGCCTTGGTCGGGATGCAGCCCCAGTTGAGACAGATACCGCCCAATTTCTCGCGCTCGATAATCGCGACCTTCATGCCCAGCTGCGAAGCGCGGATCGCCGCGACATAGCCGCCGGGCCCGGAACCGATGATGGCGAGATCGTAGGTGGTGGTCATGTTCGACTTGGTCCTTCGAGATATGGATCGCTCCTCTCCCCTGGAGGGAGAGGATAGGGAGACTTGGGTGTCCGGCCTTGGCCGGACGGCCTAGTCGGACTTGGTGAGGGGGTGGCGGCCAGCTCGACAGCAATGGCCATTACGATCCCTTCAATATTATGCATCACGTCATTGTTCCAGACACGAAAAATGCGGTAGCCGGCCTGTTCGAGCCAGGCGTCTCGACGGGCGTCGGAAGTGCTGTCCGCATGCTGGCTGCCATCAACCTCGACGACGAGTCGGGCCGTTTGACAGACAAAATCGGCGATGAAATTCCCGATCGGTTGCTGGCGGCGAAATTTCCAGCCATCAATGCGTCCGCCGCGAAGAGCGGACCAGAGCCGCTTTTCCACATCTGTCGGTTCGCGCCGCATGCGCTTTGCCCGCTGCAGCGCAAGGGGTTCATATCCGGCCACGCCCTCACCCTCCCACCGCTGCGCGGTGGGCCCCTCCCTCTCCCTTGAAGGGAGAGGGGTAATTCACGCCACCATCGCCAGCGGGTTCTCCACCAGCTGCTTGAGCGCCTGCATCAGCGCGGCGCCGTCCGCGCCGTCGATGGCGCGGTGATCGAAGCTGCCGGTGGCGCTCATCACGGTGGCGACGGACAGCGCGTCATCGACGATATAGGGCCGCTTCTCGCCCGCGCCGATCGCCAGGATCATGCCCTGCGGCGGATTGATAACGGCATCGAACTGCTTGATCCCGAACATGCCCATGTTGGAGATGGACGCAGTGCCGCCCTGATATTCCTCGGGCTTCAGCTTGCCCTCCTTGGCACGGCCCGCAAGCTCCCTCACCTCGGTCGAGATGGCGCTCAGCGATTTGCTGTCTGCGCCGACCACGATCGGCGTGATCAGCCCGGCGGGGGTGCTGACGGCGACCGAAATATCCGCGCGGCTGTAACTGATCAACTGGTTGCCCGCGAAGCTGACATTGCATTTGGGCACTTGGATCAGCGCCTTGGCCAGCGCCTTGATCAACAGATCGTTGACCGACAGCTTCACGCCCTGCGGCTCCAGCGCAGCGTTGAGTTCGGCGCGCAGCTTGAGCAGCTTGTCGAGCTGGATATCGACGGTGAGATAGATATGCGGGATCGTCTGCTTCGCCTCGGTCAGGCGGCGCGCGATGGTCTTGCGCATGTTGGAAAGCTTTTCCGCCTCGTGCGGGATATCGGTCTGAAACGCGCCCTGCGGGGCGGCGGCGGGCGCGGCTTCCGATTTGGCGTCGGCAGCCACAGGCTTGGTTTGCGAGGCTTCGGCGCCTTCGACGTCCGCCTTGACGATGCGGCCCTTAGGACCGGACCCCTCCATCGCCGTCAGGTCGACGCCCTTCTGCGCGGCGATACGGCGGGCGAGCGGGCTCGCCTTGACGCGTTCTCCGCTCTCGTCCATTGGCGCAGCAGGGGCTTTGGTGCCGTCTTCGGCCACCATCTTCTGTGCCTTGG
>JBBSUT010000257.1:0-1948 GCA_038234155.1 Sphingomonadales bacterium | reverse complement strand
GCTGTCGGCCATGGCCGATGGATTCTTCAAGCTGCTGCCGCTGGTGGCGATCGCGCTGATCGTCCTGCTGATCACCTGGCTGGTGGCGCGCGGCGTGCGCAAGCTGGTGGACCGCGTGACCGGGCGCACGGATATCCGGCCGTCGCTCAAGGCGCTGATCGACACATTGGTGACCATCGCGGTATGGGTGATCGGCCTGATGATCGCGGCCACGATCATATTGCCCGGCCTGACCCCGGCCAGCCTGCTCGCGGGCCTGGGTCTCGGTGCGGTTGCCATCGGCTTCGCGTTTCAGGACATCTTCGAGAATTTCCTGGCCGGCGTGCTGATCATGGTGCGCAAGAAGATGCGCATCGGCGACGTGATCAGCTGCCAGGGGATCGAGGGCCGGGTCGAGCATATCAGCTTGCGTGAGACGCATGTCCGGCGGCTGTCGAACGAAGTCACGATCGTCCCCAATTCGATGCTGTTCAAGAACCCGGTCGAAATCTACACCGACGATACCGAGCGCCGCCATGAGGTGGTCGTCGGCGTCAGCTACGATACCGATCTGGAAGAGGCGCGCGCCGTGATCGCGCAGGCGGTGGAACGCGCCGATGGAGTCAATATCGACAAGCGGATCGACGTGTTCTCGTTCGAGTTTGGCGACAGCAGCATCAACTTTCGCGTGCGCTGGTGGGCCGGCTCCAAGCCGATCGACATGCACCTGACGCGCGATGCCGTTGTGCGCTCGGTCAAGCGAGCGCTGGACGATGCGGGCATCGAGATTCCCTTCCCCTATATTACCCACACGTTCAAGGAGCCGGTGCCGTTCGAGCGCCCGTCCGCGAACGCCCCAACCCCCTCTGTCGGAGATTAAATATGGGACTCATGAAATCGCTTGCCGCCACCATCATCGGACAGAAAGTGGGCGAGAAGTCGTCGGGCAGCGGCCTGCTCGGCGCCGGCATCGGTTTTCTCGTCACGCGCATCGCGACGCGTTCCATCCCTGGAGCGGCGCTGGTGGGCGGCGGATATCTCGCCAAGAAATATTACGACAAACGCAAGGCCGACAAGGCCGCCGATGCGGCGCAGGCGACCGGACTCAGCGACGAGGATACCGATATGGCCATGGCGCGCGCCACCGGAGAGACCGAGATCGCCGGGCTCGGGACGCAGGTCGGCGGCGCGTTCGATGCCAACCGCGAACCCGATCAGCTGGACGCCATACCGGTGCGGCCAGTTACCGGCTGATCGCGCGCGCGTCGGCCTTGACGCGCTGCGGCGCGAACGTCCAATGACCGGCATGGCCGATCCGCTTCAGCTGGAACGTTACGGCGTTCTGTTCGTGCTGTCCTCGCCCTCGGGCGCGGGCAAGTCCACCATCGCGCGCATGCTGATGCAGTCCGATCGGCACATCGCGCTCTCGGTTTCCGCCACCACCCGCAAGCCGCGTCCCAACGAAGAGGACGGTGTCGACTATCATTTCGTGGACGACGCCGAATTCGATCGGCTGGTGGCCGAGAACGCCTTTCTGGAATGGGCGCATGTGTTCGATCACCGCTACGGCACGTTGCGGGCATCGGTCGAATCGTTGCTGGGCGATGGCAAGGATGTGCTGTTCGACATCGACTGGCAGGGCGCGCAGCAACTGCATCAGCGCGCGGGCAGCCAGGTGGCGCAGGTGTTCATCCTGCCGCCTTCGATCGATGAGCTGCGCAGCCGCCTGAAGAAGCGCGCCAGCGACACAGACGCAGTCATCGCCAGCCGCATGGCTCGCGCCCGGGCTGAAATTAGCCACTGGGACGGATATGATTATGTGGTGGTGAACGATGATGTCGATCGCTGCTTTCGCGACGTCAACACTATCCTGCGCGCCGAACGTATGCGCCGCCGCCGCCAGACCGGCCTGATCGAATTCGCCCGGCAGCTCATGCGCGACTGACCGGGCGCCGACACGTACCTGGGC
>JBBSUT010000256.1:0-2010 GCA_038234155.1 Sphingomonadales bacterium | reverse complement strand
GTTTGTCGAGATGAAAAACGGAACGGCCATGCCGGACGCCAACCAGCGCGAGCGGCTGAATAGGTATCATAGGTTTGGTTTGCCGTGCGGCGTGTTTCGCCAGGAGCGCAGTTTGATGCGCTGGTTGAAAGACGCGGGTGCGCCTTTTGCGGGAGATATTACATAATAACGCCGGGCCGTTGACGGCATGGTTGGCCCATGAAATAAAACGGAGCGGACGGACGGAGCGCTATGTGCAAATCGCGCTCAACGTCCGCCCTATACGATAGCCTGGTCAGGAGGCCCCGCATGTCGCCTAATTTAAAGAATAAGCCCGACGCGCGCAAGTATATTGCGCGGGCGGTTCAAGAATGAAAGCCGCGCAACTCAGGCAGGAATACGCAGCCGCCGTTGCCGGGGTGCGCCAGCCTCATTTGGACCTGTTAGTGGCGCTCGGCGTTAGCGCGTCGACCATAGCGCGCTGGCCGGGGGGCTATGCGCCGTTCGGGATCGCGCCTATCAAGCGCGCGGAGGATGGGCTTTACGAGCCGGGCGCGGGTGATACTTACGTCATGATGCCGGTGGTCGAGCAAGGTTTCATTCTCGACATCGTGGCATGGCGCAGCAATGCGCCGCGCGATTGGGCATTGCGTTGCGGTGCCGGATGGGCGCTAGGTGCCGATCTTTTGCTAAGCCATTGGGATGATACCCCGCTAAACGTTGTCGCTACACCGCTGGACTGGTTCAAGGCGGGCGGCGCGGCGCTATGCGTACTAGATTGGGGCGCAACCGAGATAGACCGCATTTGCGGCGTGGCGGCAATCCATGCGGAACCGCCAATGGCCGACCGGCTGACGCACGTTCTTTCGCGCCCGCGCCCGCTCCCTATGGTTGTGAAGGCGGTAGCTTGTGCCGATTAATCTGGACTCGGCCGAAAGCAATGTCGTGCCGCTCGACCCGCTCAGCATGGAAATTAGCGAAGACCTGGTAGCGATGAACTTCGCGCGGATTTACGCGGACAAATTGAGATATGACCATGACGCCGGGCGCTGGTACGAATGGGACGGCATCCGCTGGCGGGCGGATAAAACCGAACGCGGGTTCCATTATGCGCGCGAGATAAGCCGCCGCCTAGGCCAAGGCAAAAAAGCCATGTGCAAGGCGTCCGTAGCATCCGGCGCGGAAAGGTTCTGCCGGTCTGATCCGAAACTGGCGGTCACATCGGAAGAATGGGACCAGGACATTTGGAAGCTAGGCACGCCCGGCGGCGTGGTAGATCTTAAAACAGGCCGCATGGGCGGCGCTGAACCGGTTTATCGAATCACAAAACTAACCGCCGTTGCGCCCGCGCCGGGCAAGCCGGCACGCTGGCTTTCGTTTCTAGGCGATGCGACCGGGGGCGACCAGCAAGTTATAGACTATCTGCAAGAGTGGTGCGGCTATTCACTTAGCGGCGACACGCGCGAGCATGCGCTGATGTTCGCATACGGCGGCGGCGGCAACGGGAAGAGCGTTTTTATAAACACCTTCACCAAGCTGCTAGGCGACTATGCCGTCACGGCGGCTATGGAGACGTTCACAGCGTCAAAAGGCGAGCGGCATAGCACGGATGTAGCTATGTTGCAGGGGGCGCGGCTGGTGACGGCATCAGAGACTGAAGAGGGCCGATCATGGGCCGAGGCGCGCATAAAGCAGATGACCGGCGCGGACCCTATCACGGCGCGGTTTATGCGGCGCGATAATTTTACCTATGTGCCGCAGTTCAAGCTGACAATTGTGGGCAACCATGCGCCGGTCCTGCACAGCGTGGATGAGGATATGCGCCGCCGGTTTCGCATCCTGCCGTTCGACCGCAAGCCCGCCGTGCCCGACCGGCAGCTTGAGGACAAGCTCACCGCGGAGTGGCCTCAAATACTGCACTGGATGATCCAAGGCTGTCTCAGGTGGCAAATGGGCGGACTATCGCAACCGGCGGCCATGCTGTCCGCTACCGATGAATATTTCGACAGCCAGGACTTGCTAGGCCGCTGG
>JBBSUT010000255.1:0-2019 GCA_038234155.1 Sphingomonadales bacterium | reverse complement strand
GGATCTCTACGTCCTTACGCCCCGGCTTACGCGCATATGACCTTAAGTTGCGGCGATGCAGTGCAGGTGTTGCCCCGCTGATACCATATGCGGCGTCCCTACGCAATGCCTATGCGCTTCGGCCTACCCAGCGGCAAGTCCTTGGCGGCTGCGGCCTCTACGTCTGCGGCGTGCGCCTTGACTTGTGCGGCTACCTTTGCAGCGTATGCCACTGGCACCCACCCCGTTGGCAGCGCCTTAAACCCTGCGGCCTCTAATCGGCGCTTGCGGCGGTTGCGTTCGGCGGCGGTCATGTCGTTGCCGTGGCGCGGTAGGCTTCTCTGGCCGCTGTCAGATCGCCGGGGCCTGTGCGGTCGTAGTCGTGAAAGTATCCTTCAACCATTTCCGCCATCTCATCCGCCGCTTCCACCCGCTTGCGCAGCCTGTCAATCTCGGCCAGTGCGGCGTCTAGGGCGTCGTCCCGCCAGCGGCGTTCCTTGCGCAGCATATCCGTTAGCGTAGCCAATGGTACGCTCTCGACATATCCCGGCGCATCCTCTCCCCCGCAAATGGCAATCGCCAGCCAATAGGCGCGGTTCTGTGCGGCGTCGAGGGCATCGGCAGCCTCGTCCTGCAAGTCTTCATCCGTTGGGTTGAAAATATCAGCATTGCGCAGCCGTTCCTGCAACGTCGGCATGTCCCGTTCGTGCTCCATCGGGCTGCGGCGGCTGTTTGGAATGTCAGTCATTGGGTGTCTCCTTCGGCAACGGCTTCCAGTCGCGCGGGCTTGGCGACTTCACCCACGATTGTTGCGCAATGTGGTCCAGTTCATCCCACGGCGGGCGCGGGGTGCCATCGTGTGAGTATACGGGCCTGCGCCGGACGTCGGCCTCGTATGCTTCGCGACCAGTCATGCCACTACCTCAACCGTCATAAACGCTGGCAGGGCGTCCAGCATGATTGCAAAGCCAGTGGTTTGGCCGGGGTGCACGCAGTGACACTTGCGGCCTTGCTTAGTCTTGGTGATCTTGCGGACAACCATTGTCTGCACATCGGCTGCAATTACGTTGGTGGACGAGGTGAAACCGCTGTGAGTGTGTGGGCGGGCTGCGCGGGTGATCTTGATTGTGTCGCCGTTTGTCATTGTCATTCTCCGGTGTGTGCTGCGTTGCTATACGTTACTTATAGCGTCACGCGCAACGCCTTGCAAGCACAAATCGACACACGAACCGATTTAATTTGCGCATGCCTTCGCCACATCATCGCGCGACGATTCCCCGGTGATCGGCATACCGTTAGGCATAATCGCCTGCCACCAGACCCGCCCGTCTCGCGCCTCGATCACGTCAACCATAAACCCCGCCATTGGCCCTGCGCCTACCGTTACCCTGTCGCCCTCGCACAGGCGCGAAAGAGCCTCTCTGGCGGCCTGTAGGCGCTCAACGCGGGTGGGCAGCCCCTGCAATGCGCGCACCACGTCATACGGCAGCGAGATAGGCCGGATGCCATAGCAGAAAACGCCGTTGATGACGCGGCGCGCGCGCATCACGTCCCAGTGCGGTTGTCTTTTGAAACGCGCGTAAATGATGCGCGTGATCGTCGGGTGCTTCGTCGTGATCTTTTCGCCCCTGAAGAACCGAATGCGCTCCTCGGTCGGATAGAACGAAAACACGCCTGCCCGCGCCAGTGCTTCCTTGGCCGTTTGCTCTTTACCGGGCGGCGTCACTAGCGCGTGCCACCGCGCCGCGTCTAGCTTTGCCCCAACGATGCCCCGGTGAAACTCGACGGGCAGCACGTCACCTACTTGCAAGGCGGTGTATTTCATGCGCTGCCTTTGCTGTGAAGCAGCCCCAGCGTTGCCGCTATGATGCGCAGCCTTCTGGGCGATACGCCAAGGCGCAGTTCGCGGATGATTGCAGCGGTCAGCGCGGCGTCGGTCATTCCGCCGCCTCCGCGATCAGCGCGGACAGGATTGCCAGTAGCCATGCGCGGGCGGGACGACCCACAGTTTTTTGGCCGTATACTACGCTATACTCAGGT
>JBBSUT010000254.1:0-2024 GCA_038234155.1 Sphingomonadales bacterium | reverse complement strand
ATCATCCGATCCGGGGCATTCGATCATCTCGATCGATCGGATGTCGGGATGATCGCGTAACATGGTGGCGAAATGCGCGGGCGTATCGCTGCCGACCACGCCGTCCATGTCCGCGCGCGTGTCCGACACGACGCGGAACGGACCGTAATCGCCGATCGACGCCGCCCGGGCGGGTGCCGTAGGCAGGGCAGGCGTGAACGCGGCTTCGTCGGCCCAGTCGTCCGCATATTCGATCGTTGTGACCGTGTTGGTGACGCTGTTGCTACCGGCCGCCCCTTCCGTTCCCGACAAAGCCAGCACGCCTGCAAGCGCGGCGCGAAGAAAGGCGAGGGCAAGGGGCTGGGTGCGCATGACGGGGCAGTCCTACGGCCCGCAGCACTGACGCTTCGTCACCGGACAAGGTATCCAGCGCATTTACCAGTTGCTGATTTGCGCTGCCAGGGAACGGTAGCAATTGCGGTTTGCCGGGCGGGCGCGGCTTGGTACGGAGCGTGGTCATGGACATCTGCATCATCAACACCGGCGGCACGATTAGCTGCGTGGGCGATCCGCTCGCCCCGATGAGCGCTCCGGACTTTGCCGCCAATGCGCGCCGCCTGCTCGATCCCATTTTGCTGGCGATGTTCCCCGGACTCGCTCTCACTTGGGAGACCGGGCTGGCCTTTCCCGGATCGGCGACCGGCACGCTGGACAGCACCAATCTCCAGCCGCGCGACTGGTGCCTGATCGCGGGCTATATCCTCGATCATTACGATCGTTTCGACGGGTTCGTGCTGCTCCACGGCACCGATACGATGGATTTCACCGGCTCTGCGCTGCCGTTTCTGCTGAACGCCTTCGATGCGCAGGGGGCGCCGGCCGCGCTTCTGTCCAAGCCCGTGATCGTCACCGGCAGTCAGGTGCCGATGTTCCAGCGCGGCACGCCCGATACGCTGCGCTTCAACACCGACGCATTCCAAAACCTGTGCGGCGCGGTGGCCTGCGCGCGGCAAGGCGTGGCCGAAACCTGCGTTTATTTCGACGCGCGGCTGTTCCGCGGCAACCGCGTGCTCAAGGTAAACGCCAGCGATTTTTGCGCATTTGATTCGCCCAATTTCGAACCGATCGGCCAATATGGCATCACGCTGGCGCTCGATCGTGCGCGGATTCTGCCGGGTCCTTCCGGCGCTGCGCCCAGCCTGGCCAAACCCGCGGTGCGCGCCGCAGCGCGGGCCCGGCTGGATGCCATTGCCGCTGCCATCGATGGCTGTCCGGTGATGCCGTTCAACGCCTTTCCCGCCGCTTACGATGCATCAGGCGGCGGCGCGCCGATCGCGGCGCTGATCGATGCCTGCGTCGCCACCGGCATTCGTGGGATGATCCTGCAGAGCTATGGCGAAGGCAATTTTCCGTCCGGCAATCCCGATTGCCCGGCCGATGGCGCGGTTTATCGCGCCTTGCAAGCGGCGGGCCGGGCCGGGGTCGTTATTGTGGACAGCACGCAGGTGATCGCCGGGCGCATGACCACCAGTGCCTATGCCTCGGGGGCCTGGCTTCCGGACATCGGCGCGGTCTCGGCCGGGGACATGACGCCGGTGGCCGCGCTGGCAAAGCTCACGATTTTGCTCGCCGCCGCGGCGCATGAAGGCGGCGCGCGCAGCGATGTCGAACGGCTGTTCCAGCGCGATCTGTGCGGCGAGGTCACCGAAGCGGCGGGAGGTGCCGCGCGATAGCGGCTTGTCATCGGCGCGTCGGCGCGACACTATCGCACCAAGGCGTCCGCTTCGGCCGCCCGCGTCCGGGGGGAGGCAATTATCGTCGCAACGGTGGCCACAACGGCATATCTCGGGCTGGAAGCACGCTCTGTCGAGGTGCAATGCCAGATCGCGCCCGGCATGCCGCGCTTCACGGTGGTCGGTCTGCCAGACAAGGCGGTCGCCGAAAGCCGCGAGCGAGTGCACAGCGCGCTGACAGCGATCGGTCTGTCGCTGCCGCCCAAACGCATCACCGTCAATTTGTCGCCTGCCGACCTGCCCAAAGAGGGT
>JBBSUT010000253.1:0-2042 GCA_038234155.1 Sphingomonadales bacterium | reverse complement strand
GCCGAGGATGAACCGGTGCTCGATCAGGGCTGGATTGATCGGGCGCTGGGCCGCGGTCAACGCCGTCCGGATCAGGCGCCGCCGCCGCGCCGTCCCGATGTAGTGCAACCGCCGCCCGCTCCCAGGGCCGATGAACGCCCGAATCAGAACGGTAGCGAAGATCTCATCTATTGAACGCGGATATTTCGGCTCCGGGCGGTCCGATCATGCGGCTCTGCGGGCACCGATCATGTGCAGCCCCGTACCATGCGACTTCAGCCACATGTCGCAGGCTTTGCGATCTCCCTCAAACAGAGCGTCCAGAAGCGCGTAGAAGCGCGGGCTATGGTCCATGTGCACAAGGTGCGCCACCTCATGCGCCACGACCGATCGGCGCACGGCGGGCGGCGCCATCACCAGCCGCCAGCCCATGCGGATGTGCCCCTGGCTTGAGCAACTGCCCCATCGCGAGCGCGCATCACCGACGGAGAGGTCCGGAACGGGCTGACCGGCGACCGCGCAATAATGCGTGAGATCGGCGGCCATGCGCTCGCGCGCCTCCGTGCGCATCCAGCGCTCGATCCTCGCGCCGACGTGGATTTCGGGGCCGCCCACTATCATGCGATCGCCATCGATTAGCACCCCCCGACCCTGTGCGTCGTCGTGCACGATTCGATAGGGCTCTCCGCAAAAGGCAATGGTGGAACCCGCCACCAGCGGCACGGCGTCCGCCGCCGCCGCGAAGCGCTGCATCAGCCAGGATTGGCGCGATTTGGCAAAGGCCAGCGCCTCGCCGGTGCGCAGCCGCATGGGACCCGTTACGCGGATCTCGCCGCGCACGGGATCGGCCCTCAGGCTCATCCGCTTGGCTTGACGCAGGCGCTTGATCCGCAGCGGATATTGCCGGCCGTCCAGCTCGATGGCCGGTTCGTCAGCGGTCCAGAACATGGTTTTCGATCGGGCCTGCCACGGTTTCCGATACAGCCCGCCCACGCACCGATATGCCGGCTTCGTGCACGCTCTCGCGGTTGCCGCTGATCAGATAATGCCAATCGAGAAGCGGCTTTCCCTCGGCGCGCAGGCGGTAGGCACAGGTCTTGGGAAGCCATGGAAACGTCCCGATCTTGGCCCGCGTGAGGCGGATGCAGTCGGGCACCAGAAAGCGCCGACGGCGATAGTCGCTGCAGCGCGCTTCGTGCGTGTCCAGCAGACGGCAGGCAACATTGGTGTCGAGAATGTCGCCGCTGTCCTCATCCTCGATCTTGTGCATGCAGCATTGGCCGCAACCGTCGCACAGCGCCTCCCACTCGCCGCGGTCCAGCGTCTCGATTGGCCGCTCCCAGAACCGGTCTGTCACGAGACCCAGCGCTCCAGCTCATCCGCTACCGCCTTGGCGCTGCCTTCGTCGATATCTGGCGTGCTCGGTTCGTCGACGGGCAGGATCGCCAGCGGTTGGCCCTCGCGCCCCATCAGAAACGGTGTTTGCGAATGCGACATCAGATAATCGCGCGGGCTGCTGCCCTTTTCCTTTGCGTAATAAACGGCGAACTGGTCGGCCACCTTGGCAATCTGCTCTGGCGTGCCGGTAAGGCCGATCAGCCCCTCGCCGAAATTGCGGACATATCGTCCGATTACCTCGGGTGTGTCGCGCTCGGGATCGACGGTAATGAAGATCGGCACGATGTCCGCGCCCAGCGCGGGATGCGCCTTGCCGAACCGCCGCAAGCCCGCCGCAATATGCTGCAGATCGATCGGGCATACGTCCGGGCAATAGGTATATCCGAAATAGACGATCCGGTACTGACCCTGGAACGTTTCCGACGACACCGGCTTGCCATCGCTGCCGGTGAGCGTAAAGGGGCCGCCGATCCGGGCGCCTTCCAGCGGCGGCCGCTCGGGTGCTTGCCGATCCGCGGGCGCGCCGCTGCAGGCGCCCAGCAGGAGCGCGGCGAAAAGGTAAAAAGGTCCGGCTTTGTTCATGACAGGCTTTCCTTTGGTCTGCTAAGCTGCAGGGATCAACCATCAAGCGGTCCATGCCCCATGCGTAGTTTTCTGATTGCCGT
>JBBSUT010000252.1:0-2054 GCA_038234155.1 Sphingomonadales bacterium | reverse complement strand
CGAAGACCAGACGGCGCGGCTCCCTTTGCAAAGAGCCACGGCACGTCGCACGCAGATGGCAGGCCCGGTCCGAGCGGAATTACAGACTTCAATTGCAATGGCTTGCGACACTGTTGCAGCTTCACCGACACGTCAGGGCTGGGGCCGGATATGCCGGACGAGCCTCACTCTATCGTTGACAGTGCGTTCTGAAATCGGGCGACCGGCATCCATGATGACGCGATGCGGTCATGTATCGGCAGATCTTCAGGCCGGATTCGGCCTGACACGTAATGCTCTGGGTCCCATCAACCCGCCTTATTCATCGAATCCCATTTCTGCAGGGGGTCTGCGCATTTCTGGCACCCGAGAACCTGCGATGCTGGTCGAAGCGCAGCCGGACAGACGTGGGCGTGAGCGGAGCGCCGCGACGAGCGGGGATTGTGCGGGCTGGAGCCGACCGTTTGGCTCTGTGCGTCGGTATTGGCGCATCACGAGGCTTCGCCCGCAGGCGTTTCAGGTCTCCACAAGGCTGGTTTGTGGGTCGTGTGCTAGGGATCGGCCCAGTGAAGGACCGTGAGCCTGAGCCAGAGCACCGACCAGAACGGTGCCGCGGCCGAAGAGAGTGCCAGCGTCATCCGGCGGCCCGAGATCACCAGCCGTGCGCCGGCGCGCAGCACCCGCTCGCGCAGGCGGCGCAGGCTCCAGCCGGTCCCGGTCGCCTTGGCCATGGCGCGGCGGGCGATGTGCATGACCTGAGACGCCAGGCAGGCGATGAGAAGGCGGACCTCGTTGCAGGCAAAGGCGTCAATGGCCTGCGCCTTCGACTTCGGCCTGCGCCCCCGCCAGTGCGATTTTGCCCGGTTGGTCGAGCAGAGCGCAGGCGCCAGGACGTCCTTCAACTCGCCCATGTGGCCCTCGGCCTTGCCGCGCTCGCGATAGTGAGCCAGCACCGCGTGACGCAGCGTCTGAGTCCAGTTCAGCGATGTCACGAGAACGAAGCGGTCGAGCAGCAGGTCGCCCGCGCGTTCCTTCCCCACCAGCACGACCCGGCGCGGCTTGTCCCCACTCTCGGCCCGGTCGGTCCGCTCATGCAGCCACAGGCGCGGTTCGGCGGGCCTCCGCCCCGGCGGGCGCTTCATGCAAGGCTCGGCGAGACGGTCGAGAACGGCATTGGACCGCAGGCGCGAGACGTAATCGATCCCTCGGGTTTCGAGCCCGGCCATCAGGGCCGCCGAAGGAAAGCCCGCATCGATGCGCACCATGGCGACGTCGCAGACGCTCTTCTGCGCCCGGTCCACAACATCGAGGATCACGTCGAGCGCGCCATCGGCGGTGCCGGCATTGCCGGCGCGGAGCCGTGCATCAAGCCTGTCGCCAGTCTCGGCGATGGATGTGATCAGCGGATGGTCGATCCGGGCCGCGTCATGGCCGTTCCACTCCGCCTTCGGCTGGTGGCCATGCACCCCGAGAGGCGCGCTGTCGACGTCCAGTGTGATGCACCTGGCGCGCTTGCCACCCCGCTCGGCCCGGATGCCGCGCCCGGCCATCTCGAGAACCGCCTCGCGCAGCACACCCAGATTGGCCGGCTCCGCCATCCATGCTGTGAACCGCGACAAGGTCGGCTGCGACGCCAGCCCGCCGCCGTCCGCCAGCGGCGTCAATCCCGCTGCGGAACTGGCAGCCAGCCGGACCGCGGGATCGTGGCGGAGCGCATCCGCGTCATCGTGGTCGCGCCAGCCTTGCGCCGACAGCAGCACGCCGCTGCGGATCAGCGAGGCCAGATCATCGGTGACATCCACCTGGCTGCGCCGATCCTTCAGCCGTGCGGTCATCCAGCCGATAATTCCGCTCCGCTCGAGGATCTCCCGCAGCAGCACCGCGCCCGGATCGCCGGTCAGCCGGTCCGTCCTGCTTTCAACCCGAAGCGATCGGTCGAACCCGACTGTAAGCGGTTGTAGAGTTTCACCCATGCGTGCGTCCGATGCTGCCGTCGGTTTTTGTTCAAAAGCCTGAATCTACAGCGATTTCTGACGCACGCAACTATTCCGGTCCTTTTCGGTGAATAAGGCGGG
>JBBSUT010000251.1:0-2057 GCA_038234155.1 Sphingomonadales bacterium | reverse complement strand
TGAACGACAGCAAACCGGATTATGTCGTAACCCGCGTTGCCGCGCTGATGCGCGGCCGGCCAGAGGCGAAGCTGGCCTGCCTGGGCCTGACGTTCACGCCCGATGTCGATGATCTGCGCGAGAGTCCGTCGGTCGCAATCGCTGCCAAACTGGCCGATCTGTTCCCCGGCCGCGTGCTGGCGGTGGACCCGCATGTTGGGTCATTGCCCGGCGCGCTCGCCGATAAGTTGCAGCTGTGCACGCTCGGCGAAGCGCAGCAGCAATGCGATTTGGGCCTCCTGCTCGTCGACCATAAGGAATTCCGCGCTCTGGCCGAACCGCCGTTTTCATATTGCTATGATACGCGCGGCTTGTGGCGCTGATATTTTCTGTTCGTAAAGAACCGGATCTGTTCGAGAAGAACCGGTCTGTTTGAAAACGAACCGGTCTGTTAAAAAACAAGTCGGTCTGTTTGAGAATAAGCTGTCGAATCGAGCGATGACCAGGCCGATGAGGACCAAGCCGACGCCGGCGACAGCGCGATCCGGAACGATGCTACGCATGATTGCCAAGGCAGGTCCAAGGCAGGTATTGTCGCCCATTCGGTTTACCAGCATTCTCACCGGACAGTAATCAGGGAACAGTATCATCGAAAAACTTCTCGTCCTGTTCGGCACCCGGCCCGAAGCGATCAAGCTGTTTCCGGTGGTCACCGCATTAAAGAAGCACAGCGCTGTCCAGACAATTTGCTGCGTCACCGCGCAGCACCGCGAAATGCTGGATCAGGTGCTCGGCATCGCCGGTATCGTGCCGGACTATGATCTTGATCTGATGACCGCCGGACAGACGCTGGACGCCCTGACCGCCCGGCTGCTTACCGGGCTGGGCACGGTGATGGACGAGGTAAAGCCCGATTGCGTCATCGTGCAGGGCGATACCGCCACGGCCATGTCCGGCGCGCTCGCGGCCTATTACCGGCAGATCCCGGTGGCCCATGTCGAGGCGGGGCTGCGCAGCGGAGATATCTACCATCCCTGGCCCGAAGAGGTGAACCGCAAGATCATCGGGCAGATCGCCCGGTGGCATTTCGCGCCGACCGAAACCGCGGGCAACGCCTTGAAGGCGGAGAATATCGCGGCTGACAGCGTGTTCGTGACAGGCAACACCGTGATCGACGCGCTCAACCTGACGCGGGACCGGATCGCGGAGGATCCGGCCATGGCCACGGCTCTGGCGCCGGTGCTGGAGCGGTTCGCGGACAAGCGGATCATCGGCGTGACCACGCACCGGCGCGAGAATTTTGGATCGGGCCTGGAGAATATCGCGTCCGCGCTACAGCGCATCGCCGCGTTGCCGGACGTCGCGATTATCTTCCCGATCCATCCCAACCCCAATGTGCGCGCCATCATGGACGATGCCCTGGCCGGAATCGACACGATCGCCATGATCGATCCGCTGGACTACCCCAATTTCGTGGCGTTGCAGATGGCGTGCGAACTGATGCTGACCGATAGCGGCGGCGTGCAGGAGGAGGCGCCCGCGCTCGGCAAACCGGTGCTGGTCATGCGCGAGACGACCGAACGGCCCGAGGGCGTGGAGGCGGGCACCGCCCGGCTGGTTGGCACCGATGCGGACCGGATCTACGACGAGACCGTGCGTCTGCTGACCGACCCGGCCGCCTATGATGCCATGGCGCAGGCGCACAACCCGTTCGGCGACGGGCACAGCAGCGATCGGATCGCAAAGCTTCTGTTGGCCGACTGACGCGCCCATCCGGCTCCCTCGGAAAAACGGCGCGGTGTCCCGTCCAGATCGCCATGCCGGCGGCGGACATGTGACGCCTGGACCATCGCCGATCAGGCGGGTCAGGCGGGTCAGGATTCACGCCATCATCCAGCTGCTCAAAGCTTTTGACCTCGCGGCATGAAAAAGGGGCCGATGCATCGCTGCACCGACCCCTTTTTGCAACTTCGAAAGGGCTTTTAGAAAGCGACCTGGAAGCCGCCGCGGGCGCCCACTTCGCCGCTGTCAAAGCCAACGCCGACACCGGCCGAGATCGAGGCATTTTCGCTGACGCG
>JBBSUT010000250.1:0-2069 GCA_038234155.1 Sphingomonadales bacterium | reverse complement strand
TGGTCGGCAAGCACGGGCGTGTAGCTGAGCAGATCGCCGAGCAGCGCGATCAGCGCGGGACGGGCCACCAGCAGATCGAAAAAATTGATCGCACTCGGCACCCGCTCGAACATCGAATCCAGCCGGGCCAGCGCGCGCGCGGGATCGGGCGCCGCCGCGATGGCGGTCAGCAGGGCCGGCAGCACCGCCTCGAACCCCTCGCGCGCTTTCTCGCTGCGGATCGCGCGCAGTTTTCCGCTACGCCACTGCCGCACCAGCCGCGCGGCGTTGACCGGCACGTCGAAACCCAGTGCCAGCAACGACTCCTCCAACCGGTCATTGTCTAGCGGAAGCATGGGTTTCTGGGCCTCCTCCCAATCGGCAAAATCGCTGTAGATAGCGTCGACCCGCGCGGCATAGGGCTTGATCCAGCCGATCAGCGCATCGCCGTCCGCCAGACCGTGGAGCCGCGCCGCGGCGTTGCGCTCGTCCGCCCGTTTCGGGATGGCATGGGTTTGCCGATCGTGCAGCATCTGCAGGCGGTGTTCGGCGGTGCGCAGCACTTCATACGCGCTACGAATGGCGTTGGCATCGTCCGCAGGTACGTGCCCCGCCGCCTCGAGCGCGGCCAGCGCAGTGCGCGTGTCGGCGGCGCGCAAATCCTCGTTCCGCCCGCCATGGATCAGCTGCTGCGCCTGCACAAAGAATTCGCACTCACGGATGCCGCCGCGCCCGCGCTTCAGATCGTAACCTGGCCCGATCGCCTGCCCACCGGAATAATGGTCGCGGATGGCACGCCGCATGGTGTCGATATTGCGGATCTGGCCGAAATCGAGCGAGCGCCGCCAGATGAAGGGTCGAATGGCATCGAGAAAGCGCGCACCCAGCGCCATATCTCCCGCTGCGGCCCGCGCGCGGATGAATGCGGCCTGCTCCCACGCCATGGCCGAGCTTTCATAATGCGATATCGCACCCGCGATCGGCAGCGCGATCGGGCTGACCTCGGGCGTCGGGCGGAGCCTGAGATCGACGCGGAAGACATAGCCATGTTCGGTTAGATCCTGCAGCAGTTCGAGCACGCGCCGCCCGATCCGCACCGCCGCCTTGGCCGGTTCTTCCCCGTCCCTGGTCGGCAGCGTCTCGCGGTCGTAGAGAAAAATAGGGTCGATATCCGAGCTGTAATTGAGCTCGCGCCCGCCATGCTTGCCCAGCGCGATAATGGCAAATCCCTGCGGCTCGGCATCCGGCGTGCGGGCGGTGATCGCAGCGGCGACGGCGCGGCCGCACGCGCGGTCGGCGAAATCGGACAGCGTGCGGGTGACGCGCGTCAGATCCCACGCCCCCGCCAGATCGGCAATCGCCACGGTCAGCGCCGCGCCGCCGCGCTCGACACGCAGGCCTTCGGAGACGTCGGCGCAGGCCTCGCCCTCTTCGCGCGCCAGGGCCAGGGCGGCGTCCGCGTCACCGGCGTCCAGCAGCGCGGCCACGGCGGGGCGCTGTTCGATCAGCCGCGCAAGAAACGGGCTATTGGCGCGGGCACGGGCCAGCGCGCCGGGGAAGTCGGGGGTGCGGTTCACAGAAACTGGCGTAGACATTGCCGCGCCATCATGAAAAGATAATCGGAGCAAAAATAGGCATCAAGCGGCCAAGGCCCGTGACCAGATGAAGCTCAATGCCCGCCGCGCAGCCCCACCCAGCCCATGTGCAACCCAACCACAACCGCGCCGATGATCACGCCGACCACGCCAAACAGCCCTGCCTCCACGATCCAGCCGGCGATGCCGCCCGCGCTTTCTTCCACGCTTTGGCTGACGCCGTTGATGGCGTGCGGAAGGGCGTCGATCCCGAAGCTCTCCAGCCCGTGAATGATGATCCCGCCGCCAACCCACAGCATTGCCGCAGTGCCGATGACGGTGATGGCGCTGAGCACGCCGGGCATGACCTTGACGAGGCCGCGGCCAAAGCCCGCCATGGGGCCGCCGTCCTTGGCCAGATGCAGCCCGATATCGTCGAGCTTCACCAGCAGCCCGACCGCGCCGTAGACCCCCGCAGTGATGGCGATAGAGACCGCGATCAGCGTTATTCCCTGG
>JBBSUT010000249.1:0-2106 GCA_038234155.1 Sphingomonadales bacterium | reverse complement strand
GGACTGCTCGACGGGCGGCGCGGCTTGGTCTGGCATTTCCTGTGCAATTTCTGGGTGCCACTGCTGACGCAGGTGAAGCTGTTCGAGGCGCGTGCGGCAATGCGCGGCGGATCGCCATCTCATTGGATTGCCGAAACCGAGGCCCGCCATGATTTGATCGCGGCTCCGGCCGATGAGCGCGCAGCATGATTGATTACACCGCCCCTGAACCCGGCGCACCGATCGACGCCACCGCCGTCATCCTGTGCTATAACGAGGCGATCCACCTGGACCGCTGCCTCTCACGCATCGCCCCCTATGTGAAGCGGGTGGTGCTGGTGGACAGCTTCTCCACCGATGCCACCCTGGCCATCGGCCGGCGCCATGGCGCGGACATCCTCCAGCGAAAGTTCACCTCGCACGCCGAGCAGTTCAACTGGGGCATGCAAACCGCGGCCATCGACACGGGCTGGACGATCCGGCTCGATTCGGACGAATATCTCGATGCCGCCACCGTTGAGGAACTGCGCCGCCGCCTGCCCCTGGATGGAGCCGATGTGGCAGGATATGGCATCCGCCGCCGCGTGATATTCAAGCAAAAGGTGATCCGCTACGGCGGCTTTGGCAAGGTTGTCCTCAGCCGCGTCTGGCGCACGGGCCAGGCCGAGATCGAGCAACGCTGGATGGATGAGCATGTGTTGATCCGCGGCGGCGAGACCCGGCAGCTGGAGGACGGATATTTCTACGACGAGAATTTGAACGACATCCACTGGTGGACCGAAAAGCACAATGGCTATGCCACCCGCCAGATGATCCAGTATATCCTTTGGGAATTTGGCACCAACAGCGATGCCTTCAGCACCGAGATGAACGCCGACGCGCGCCGCAAACGCGCGCTGCGAGAGCGTTTCTACCTGCCGCTGCCGCTCTATCTGCGCGCGATCCTCTATTTCCTGTTCCGCTACATCGGGCTGCGCGGTTTTCTGGACGGTCGGCGCGGGTTTGCATTTCACGCGCTGCAAGGCTTGTGGAATTTTTTCCTGGTCGATGCCAAGGTGGCAGAGGCCCGCGCCATCGTGCGGGACCGCGGGTTCGATGGGTTCAAGGCGTGGATCCGGGAGCATCACGGCATGGCTATCGACGGCGAGGATGCGCTGACATGAGCGACCCCGCGCGCAAGCCGGTGGTGCTGATCCTGATCGGCGTATTTTGGCCCGGCAATGATTCCAGCGGCCCCAACCAGAGCGTCAGAGCGCTGTGCCAGCTGCTGGGTGACCGGTTCGAATTCCGGATCCTTGCCAGCGTGGGTCCCAAGGGCACCGACACCAGACTGGCGCAAATAGGGGTCTGGCACGATCTGGGCTTTGCCAAATTTTGTTATCTGCCCGTCAACCGCTGGAGAGCGCGCGGCATCGTGGCGGTGCTGCGCGAGACCGATCACGATATCCTGATGCTCAACAGCGTCTGGGACCGCTGGTTCACCCTGCCCGCCCTGATCGCACGCAAACTGCCCGGCGGAAACCGCGCGCCCGCCGTGCTGTCCACCCGCGGCGAGTTTTCTGCGGCAGCGCTCGGTCTGCATGCGCCCCGCAAATCGCTGTATCTGAAGATTTTGAAGGCGTCCGGCCTGCTTGGCGGCGTGACGCTGCACGTCACGTCCCCGATCGAACAGTCCGACGTGCGCCGCGCGTTCCCGCGCCAGCCGATCTTTCAGGCCAACGATATGCAGGCGCTCCCTGCGGCCGGGCCGGTATTGCCAAAAATGCCGGGCGACCCGCTGCAACTGGTGTTTGTGGGTCGCATCTCACCGATCAAGGGACTCGACCGTGCGCTGGCAGCGCTGGCGCTGGTTGAGCACAGGGTCGATCTCGCCATCTACGGCCCGATCGATGACGCGGAGTACTGGCGCCAGTGCGAAAAATTGATCGCGGCCTTGCCCCCGCATATTGACGCCCGTCATCTGGGAGAGATCGCAAACCACGCCATATCGGAAATGCTGACGCGCAAACATGTTCTTTTGCTGCCTTCGCTCAGCGAAAATTTTGGCTATTCCATCTTCGAAGCGCTAGCTGCCGCCTGCCCCGTCATCATCGGCGAGGACACCCCGTGGAAAGACCTGCAGCGCCG
>JBBSUT010000248.1:0-2123 GCA_038234155.1 Sphingomonadales bacterium | reverse complement strand
GGACGTCCGGACCAGCCCAACGCGCCGAGCCGGTTCAACGAGGAGAAATCCGCCTATACCGTGCGCGGGTCGGACAAGCCGGATCTGGAGGCGGGTGTCGCCGCGATCCGTACCGTGTGGAAAACCTTGCCGCAGCGGCCGGGCGTTTATCGCATGCATGATAGCGGCGGCGAGATATTATATGTCGGCAAGGCGCGCAGCCTGAAATCGCGGGTGGTGAATTATACCCAGTGGCAGCAATTGCCCGCACGGCTGCAACGCATGGTTTCGCAAACGCGGAGCATGACGATCGTGACGACCGAGAGCGAGGCCGAGGCGCTGCTGCTCGAGGCGCAGCTGATCAAACGCTATCGCCCGCCGTACAATGTGCTGCTGCGCGACGACAAGAGCTTCCCCTATATCCTGCTGCGGCAGGACCATGATTTTCCGCGCATCCAGAAGCATCGCGGGGCGCGGCGGGCGAAGGGCAAATATTTCGGGCCGTTCGCCAGCGCCGGATCGGTCGGCCGCACGCTGAACGCGCTCCAGAAGATGTTCCTGCTCCGCAGCTGTACCGACAGTTTCTTCAACAACCGGTCGCGCCCCTGCCTGCTGTATCAGATCAACCGCTGTTCGGCACCGTGCGTCGGCCGCGTGTCGAAGGAAGATTATGCCGAGCTGGTGGGCGATGCGGAGAGCTTCCTCAATGGCAAATCCACCGGCGTGCAGGAAAAGCTTGGGCTACAGATGGAAAAGGCCGCGGTCGATCTCGATTTCGAGATGGCGGCGCTCTACCGCGATCGGCTGAAGGCGCTCACCTTCATTCAGGGCAGCCAGGCGATCAGCGCGCAGGGGCTGAACGATGCCGACATGTTCGCGCTGGCGAGCAGGGGCGGACAGGTCTGTGTGCAGGCGTTCTTCATCCGCGCAGGGCAGAACTGGGGCCACCGCAGCTTCTTTCCCGCCCATGTGAGGGACGTGCCTGAGGAGGAGGTGCTGGCGAGCTTCCTGGTGCAATTTTACGAGGAGGTGCCGCCGGCGCGGCTGCTGCTTCTGGACCGCGAACTGGCCGAACCGGAGCTGTTGTGCGATGCCTTGTCCGAACGCGCGGGCGGCAAGGTGTCGATCGTCGTTCCGCAGCGCGGCGACCGGCGCAAGATGATGGCGCAGGCCGAGCGCAATGCGGGCGAGGCGCTCGATCGCAAACTGGCCGAGGGGGCGAGCCAGACTCGGCTGCTGGCCGAGGTGGCCGTGCTGTTCGATCTGGAAGGTCCGCCGGACCGCATCGAGATCTACGACAACAGCCATATCCAGGGCACCAACGCCATTGGGGCGATGGTGGTTGCCGGGCCGGAGGGCTTTCGCAAGAACGCCTATCGCAAGTTCAATATCAAGCGCCCCGAGACCGCGCCGGGCGATGATTTCGCCATGATGCGCGAAGTGCTGGAGCGCCGATTCGCCCGCGCGCAGAAGGAAGATCCGGATCGCAACAAGGGCGATTGGCCGGATCTGGTGCTGATCGACGGCGGCAAGGGACAGGTTTCTGCATCGATGGACGCGCTGGAGGAGCTGGGGATCGAGGATGTCGCGCTGGTGGGCGTGGCCAAGGGGCCGCATCATGGCCGCGACGGGCGCGAAGTGTTCCATATGCCCGACGGGCGCCAGCTGACACTGGCCCCCAACGCCCCGGCCATGTTCTATCTTCAGCGCCTGCGCGACGAGGCGCATCGCTTTGCCATTGGCGCACACCGCCAAAAGCGCGCCAAGGCGATGGGCAGCAGCCCGCTCGACGAGGTGCCCGGCATCGGCCCCGCCCGCAAGCGCGCGCTGCTGATGCATTTCGGCACCGCTCGCGCCGTCAAAAGCGCCAGTCTGGACGACCTCAAACGCGCACCCGGCGTCAACGACAGCGTGGCCCAGACGGTCTACGACTTTTTTCATGTGAGTTGACGGACAGATGTACTCGAACGCCGTTCGTGCCGTGGTGCTAGCACCAATCTGATGCCGCAGCTTTCCACCCAAGGCATCATTTGCTCGGTGCGTCTTCATGGTGAGCATGGTGCGATCGTGCGGGTTTTCACGCCGGATCATGGCATGGTTGCCGGTTATGTGCGGGGCGGGCGATCGCGGCGCGTGCGGCCGAT
>JBBSUT010000247.1:0-2125 GCA_038234155.1 Sphingomonadales bacterium | reverse complement strand
GTGGTGAGCCCTGCCGGGTTCGAACCGGCGACCTACTGATTAAAAGTCAGTTGCTCTACCGACTGAGCTAAGGGCCCTCACTGGTGGGTGCCCTATAAAGGAGGCGGTCCGCGGTCAAGCGGCTTGGCGCGTGTGAGACGATAGGCGAGGTGGCGGATGGTCAAGCGCGAGTGCGGATCCTGCCAACCCGGGACAATTTCGGCGGCGGGAGCGAGCACGAAGCGGCGCGCGGCAAGGTGGACGTGGGGAATTGTGAGATGGGGCGAGCGGAACCAACCCCGCTCCCAGAGCAATATATCGAGATCGAGGACGCGGCGGCTCCAGCGCTGGCCGCGCCGCCTGCCGTAGCCGCGTTCGATGCGCTGCAGCGCGGACAAGAGATCGACCGGGGCCAGGTCCGTCACAAGTTCCACCACGGCGTTGGCGTAGCGGCGGTTCGATGGACCGATCGGGGCGCTCGCATGGATCGCGGACCGGCGTTCGACGGTGCCCAGCGCGCCCATCGATGCCATTGCTCGGACCAGAATCCGGGGCGGAGGCCCAAAGATGCCGTGGCGCTGGTTGGAACCGAGCGCAACGATATAGCGGTGGATGACCGGCTCGTTCATGGTCGACATCCTGGCATGGCTGACGTCCTGTCTCAATCTCAACGCTGGGCACTGGCATGCAAAGCGCGCGCGCGATAGGCAAGGGAGATGGACAATCATGCTGATGTTGAAATGCCGCTGGCCGCGACCGAACCACCGCGCGACTGCGATCTGTGCCCGCGTCTGGTGGGGCTGCGCCGCGATCTGCAGGCCGAGCATCCCGACTGGTGGAATGCGCCGGTACCGGCCTGGGGTGATCCGCAGGCATGGCTGGCCATCATCGGGCTCGCACCGGGCAAACACGGCGCCAACCGCACCGGGCGCCCGTTTACCGGCGATTATGCGGGCGACCTGCTGTTTGCCACGCTGCTCAAGGCGGATCTGGCGCATGGCACCTACGGCGCGCGCGCGGGCGACGGGCTGGTCCTGAACGGTGCGATCATTATCAATGCGGTGAAATGCCTGCCGCCGCAGAACAAGCCCGATGCTTGCGAGATAAACAACTGCCGCCGCTTCCTTACGGCGCAGGAAAAATCCTTGCCGCATGCCCGGATCTTCGTGGCACTGGGACGGATCGCGCACGACAGTTTCATTCGCCACAACGGCGGTCGGCTGGTCGACTACCCGTTCGGTCACGAAGCCGTCCACACCTTGCCCGATGGCCGGACGCTGATCGATAGCTATCACTGTTCGCGCTACAATACGAACACCGGACGGCTCACCGAAGCCATGTTTGAACGGATTTTCACGCGGGCAGTGGCCATTAAATCGGGTTTGTCCGATGCCCGCTCTGTCTGACCGCTCCGGTGGGCGTTGGAGCGTTAACCATCTAAGCACTTCTATTAAAACGGATTACGCCAGACTCTCAGCATTCAGCATCTGTCAATTATGTTACGGCTGGCCGCTTTTCGCTTGCAACCGGATGCACATTTCGCGAGATTGTGCGTCGATCGAGCGGTCTGACCGCGATCAACTAGGGAGAATCTAATGCGTAAATTTGTACTGGCCACGGCTCTGCTGAGCTCGGCTACCCTGATGACGGCTTGCCAGAGCAAGGAAGCTGACGCTGTCGAAGACAATGCCGAAGCGCAGGCCGACCAAATTGACGAGATGGCCGACAGCGCCACCTCGGAAGCTCAGGAAGACATGCTCGAGAACAAGGCCGATGTGGTCGAGGAAATGGGCGAAGAAAAAGCCAATGCGATGGACGACAATGGCGAGATCGCTCCCAGCGAGACCGGCATCGGCGACACGCAATAAGCTGTAGCCTGATTTCAAGAACGGCCCCGGAGCGATCCGGGGCCGTTTTTTTTCGTCTGGAGCACATACTGCGCGCTCAGAGTCTGACTCGAAACTATGTGACGTAATTTCATAGTCTTGCGATGCGGCGAGTGAGAAGCTGGACGGAGGCGGCAAAGAGCCATGCGGTTGCCGGGGCGATGGTTTGTTCGAAGTCTTTTGCAAGACGGCGGTTCCGGCCGAGCCATGCGAAGGTCCGCTCGACCACCCAGCGGCGCGGCAGCAGTTCGAACCCCTTG
>JBBSUT010000246.1:0-2180 GCA_038234155.1 Sphingomonadales bacterium | reverse complement strand
ACATGGCATGAGCGACGATCCGGCAAAGGCGCGGTTCTTTATTATCTCGATCGCCCGGTTGATGGGGGCGGTTACCGTGGTCGTCGGCCTGTGCATCTTCATCGGACTGATCGCCGCGCCCAAAGCGCTGGGCGCGGCGTTGATCCTGCTCGGCTTTGCCGACTTCGTTTTCATCCCGCGCTTCCTGAGCGCCCAGTGGCGCAGCCGCGGCGATCCATGACCAAGCGCTTCTACAAGCACGTATCGCTGGAGCGGCGCGCGCACGGCTATGCCGTCCTGCTTGACGGGCGGGCGGTCAAAACCCCCGCGCGCAAAATGCTGGCGCTGCCGAACGAGGCGCTGGCGCTGGCGGTGGCGGAAGAATGGCGGGCGCAGGGCGACACGATCGATCCGGGGTCGATGCGGCTGACCGGGCTCGCCAATGCCGCGATCGACCGGATCGGCAAGGATCGGCGCGATTTCCAGCAAGACCTGTCCAACTATGGCGATACCGACCTGCTTTATTACCGCGCCGCTGAGCCGGAAGCGCTGGTGGCGCGGCAAGCGGCGTCCTGGGACCCCGTGCTGGCGTGGGCGCGCGGCCGGTTCGCCATCGATTTCCGGTTGGCGCAGGGCGTCATGCATGTCGGCCAGCCGCCGCAAACGCTGGAGCGGCTATCGGCAGCGCTGGCGGCGCGCGATGATCTGACGCTGGCAGCCTTTGCGCGCACCGTGCCGCTGAGCGGTTCGCTCGTTTTGATGCTGGCGGTAGACGAGGGCGCGATCGACGTGGATGCGGCATGGGAAGCGTCGATCCTGGACGAGCTGTGGGAGCAGCAGCTGTGGGGCGAGGACAGTCTGGCGGTGGCCACGCGCGCGGCGCGCAAGGCGGACTATGATGCCGCGTGGCGCTTTCGCGCATTGTCGCGGCCGGACTGCGCGCCGTCGCCGCCTTCGGCTGCGTAAAACCACGGTTCATATCGGCGGCGCTAAACCAATCATGGGAACGGACCGGACGCGAAAACCGTTTTGCCTGTGAGATGCCCGGTATATGCTTTGGCTGGACCGTGCCGAACGAAACGACCCTAGGAGAAGACCGATCACAAAGACTCGTATTTTTGCTGCCGCCCTGATGACTTCAACCGCCTTTGCTGTGCCCGCGCTGGCGCAGGAAACGATGGATGCCGGCCAGATGGATCACGGCCAGATGGATCACAGCCAGATGGATCACAGCCAGATGGATCACAGCCAGATGGATCACAGCCAGATGGAGGCAGACGCTCCGGCGGAGGCCGCGAGCGATGCTGCGATGCTATCGGGTGACGGCGCGGCGCGGGCCGATGTCAGCCCGGCTTCCGATGGCGCTTCCGATGCCGATCCGCTGGTGAACATCCCCGTTGAACAGCGCAACGCCGCCATCGAGGGCTTTACCAAGGCGCAAGGCCTGCAAAAGAGCGGCGATTATGCCGGCGCTGTGGCCGCGCTGACGCCGCATCTGGACACCATCCGCGCCATGGCGGCGACCGGTGATGCGCAGAGCAGCGGCTTTCTGGCCGACGCGCTGACGACCGTGGCGGTGAGCCGGGCGCAGACGGGCGACGTCGCCGATATTGGCGCGATGCTGCAGGAAGCGGTGCCCGCGCGCCGCGCCGTCTTTGCCGCCAATCCCGGCGATGCGAACGCACGCCTGGCGCTGGTCAATTCGCTTAACAGCACCGGCAACGTGATGCTGCAGACCGCCGACAAGCCGACTGCCGAGCCCTATTTCAAGGAAGCCGCGGACGTTGCGCAGGAGGGCTATGCTGCCGATCCTGCCAATGCGGCGCTGGGCAATGGCTATCTGACCGCCGCGATCGGCATGAACAACGTCACCGCCGATCCGGAATGGTACGCCAAGGTCAAGCAAGTGGCCGTAGCGCTGAACACGGCCGGAACGCTGGACCCGACGCTGGCTCCGGTGGTGCAGCCGCTCATCGGCGGCTGACCCCGCTTCTTCACAGAAAGCGTCTTCACATACTTATGGGGCTCTGCAGCGATGCGGAGCCCTTCTTCGTGCAGGCGCCCAGGTACGTGTCGGCGCCCGGTCAGTCGCGCATGAGCTGCCGGGCGAATTCGATCAGGCCGGTCTGGCGGCGGCGGCGCATACGTTCGGCGCGCAGGATAGTGTTGACGTCGCGAAAGCAGCGATCGACATCATCGTT
>JBBSUT010000245.1:0-2198 GCA_038234155.1 Sphingomonadales bacterium | reverse complement strand
GGACCGCGGGCTTTTCCGCTCCGGATGCCGACACGCTGCGCCAGCACTGCGCCGCGCTCGCGCGGCTGGCGGAAAAAGACTGTTCGCACGCCGTCCTCCATATTCATCCCGACGACCGGCTGCTGCTGGGCACCGACGATCTGGGCCTGACGATGGAAGAAGACACTTGGCTCACGCGCGGCACCTTATGCTTGGCGCATGCCGACGGCTGGATCGAGCAGGGCACCCAGCCCGTGCTGGACGAGCTGGACGCGATGCTCGCCAGCCTGGCATCGGCGCGATGATCGCGCTGCGGGCGACCCGCACGTTGATGTTGGTGGTGCGGGCGTCCCGCACGGTCATCGCGGTGCCGGAATTCGCACGGTGATCGCCGCGCAGGAAAAGGCGCTCACCGCAATGGTCGAGCGGATCGGTGCCATCGGGGCAGGACCGCGCCGAATCGGCAAGCTGGTCGCGCATGACGCCGGCATGATGGAAGTCACAGGCTTCGATTACCCGATCGGCTTCGGCGGCACCATCCGCACCGCGGACGGCCGCGCCATCAAGGCGGAGATCGCGGGTTTTCGCGGCAGCCGCGCGCTGATGATCCCGCTGGAAAGCGACGGCGCCGTACGCAACGGCGCGCGCGTGGAGCCGGACATGCAATCGAGCCAGGCGCAGGTGGGTGACAGCCTGCTCGGCCGCGTCATCGGCCCGATGGGCGAACCGCTGGATGGCGGCGGCCCGATCATCACCGACACGTTCTGGCCGCTCGCCGGCAAACGCTCCAACGTGCTCAATCGCGGGCGCGTCACCCAGCCGATCGATCTGGGCGTGCGTGCCATCAACGGGCTTTTGACCGCAGGCTACGGCCAGCGCATCGCCATCGCGGCGGGCTCGGGCGTTGGCAAGTCGGTGCTGATCGGACAGATTATCGCCCATGCCGATGTCGATATCGCCGTCGTCGGCCTGATCGGCGAGCGCGGGCGCGAGGTGAGCGATTTTGTCGAGACCAAGCTGGATGGCCCGATGCGCCAGCGCACCGTTACCGTGGCGGTACCGGCGGATTATTCGCCGGTCCTGCGCCTGCGCGCCGCCGCGCGCGCCACCGCGATCGCCGAATATTTCCGCGGCCAGGGCAAGCGCGTGCTGCTGATCATCGACAGCCTGACGCGCATCGCCCATGCGCAGCGCGAGATTGGCCTGTCGCTGGGCGAACCGCCCACGATGAAGGGCTATCCGCCATCCGCACTGGCGCTGATCCCGCGCCTGATCGAACGCGCGGGCAACGACCGCGCGAGCGGCGGATCAATCACCGCGCTGTATACCGTGCTGGCCGATGGCGGCGATATGGAAGATCCGGTGGTCGACACTGCCCGCGCGATCGTGGACGGGCACATCATCCTGTCGCGGCTGCTGTCGGAACAGGGCGTGTTTCCCGCCATCGACGTGGGCAAATCCCTGAGCCGCGTGGCAACCGATATCATCGACGAGGACCACCGCATCGCGCAAACCAACTTCCGGCGGCTCTGGTCCGCCTATGAGGAAAACCGCGATCTGCTGCTGATGGGCGCGTACCGCGAAGGCAGCGATCCGGCGATCGACGAAGCCGTGGCCCGCCATGACGAGCTGCTCGCCTTTGTGCGCCAAGGTGCAAAAGAATCCGTGAGCATGGACGAAAGCGTGGCCGCGCTGTCCAAGAGCTTCGGCGCGTGAGGAAATTGCTGAGCAGCCGCCAGCGTATCCTGGGGATGCGCGAGACCCAGCTGCGCATCGCCACTGGAGACAGTGCTGCGGCGCGGGGCACCGAGACCGATCTGGAGCGCAAACGCATGCATCTGAAATCGCTCGCCGTGACGCTGTACGAAGCCGGCAGCGCCTGCCGCGAGGGGCGGGCCCTGCACGCGCAGCTGGAGCTGGTCGACCGCCTGCGCCGCGCCGAAGGCGGGCTGGACGGCGCAATCGACCAGGCCCGGCAAAAGACTGCCCAGATGGAGCGGCAGCGCATTGCCGCCTACCGCAAACGCGAGATGGCGGACAAGCTGGTCGTGCGCGCGGCAACGGGCGTGGAAGAAGCGCTCGACCGCAAGCTGGGCAACGAACCGCGCGCTCGGCCGCGCCGCATGATGGAGCCGCAATCGTGACGCTACTTCCCGGTTTGTCCTTGCTGTCCGCCAAGCCGCTCAGCCCGTCGCCTGGTACGTCCCCCGCGATCGGCG
>JBBSUT010000244.1:0-2211 GCA_038234155.1 Sphingomonadales bacterium | reverse complement strand
GCGCATGATAATCCCGGTACCAGTCAACGAAGCGCGGCACGCCGACGGCGATCGCGGTGGTGGGCCGATAGCCCAGATCGTTCTCGATCGCGCTGATATCAGCGTAGGTTTCCTTGACGTCGCCCGCCTGCATCGGATGCATTTCGCGGATCGCCGTGCGCCCGCAGGCCTGCTCGATCAGCGCAATCATGTGGGTCAGCTCTTCGGAACGGTTGTTGCCGATGTTGTAGATGCGGTGCGGCCCTGTGCTGCCGCCCGGCTTCGCTTCGCCGTCGTCGGGCGGGGGATTGTCCAGACAGGCGATCACGCCGGACACGATATCATCGATATAGGTGAAATCGCGGCGCATCTCGCCGTTATTGAACACCTTGATCGGTTCGCCCGCCAGAACCGCCTTGGTGAACAGCCACATCGCCATGTCCGGGCGGCCCCAGGGGCCATAGACCGTAAAGAAGCGCAGGCCCGTCAGCGGCAGGCGATAAAGGTGGGCGTAGGTCTCGCTGATCAGTTCGTCCGCCTTCTTGGTGGCGGCGTAGAGCGAGAGCGGATGATCGACCCGTTCCTCCACTCGAAACGGCAACTGGTCATTGCCGCCGTAGACCGAGGAGGAGGAAGCGTAGACCATCGGCACATTGCGGGCGCGGGCGATCTCCAAAAGGTTCAGATGTCCGACCAGATTGGACTGCATATAGGCGCGCGGGTTCTCGATCGAATAGCGCACGCCCGCCTGCGCGCCCAGATGGACGATGTGATCGATAACGATCCCGGCAAGATCGCTTTCGAGCGCCTTGTCGTCGGCAAAATCGGTTTCGATGAAGCGAAAATTGTCGCCATGAGCGGTATGTAGATCGGCGATCCGATCGCGCTTTAGCCGGGGATCATAATAGTCGTTGACCACATCCAGGCCGATCACGGCCTCGCCGCGCGCCAAAAGGCGTTTGGACAGATGATAGCCTATGAAGCCTGCGGCCCCGGTAACCAGATATGTCATTGCCAGACCTAACCGTGGGGCAGCAAACAATAAGACCCCGCCCATAAGCTGCCGAGCGCGCGATTGGCAAGCATGGCGGTGCGCAGACCAGCATGGGCGGCTGTACCCGGGGCAACCGTACCGCGCCAATACGCAAGCTGACCGACATATTCACAAACGGTTCAATGCCTTGTAGCTACCCCGGTCAACGATGCGTATGTCCACTTCCCTGCTTGCCGCCTGTTGCGCGGCCACCGTCTCGCTGACGGCTCCGGCGGTCCATGCCGCCAGTCACGCCCCGCCGGGGGACGAGGCGGACCGCGCGCGAACCCACATGCGGTCGGGCGAAACGCTGAGCCTGCGCGAAATCGAGCGGCGCGTGCTGCCGCGCATGCGCGGGGCCCAGTATCTCGGCCCCGAATATGATTCGCGCACGCAGATATACACGCTGAAATTTCTGAAGGACGGCCGTGTCTATTTTGTCGATGTGGACGCCACCACCGGCCGGATCATCGACACGCGCTGATCGCGCGGCATCGTGCGCCGGTGACGTAAAGCCTTTGCCCTGAACTTCCAGGCGGCCTAGTCGTTACGGCCCTAGTCGCCATAGCAATGAACAGCCAAGCCATCCGGAGAAATTCATGCGCGTCCTAATCGTCGAAGACGAACCCACGCTGGGTCAGCAGCTCAAATCCACGCTGGAAGGGATCGGTTATGCCATCGATCTGTCGACCGATGGCGAGGACGGTCATTTCATGGGGTCCACCGAAAATTATGATGCCATCATTCTGGACCTCGGCCTGCCGGAAATCGACGGGCTGACCGTGCTGGACCGCTGGCGCAAGGAGGGGCGCAAGTTCCCCGTGCTGGTTCTCACCGCGCGCGACAGCTGGTCGGACAAGGTGGCCGGGCTGGACGCTGGCGCGGACGATTATCTGGCCAAGCCGTTCCAGACCGAAGAGCTCATCGCGCGCCTGCGCGCGCTGATCCGCCGCGCCTCGGGCAATGCGTCGAGCGAACTCAACGCCGGTGACGTCCGGCTCGACACGCGCTCGGGCAAGGTCACGCTGGCGGGCGAGCCGGTGAAACTGACTGCGCAGGAATATAAGCTGCTAAGCTATCTCATGCATCACAAGGGCAAGGTCGTCAGCCGCACCGAGCTGATCGAGCATATCTACGATCAGGATTTCGACCGCGACAGCAATACGATCGAGGTGTTTGTCACCCGTATCCGCAAGAAG
>JBBSUT010000243.1:0-2244 GCA_038234155.1 Sphingomonadales bacterium | reverse complement strand
TTCGGCATCCAGACGGAACAAGAAGGCGAGCAGGCTGGCAACGGCCATGTAGAGCCGCTCGTCGACCAGATGATTGGGTTTGGACGTGTAATAGATCGCGCGTGTGAGCTCGGGATAGTGCAGGACCGGCACCTTGGCCTCGCTCGCCAGCTCGCGCATCACCAGTGCCAGCTCGCCGCGGCCGCGAAACAGCACGACCGGCGCGGGATCGCGCAGCACGTCGTAGCGCAAGGCCACGGCAAAATGCGTGGGGTTGACCAGCAGCACGGTGGCATCCTCCACCGCCTTGCGCGCCGATCCGCTCATCATCTCGTGCTGGCGCTGCCGGATGGCCTGTTTGACCTCGGGCGAGCCTTCGCTCTCCTTATGTTCATCCTTCACCTCCTGCTTGGTCATGCGCAGCTTGGCGGAGCGCTGGAATATCTGCGCGGGCACGTCGATCATGGCGATGAATACGAGGCATCCGGCCATGGCGATCACGGTGAACACGAACAATCCGCCGAACGCGCCGATCGCGCTGCGGATATCGCCCAGCCCCAGCTGCACCATGTCCTGGATCGAGGCATAGATAAGGCCCACGCCCACCGCGCCCATCACCGCCACCTTGGCCAGCGCCTTGCTGAGCTCAATCAGGGCATGCATGCCGAACATGCGTTTGAGGCCCGACGCCGGGTTCATCTTGCTGGCCTTGAAACCGATCGCCTCCCAGCGAAAACCGAGCGAGCCGAGCATGGCGGGTGTGCCCACCGCCGCCAGCACCAGGAGCAGCGCCAGCGCGCCGAAGGGAAACGCCAGCGGAGCAAGCAGCTTCAGCGTGCGCCCGCCCATGTCGAAGCTCTCGATATCCTGCTGTTCGAACATCAGACCGCCGCGCACCACGGCCGAACTGGCCTCCAGCAGTTGCCCGCCGAACAGCGCGAACATCACGCCGCCGCCGATCATGACGAGCGCCACGCCCAGCTCCTTGGACTGCAGGACATCACCCTTTTTGGCGCTGTCCTTCAGCCGTTTCTGGGTGGGATCTTCGGTTTTTTCACCGCCACCCGGTGGGGAGTCCGCCATCTCAGCGTCCCCCGGAAACCATGCGGGACTGGTCCAGTCCGTCGCCAAGCGCGTTCATGATGCCGTCCGCCATCACCGGCGCGGCGACCGCCAGCAGCACCAGGCCGGACAGAAGCGCGACCGGCAGGCCGACCGCGAACAGGTTGAGCGCGGGAGCCGAGCGCGCGAGCATGGCCATAATGATCTGGATGAGGATAAGCGACGCGCCCACCGGCATGGCGATGAGCAAACCAATTGAAAACAGCGAACCGCCGAACTGCACGAGGTTCTCGATCGCGGCAAAGCCGGGAAAGGCATGGCCCGGCGGCAGCGTGCGATAGCTGTCCACGATGATCGAGATCAGCATCAGATGCCCGTCTATCGCCAGCAGCAGCAGCGTGGCGATGATCGAGAGGAATTGGCCGAGCACCGGAGTGGAGCCGCCCATTTGCGGATTGTTCATCGAGGCAAAGCCCAGACCCATGGCGTTGCTGAGCGTTTCGCCCGCCACAAAGGCGGCGGAAAAGCCTATCTGCAGCGCAAAGCCAATCGATAGGCCGACCACGACTTCGCCCGCAAGAAACACAAAGCCGGCAAAGCTCACCAACGTCTCGCCCGGCATCACGGCGCCGGCCGGACCGACGGCGGCGATGCCGATCATCAGCGCCAGAATGATGCGCAGCTGCAGCGGCACTTGCGTAGCACCAAAGATCGGAGCGGCGATTAGCGCGGCGCTGGGCCGGATCATCGCCATGACCCACTGCCACAGCTGATCCTCCGCCCCGGCAAAGGCGGGCGCGATCATACCAGCAGGTCCGGGATACGGTTGTAGGTTTCGATGGTGAAATCGGCGATCAGATAGAGGATTGATCCGCCGAACAGCGCCAGCATCAGCGCCACCACCAGCAATTTGGGTACAAAGCTCAGCGTCGCCTCGTTGATCGAGGTGGCGGCCTGCACCATGCCCAGCAATATGCCGACGACGAGCGCGGGGATCAGCAGCGGGGCGGCGGCCAGCGCGGTAATCCACAACGTCTGCTGCGCCATGCCGATGAAGAAATCTGTCTGTTCCATGCGGGGGCCTCAGGAGACGAAGGAGCCGGCGAGCGAGCCCATGGTGAGCGCCCAGCCGTCCACAAGGACGAAGAGAAGAAGCTTGAACGGCATCGATATGATCGACGGGGAGAGCATCATCATGCCCAG
>JBBSUT010000242.1:0-2255 GCA_038234155.1 Sphingomonadales bacterium | reverse complement strand
CTCGCCGGCGCGGTGGCGTTTCATCAGTTCGATCTGGAGCTGGTTGAGCGGCTCGATATAGGGCAGCCGCAGGCGGATGGATTCGAGCAGCGAGGGATTGCTTTCCAGGAGATAGCTTTCGCCCTTGGCATCCAGCAGCCCGTCATGCGTGCGCTGCCATTCGCTTTCGATCCGGCCGAAGATGGTTTCGGCGAAATCCCGATCCTCGACCAGCCCGGCATAGCGCCGCGCCAGCGCCATGTCCGATTTGGCCAGTACCTGCTCCATATTGGCGAGCATCGCGCGGAAGAACGGCCATTCGGCGGCCATTTCCTTAAGCAGCGCCTTGTCCTCGAACGCTTCGAGCGCGGTGCCGACGCCGTACCAGCCCGGCAGCATGACGCGCGCCTGCGCCCAGCTGAACACCCAGGGAATCGCGCGCAAATCCTCGATCCGCTGACCCTTTTTGCGGCTGGCGGGGCGCGAACCGATCTTGAGGGTGGCAATCTCCGAGATTGGCGTCGCCTGAAAAAAGAAATCGGCGAAATTGTCGGTCCCGTAAACCAGATCGCGATAGGCCTTGAACGCGCTGTCTGACAGCGTCTGCATCGCCTCCGAATAGCGCGTGCGATCGTCCACAGTCACGCTGCGGTCGCCAAGCGTGGCTAGCATGGTGGCCGAGACCATGGCTTCCAGCGCCACCGCGGCATTGTCGATCGTGCCATATTTGGCGGCGATGACCTCGCCCTGTTCGGTGATGCGGATGCGGCCCTGCACGGTGCCGCGCGGCTGCGCACGGATGGCGTTGAACGCGCTGCCGCCGCCGCGCCCGACGGCGCCGCCGCGGCCGTGGAACAATCGCATGCCGTGGCCCGCTTCCGCGAACACCGGGGCCAGCGCACGGCTCGCCAGATTGAGCTGCCAGGTGGAGGTCAGATAGCCGCCATCCTTGTTCGAATCAGAATATCCGATCATCACTTCCTGCACGCCGCCAGCGCCGGTTTTCGAAGAGGCGAGTAGCCGCTTGATCGGCGGCAGCTGGAAGGCGGTGCGCATGACATCGGGCGCGTTTTCCAGATCGGCCACGGTCTCGAACAGCGGTACGGCGCGCAGGGGACAGGAGGGCGTGCCGTCCGCCGCGACATGCCATAGCCCGGCCTCTTTCAGCAGCAGATAGACCTCCAGCATGTCGGACGCGGTCTCGCCGTGGCTGATGACATAATTGTCCATCGCCGAAGGGCCGTATGCCGCCAGCATGTCGGCGGCGGTTTCGAGGATGGCGAGTTCCTTGGCGGTCTCCTCGCTATGCTCCGCGCCGCGCGCACCGAGCGGGCGGTTGTGCGACAGCTCGGCCACCAGCAGGTCGACGCGCGCCTGTTCGTCCAGCGCGGCATAGTCCTTCGCTACCCCGGCTTGCGCCAGCAGTTCACTGACCACGCGTTGGTGCACGCCGCTGTCCTGGCGCATGTCGAGGGCGGCGAGGTGGAAGCCAAAGGTCTCCACCGAGCGGATCAGCCGCCCGAGCGCGCCGCCCGATGCCAGCGCACCGTCTCCGCCGGATGCCAGCGCGGCGGCGATCGCGGCCAGATCGGCGCGAAAATCGGCCGGCGTGGCATAGGGTAAACCATCGATCGCGGTCGGGCGTGAGGGCAGCGCGCCGGTCAGCTTGCGATAGGTGGCGCACAGCCGCGCATAGAGGCCGGAGATCGCACGGCGATAGGGCTCGTCCTGGCGGCTGGGCGCAGTGTCTCCGCTCGTTTCGGCCAGGTCCCGCACGGCTTCGGGCACGTCCGAATATTTGGCGCTCAGCGACAGCTCGGCGCCGAGCGCGTGGAGCATGTCGAGATAATGGCCGAGCGCGGCTTGCGCCCCGCCCGTGAACGCCAGCCGCATGGTCGCGGCGTCGACATAGGGGTTGCCGTCGCGGTCTCCGCCGATCCAGCTGCCCAAAGTCAGGAAGCTCGGCACGCGGCTGCCCAGCTGTTTGTCCCAGCGCGCGTAGAGCAGCGGCAGCGCGGGCAGGAACACGTCGCGCATATAGGCGCGGGCATTATCGATCTCGTCGGCGACGAACAGGCGGCGTTCGCGAAGCGGCCGGGTCTGCCACAGCAGCGCGATCTGGCGGCGGATGGCATTTTCCACATCGTCGCCCTCCGGCGTGACCGCGGTGCCTGCATCGCGCAGGCGCATGAGCGCGGCGATGCGGTTCTTGTGGTCGATCACGCTCTTGCGCCGTACCTCAGTGGGGTGCGCGGTGAGCACCGGCACGATCGCCG
>JBBSUT010000241.1:0-2258 GCA_038234155.1 Sphingomonadales bacterium | reverse complement strand
CGACGTCGGGCGCTGAACCAGTGCCTTCAGCCCCTGTTCGCTGGTGGGATAGTCACCATTGTCCAGCCGGTACATTTTGAGCGCCGCCGAAATCGTACGCATATCGGTCTGTGCAACCGTCGCACGTGCCTGATCCGGGCGCCCGATGACGTTGGGCACGATCAGATAGGCCATCACCGCAATGATCGCGAGCACGACGAGAATCTCGATCAGCGTCAGTCCGGCCTCGCTCATCGGCACAGGACGCACGCCCGCCGCGCAACCCTCTTTATCGCTCGACGCCGGCCGCAACTCCGCACGATGGAGGGCACAAACATCGGGTAAAGGCGAATTTCGCTTTGGGCTTATGTACATCGCGCATACTATATCACGATAATATGGAATATCCACAACGCCAAGTGATCGCCCGCGGAAATGGTCCGATCGTGCCAGCCCGCAATGCGAGCGGCATCTGGACGCTCGACGGCGATGGGCTGGCGAGTGTCGAGGACTTCGAGGAGGGCCCTGCGGTGGTTCTGGTCCGGACCGAGCATATCTTGCTGCTGGCGGTCGAACTTCCTCCTATCGCGAGCATTGCCCGGCGCCGCGCCGCGCTGCCCTTTGCGATCGAGGAGCGCATCGCCGAACCGCTCGACGATGTCCATGTCGCGCTCGGCGAGGCCATCGGAGACAATGTCTATCTGGTTGGGGTCGTTCGCCACGATCTGATGCGGCAGTGGGTCGACAGGATCGAACGGGCTGAGCTCGTTTACGCCTCGATTATCCCCGATGCGCTGGCGCTGCCCCGGCCGGGGGCGGGCAGCTGGGCGGTCGATCTGGCGGGCGAGCGGGTCATGGTCCGTTCTCCGGACGGCACCGGCTTTGCCGCCCCCGCGGCGCTGCTGGAGCAGGCATGGCAGGCTGCGGGTGAGCCCGCCTGCGTGGCCTATGGCGATCCGCTGCCGCCGCAAATGCACGCCGCCACGCTCGAACTTGATGCCGAACCACTGGCCGAGCGGCTGCTGCTGCCCGCGCTCGATCTGCGCCAGGGGCGTTACGCGCCGCCGCGCCGTCCGATCAGCGCGATATGGAGACGCATCGCCATCGTCGCGGCCGCTGGCGCGCTGGCGCACTCTGCCATCGCGGTGGCCGACACAATCGCGTTGCAAAATATCGCTGACCAGCGCGAGGCCGAGGTGCGCTTGCTCGCCACCACAATGCAACCGTCGCTTGTCGTTGGCGAGGATATCAACGCCGTCGTCGCCGAATTGACGCCCGACGGACCCATAGCGGCGCCGAGCTTGTTCCTTCCCATGCTGTCGCGGGTTGGCTCCGCCCTGGGCACCGCCCAGGTTCAGGTGGCCTGGCGCTCGGTCCAGTTCGACAATGCGGCGCGCTCGCTGACGGTCTCGGTAGAGGCCGAAAGCGCGGAAAGCCTGCTCGCTGCGGAGGCTGCGCTCTCTGCTGCAGGGCTGAATGCCGCGCGCGGCGCCATGACCACCGATCAGGGCCGGGCGGTTGGTGTGTATACGGTCACGCTGGCATGATGCGCGATCGGATCGACCTGTCGGTGATAGAGCCCTATTGGCTGCGCGTGCGGGTTTGGTGGAGCGAACGCAGCATTCGCGAACAGATTCTGCTGGGCGCGCTCTCGGCGATAGGCATTTTCGGGATGTTGCTGGTCGTTCTCGCGCCGCTACGCCAGGACCGGCGCGACGCATTGATCGATATTCGCGCCGCAGCGTTGCTGGAGGCACGCCTGCGCGCCGGGGGCGGCGATCTCGCGGCGGTCGGCAAGTTCCGTCGCGGAACCGCCTCGGCCATCGTAACCGACAGCGCGGCCGCGGCCAGCATCGTGATAAAGCAGGTCGAACCGTCGGGATCAGACCTTCGCGTCACGCTGGCCGATGCACCATTTGATGCGGTCGTCACGTGGATTGCCGAGATCGAGAACACCAGCAATCTTCGGCTGCGCAACGCGGCGATCGAGCGCCAGGGGGCCGCCGGCTTCGTTTCGGCCACGCTTGTTCTGGGCGAATGATGGACACAACTGCCCCCACACTGCGACCGGAACAGACCGATCCGCCGCTCACGGCGCAACCGGTCCCGCTCTCCAATCTCAGCTACGGCTTTGCGCGCGAAGGCGGCGCGCTCGTCAAGCGCGAGGGCGACAGGCTGGTCTGTCTCCATCGCGCCGATGCCGGCCTTACGACTTTGCTCGAGGTGCAGCGTCTATACGGCACGATCGCGTGGCAACAGGTTTCGGACGACGTCTTTCT
>JBBSUT010000240.1:0-2302 GCA_038234155.1 Sphingomonadales bacterium | reverse complement strand
CTGATCAACTTCGGCCTCATGCTTTGGCTGCCCGGCGATCTGGTGGACAAGGGTTACAGTGTGGCCACGGCCAGCGGGCTGCTGGCGCAATCCGCGCTGCTGGCCTTGCCCGCCGTTTTTCTCGCCGCTTTGCTCTATAGCTGGTGGAGCACGAAATGGACCCTTGCGGCGATGATTTTGGTGACGCTGATCGGGCTCGTCGGCGTGCTGCGTCTGGACATTGGCGGCAGCAGCCCCGTGCTACCGGTTGCTCTCCTCATTCTCGGTAGCAACGGGATCATCGCCACATTGCTGCCCTATGCGACCGAGAGCTTCCCACTTCGCGTTCGCGCCCGGGCAACCGGATGGGTCGCCGCGTGCAGCAAGGGCGGCGGATTACTGGCGCAGTTTTTGGGCATATTGGCACTCGAGCCCGCTCTGGGGACCGGCGCGGTGCTGATGATAGTGCCGACCGGCGCAGCGCTCGGGCTGATCATGCTGTTCGGCAAGGAAACGAAGGGACGCGATCTGCGCGCGCTCGACCGCCAGGAGGCACAGACAATGGCTAACTCGTCCCCTGAAGCGGCTGCTCTGTGCCGATTCGAAGAACTGGCCAATCGCGAAAACCGGCTGCGCGCTGCAGCGTCTGACTCAATCGGTTCGAAGCAGTAGCTCGCCGGTTTCGATCACCTCATAGGTTCGCGCATCGATCAGCCGAACGGGCTCGCCGGTATCGAGCGCGAAGCGACGCGCCCCCGGATAAACGCGATGGCCTTGAGCGTTTTTTCGGCGATCGAAATGTTGATGCTCTACGACGACGATCCACGATCCATCGTCACCGGTGCAACGGAATCTGTTCGTTTCGCGCTCCATGGCATTTGCCGATACCGGTCTTCTCGAATGGGACCTAGACCGAACCGGCTTCGGGATCGCCGATGTCACGCCATTGGACACCCGAACGCCCGCTATCGATCTTGGCCGATCGATCATTGGCGAAACATGCGCCATCAAGCGCGATCGTTCAAAACTTCAATCGTCGGATGTGATATCCGGCGGCGTTGGTTCGTATCGGCCGCTTGCGCGCTCGTCATGACCGACATTGGAGCTGAAGAACCCTATCGCCATAAGCCCGGCGCCAAGCACCACCGCCAACACGGCAAAACCGATGAAATTGGCGATGCCGATGGTGAGTGAGCCGTCTCAATCAAGATATAGCAATGCTGCTGTCACAGTGAGAACTGCGGCGAAAAACGTAATGATTATCAAGCGAATGAAGCTTGCTTCGGCTTTGGTCCGGGGTTTAGTACTGGCCTCATACTTCATGGCTGGACCCTGCCTGCAGATTGGGACGGCTGTCGTAGAAATCTACTTGCATGCGCATGCTTCCCAGGGGGGTGACCCAATGTGGCTGTTCGGGCAGAAGCAAGCCGGGATTGCCGGGCGTCACGGCGCATCCGGGCTGCCCATCGCCATACTCAAGGCGGACTTCGCCTTCGAGCACGCGCACCGCGCCCCAGACGCCTGCCTTGGTGCGGTGTTCCTTGCGAAGCCCCTTGGGCAGCGTGGCTTCATCGAAGATGGAGGTCGATCTATAGGGGCGCATCATCATGACTCCTGAGGAGACAGCGAAACCGCGTGCGCCGGATAGGGCGTATAGGCGTTTGAATCGACAGATTTGCCCGCAAGCGTATCGGCAAACCCGTGATTGACATCGCGGTGATGCGCCTCGTCCTGGCGGACGACCTCGATCACATCGCGCAGCGTCGCGTCTTCAGGCAATTGCCAGTAATGGCGCGCGATCGCCGGTGCGGCTATGTTGGTCGAGCGGCCTTCGTCGATTTCTTTCAGATACAAGGTGTAGCTGATGACGGCTTCCTCCTCGAAATAGCCGACCACCCGGTGCGCCGTCCGCGACGAAACGAGATACAGCAGGAAAAAGCCGACATAAAAGCCCCATTGCACCGCCATGATCACGAGCCGCTCGAACAAGCTCGGCTTGGCGACCTCGATAAAGGTCATCAGATGCATGCGCTCGTTTTCAGCCTCCTCCATGAGTGTTCTGATCCAGCCCTGGTCGCCCGTCATTTGCCGAAGGCATTTGAGATGCGTGATCGTCGCACCAACCATGCCAGGAACCGCCGCAACCGTTTCCAGCATGATCGCGCGGTGGCCATATCGCTTGGCAAAAAAGGTGTCCGCACAAAACCGTAGCAATCTTGTGAAGCCATAAGCAAAGCGGTCCGAAAATCCGGACGGAATGCGGTGGGTGCGCGCGTCCGTACTGCGTTCGCGCGCCAGTGCGGCATCATCGATTTTCAGTATG
>JBBSUT010000239.1:0-2319 GCA_038234155.1 Sphingomonadales bacterium | reverse complement strand
TTCCCTGATTACTGTCCGGTGAGAATGCTGGTTAACCGAATGGGCGACAATACCTGCCTTGGACCTGCCTTGGCAATCATGCGTAGCATCGTTCCGGATCGCGCTGTCGCCGGCGTCGGCTTGGTCCTCATCGGCCTGGTCATCGCTCGATTCGACAGCTTATTTGAAAGCAGACCGGTTCTTCCCGAACAAATCCGGTTCTTCTCAAACAGAAAATATCAGTGCCACAGGCCGCGCGTATCATAGCAATAAGAAAACGGCGGTTCGGCCAGGGCGCGGAATTCCTTATGGTCGACGAGCAGGAGGCCCAAATCGCATTGCTGCTGCGCTTCGCCGAGCGTGTACAGCTGCAACTTATCGGCGAGCGCGCCGGGCAATGACTCAACATGCGGGTCCACCGCCAGCACGCGGCCGGGGAACAGATCGGCCAGTTTGGCAGCGATTGCGACCGACGGACTCTCGCGCAGATCATCGACATCGGGCTTGAAGGTCAGGCCCAGGCAGGCCAGCCTGGCCTCTGGACGGCCGCGCATCAGCGCGGCAACGCGGGCCACGACATAGTCCGGTTTGCTGTCGTTCACTTCGCGTGCGGTGCGGATCAACGGGGTCAGCTCGCGCGCCGAATCGACCAAAAACCATGGGTCGACGGCGATGCAGTGGCCGCCCACGCCGGGACCGGGGCTCAGAATGTTGACGCGCGGATGACGGTTGGCCAGCGCAATCACTTCCCAGACATCGATGTCCAGCTTGTCGGCTACCATCGACAGTTCGTTGGCAAAGGCGATGCCAACGTCGCGCGACGCGTTCTCGACCAGCTTGACCATCTCTGCCGTGCGCGCCGCGGTGACGATACATTCGCCTTCAACGAAACGCTGATAGAAGGCGCGCGCGCGCTCGGCGCAGCGCGGGGTCAGTCCGCCGATGCTGCGGTCGTTGCTGACCAGCTCGGCGATAATCTTGCCCGGCAGCACACGCTCGGGGCAATAGGACAGCGCCAGTGCGTTCTGGCCGGCATCCGCCGTCGGCATCTCCAGATCGGGGCGCAGCTCGGCAATGCGATCGCGCACGGCATCGGTAGTGCCGATCGGGCAGGTGGATTCCACGATCACCAGATCGCGCGGCTTCAGATGCGGCGCAATTGCTTCCACCGCCTGCAGCACATAGCTGATGTCCGGCTCATGATCGCCCTTGAACGGCGTGGGGACGGCAATCAGAAAGACGGCGGCGGGCACGGGCTCGGTGGCGGCGCGCAGGGTACCGTCCTGAACGCAGGCGTGCACCAGTGCCTCCAGATCGTTTTCCTCGATGTGGATAGCGCCGCGATTGATGGTGTCGACCACGCGGCGCTGCAGATCCACGCCGTGGACGCGCAGGCCGCTGCGCGCGATCACGGCGGCGGTCGGCAGGCCGATATAGCCCAGTCCCATCACACAGACGTCAGCGGTTGAACTTTGGGGTGTATTGGACATTGTCTTGGCCTGTACGGTCTGTTTTGCCTCTGCGGTCATGGGTCCGGTGTCACTACCGCCCGCGACTGTCAACCGCACGTGCTGGGCGTGCGCTAAGTAACTTGGTAATGCGCCGAATTTCGGTCGGCTCCCGGCCCCGTCCGGCTTGACAAATGCTTGTAATTCCGCTCGGGATCGCGCCGTACCACGCCGCCCACTCGCGTATTGGACCGGTTGGCAAGGGATACGATAGCGAATGAGCGAAAATCCAGCCTGGTTGCTCGTTACAAGCGCGTATGCTCTTATGAGCACTTGGGTTCTGTGTCTGTTCGCCGCGCGGGTCGCTGCCCGATTCAGGCTGTTAGATCGCCCGTCGGACATCAAGCTGCACCGCAAGGAGACGCCGCTGATGGGCGGTGCCGCGCTGCTGGCGGTCATCATTCCGATCATGCCGGTGCTGATGGTGTTTTTCGAACCGGCCGGGCTGGGCAATTACGCGCTGAGCATTATCGCGGTCGTGACGATCCTGTGCGCGCTCATCGGGATCAGCGACGATCGGCACAATCTCTCGGCGCTCATCCGGCTGGTGCTGGTAACGCTGATTTTCGCAGCAGCGCTGGCGCTTGAGCATCGCTTCCTGATCTCGGAAATTCGCATCACCGGCTGGGGTTCATCGATCATTCTTCCGCCCGCTCTTGCCTGGATCGTGAGCCTGGTGATCCTGCTCGGTTATCTCAACTCGGTCAACATGGCCGATGGGAAGAACGGACTGGTGATCGGCCTGTCGCTGGTATGGACGTTTTTCCTCACCGTTCTCGGCCCGCCGGGGCAGGTGATCGTGATGCTGCCGCTGATGCTGATGCTGTGCGTG
>JBBSUT010000238.1:0-2338 GCA_038234155.1 Sphingomonadales bacterium | reverse complement strand
GACATTGCCGAAACAACCCTCATGGGCATGTTCGGCAGCACGTTTGCGCCGGGCGACCATGATCGGCGGATCGATGCGCTGCTGTGGGCCGGCGCCACCAACGATGCCGCCGCGCTGATGGCCTATGCCACGCCGCAAAAGCGCCAGCTTTTCCAGGACCGGCTGGCGATCAGGACACGCTCGGCCGACATGGCATCCGCGCTCTATCGCAACGATCAGGCATCGCTGTCCGACCCGGGTTATCTGACCGACCGCGCCACCTATATGCGCGGCAATGGCGAGAGCTACCAGACCCGCGAACTGCTGGCCAACCGTCCGCCGCTCACCGCCTATCCCGCAGATGCCGAGGAATGGTACGAAACGCTGCTCGTCAACGCCCGCGCGGCGGACAACGACGGGCAGAGCGAACTGGCCTATCGCATCGCCAGCCGCGTGGCCGACGCCTTCCCGATCGGCACAGACATCAGCACGCAGGCGCTGGGCGTGCGCGACGACTATACCAGCCTCACCTGGCTGGCCGGGCAGACCGCCTATTATAAGCTCGGCCGCTACGGCGACGCCGCGCGCATGTTCGCGCTTTACAGCGCGGGCGCGCGATCGCCGCAGACCATCACCAAGGGTCTGTACTGGGCAGCCATCTCGGCGGAAAAGGCCGGCGACGCAGCATCTGCCAACCAGTATTACGAGCGGGCCGCGCGCTATTTCGATCATTATTACGGGCAACTGGCGCTGGAAAAACTCGGTCGTCCCATCCCCAAGGTGGCGCGGGACGTGGCCAAGCTCACCGCATCGGGCACGCCCAATTCCCGGCCCATCTACATGGCGGCGCAGGCGGCTGGCCAATATGGCAGCTGGCAGGACCAGTCCATATTCCTGCGCGCGATCGCCAACGACGCCAAGAGCGAGGAAGAGCATCTCGCCGCGATCAATCTGTCGACCTATCTTGGCCGTCCCGATCTGGCCGTGATGGCGGGCCGCAACGCGCGCGTCAACGAGCTCGAGGCGGTGATCCCTTATGCCTTTCCCACCGTGCCGGTGCCGGGCGAGGAAGCCTATAACTGGACGATGGTGCACGCCATCGCGCGGCAGGAAAGCCAGTTCGATCGGGAGGCGCGCAGCCATGCCGGCGCCAGCGGGCTGATGCAGCTGATGCCGGGCACCGCGCGCGAAGTCGCCGGGCGGCAGAATTTGAGCTACAGCGCCAGCGCGCTGACCAGCGATCCGGCCTATAATATCCGCCTGGGCTCCAGCTATTTCCAGCGGATGCTCGATTATTACAACGGCAGCTATCCGCTGGCCGTGGCGGCCTACAATGCCGGGCCGGGCAATGTGAACAAGTTTATCCGCGCCAATGGCGATCCGCGCATGGGCGGCGTAGACATCGTCAAATGGATCGAGGATATCCCGATCTACGAGACAAAAAATTATGTGCAGCGCGTGCTCGAAAACGCCGTGATGTACGATCAGCTCTATCCCGATCATGCGCGCTTCGGGAACGCGAACAACCGCACCATCAGCAACTATCTGGGCCGGTAGCGCGGATTTTCTCGATCATGGCATCCAGCCTGGGGTGTGACAGATGAACGAACGCACCAACCCGATCACGCCGCAGGGCTACGCCGCCTTGCGCGCGGAATATGATGTGCTGTTTTCGGTCGAGCGGCCCAAGGTTGTCGACATCGTGCATTGGGCCGCCGGCAACGGCGATCGCAGCGAGAACGGCGACTATATCTACGGCCGCAAGCGGCTGCGGGAGATCGATGGAAAACTCAACCGGTTATCGAAAAAGATGAAGAGCGCGCAAGTGCTGAATCCTTGCGATCAGCCGGACCGGGCGCATGCGTTCTTCGGCGCAACATTGGATCTGGCAGACGAGGACGATGTCCGCCGGACGGTTACGCTGGTCGGCCACGACGAGGCCGACCCGGCCCAGGGCCGCATCGGCTGGACCAGCCCGCTGGCCAAGGCGCTGCGCAGGGCAGCGGTCGGCGATGTACGTACGGTGCCGCTGCCATCGGGCACCAAGCAATGGGAAGTGATCGCAATCCGGTATCCGGACGCTGGCGACTGAACCGAACGCGCGCGCGTAGGCAGGTTTGGACAATAAAAGCTCAGGCGGCCGGGCGATCGTCTCCGGTTGCCTTGTCCCAGGCCATTTGCACGCCCTTCTGCACGGCATAGCCGATTGCGAACGTCATGATCACGGGGAAAATCAGCTTCACTCCTTTCTCGGCCACCGCGCCCCACAGCGCGCCCTCGATACCGCTGTCACCGTCTTCGCGGTCGATCAGGGCGCCGATGATTGATCCGAACATAATATTCTTCCTTCAATTTAGAG
>JBBSUT010000237.1:0-2339 GCA_038234155.1 Sphingomonadales bacterium | reverse complement strand
GCAACGCCAGCGGTGTGGCGCGGCAGATTGTGCGCAGCGCCGATTTCAGGCCCTCCTCGATCGTGGGATGATAAAAGGGCATCTCGAGCAACCGCGACGCGGTCTGTCCCTGCTGCACGGCCCATGCGAGCATGTGCGCCAGATGTTCGCCGCCCGGGCAGCACAGGTCCGCGCCGATCAGCCGGCCGTCCGGCGCCGCAGCATATAGCGTGAGCACACCCTCGTTCACCCCTTCCACCCGCGCCCGGCCCTGATCGCGGAAATCGGCGGTGCCGGTGATGACGCCTGCCTCCTCGCACTGGCCGATCCGCGCCACCGCGGGCGTGGTGAACGTCAGGCTGAAGCTGGTGAAACGATCGGCCCGAAGGGCGGCGGGATAGGCCACCGCGTTGCGGCCGGCGATGGCCCCATCCTGCGATGCCTCATGCAACAGCGGCAGATCGTCGGCCACGTCGCCGGCCAGGAAGACAGGGCTGTCCCCGCACTGCATCGTGTGCCGATCATGTTCGGGCACGCCGTTCTGGTCCAGCGCGATACCGGCTTTGCCCAGATCGAGCCCGTCCAGATTGGGCGGACGCCCCGTGGCCACCAGCACATAATCGAACGCGCATCGTCCGGACGATGCGCCGCTCCACGTGAGCGATACCCCGTCGCCGGTGCGTTCGGCCTGCAATTCCACGCCCAGCGCCAGCGTCAGATCGTCGGCGATGATCGCGCGCAGCGCATCATGCACCTTGTCGCAGCGCACGCCGCCGAGCCGATCGCCGCGGTCAAACAGCGTTACGGCAACACCGAGCCGCGCCATGGCCTGCGCCAGTTCGACCCCGATCGGGCCCGCGCCGACGACGGCCAGCCGTTCTGGCAGATCATCCAGCTCGAACACGCTCTCGCTGGTCAGCATACGGTCTCCGAGCGCCGCGAAGGCGTCCGGCACGAACGCGGACGATCCGGTTGCGATCACGATACTGCGCGCCGCGATCAGACGGCCGTCATCCAGTTCCAGGCGGCCGGGGCCGATAAACCTGGCGCGCGCCCGCAGGCGGGTGGAGTCCGGTATCTTCGCGATGCCCTCCCGCGTCAGGCGCGCGAAGCGGTCACGCTCGGCGCGCACGCGCTGCATCACCGCCTTTCCATCGATCGTAACGCCCGATACGCTGATGCCGAACAGGTCGGTCGACCGCGCGGCATGGGCGGCGTGCGAAGCGGCGATCAGCAGCTTGGACGGCATGCAGCCCACAGTCGCACAGGTCGTCCCGTTGAAATACGGGTCGATCAGCAGCGTGGTGGCACCGGTGGCATGGGCCGCGCTCTGCGCAGCAAGGCCAGCGGTGCCCGAGCCAATCACCGCCACGTCGCAGCGCAGCTGTTCAGCCACCTCAGGCGCCAATCGTGATGGCTTTGACGTTGACGAATTCCTTCAGTCCGTCGCTGAGCAGCTTGCCCATCTCGTTGGTCATCAGCTGCGTATATTCATCCTTGGATGCGCGCAGTTCCTTGGCGATGGCCGCGATAATCGCCGCGCGCTCGGCGAGGCTTTTCAGCCGCCAGTTAAGAAAAGCGTCATGGCTGCGCTGCACCACGTCCATGGCCTCGTCGTCGGTCATATGGGTATAGCTATGGAGAACCCGCTCGGTCAGCGGATTGACGGTCTGAATGGTGTTGCCGGTCATGAAATTTCCTTTTTTGACGATGTTGCGCCCCGCCATGCAGCCGGCAAATTACAGCGGTCAGCCGTAGATCTTGCGGTGCGTGTCCAGCGTATCCGATGCCTGATCGAGCGCCGCGACCATCGCCGCATCGAAGCGTTCGCCGACCAGTCGGTAGATGCTGTTGTGGGCGGCGCAGACGATCGACGTCCCGGACCATTCGCGGCCGAGCATCGTCGCCCAGCGAATATAGTCGTCAGCCGCGCCGGGGCGTTTTTCCAATCCGGCGGCCAGTTTCGGGTGGAAGCGCAGGCCCGGTCCCGAAACCAATTTCTGCACGAGCGCGGGTAGATCGAAGGCATTGATCGTATTGTCCACATGCACGATCGCGCTGGCGCGGTGCCGCACGAGCACCGATCCGACATGGACCGCTTCATCGCCGGAAATCAAATCCACACCCGCGGGCACGGAGAAATCCAGCACGTCGGCGAATTCCCGCTGGGTGGCAGCGTCCTCTATCAGCGCATCGTCCCAGTTCAGGTCCGGCAGCACGCGGTGATGGCGGCGCGTGCCGATCAGCCGGGCGCGGGGCACCACATCGTGCACGAACTGGCAGTGGACGGTATGGAAGGGGTGTACGTTCAGCACGGCCTCAATGTCCGCCCCGCCGCCCGTCAGCGCCTTGAGCTGCTC
>JBBSUT010000236.1:0-2359 GCA_038234155.1 Sphingomonadales bacterium | reverse complement strand
CGGCAGTCGGCCTATCGGCTGCGCGCGCGGGCGGAGGCGCACGGCGGCGACGGTGCGGCGGGCTTCGCGGCGGCGTGGGACGCGGCGGTCGATCAGGGGCAGTGCGAGGCGCTGAGCCTGGCGCTCGACCGCGCGGTCAACGGGGTGGCCGAGCCCTATTTCTACGGCGGGCGGCAACGCGGCGAGCGGCGGCGGTTCGACACCGGCCTGCTGCTCGCGGCGCTGCGCGCGGCGGATGCGCGGGCGGGCCGTCAGCATGTGGAACCGGATGGCCCTTCCGAGCCGCGCGAGGACACGGCCGAACGGCTCCACCGCGCGCTACGCAAGCTGCTCGCTTCGCCGATGACAGACAACGGCTGGGCCGAATTTGCGGGGGACGGGGTGTAACCCGTGTCACCTTTCCCGCCCCCGCTATCCGGCCCGATCCGCGCCCCTATGTGCGCTCCTATGCGCGCCGCTTACGGGCCGGTCAGAACACCGCCCTGGCAGCCGGTTCGTTCAGCATCGCGGCGCGCACCATCGGGATCGGCGGGCCGCCATAGCTTAAGAACTCGTCGTGGAACGCTTTCCACTTGGCTCGGTCGCCCTTGGTCCAATCCTCGCGCAGCTTGCGGATCATCAGCTTGCCCATGGTGTAGTTTAGATATTGCGGATCGTACGTCCCGCGCGCCGCCTGCTGCCGGGCATTGCCCTCGTCCTGATAGCATTCATTGCGAAACAGGTCGTAGCTCTGCTCCACCGTCATGCGGCCGGTGTGCAGGCGGATGGCGGAAAGATAGCGGCAGTCGCGCAGCAGCGCGTTGCTGAGCTGGCCGATATGCGTCTCGGGATCGAAATCATTCAGCCCCGCGTCGTACATCATCTCCTCGCTGTAATGCGCCCAGCCTTCGGCAAAGGCATAGCCGACGAACAGCTGGCCGAAGATCGAGTCCGATCGGTTGGCGTGGAGGAAGTTGAGGAAGTGGCCCGGCCACACCTCATGGACCGAGGTGAACAGCAGATCCTTTACGCCGGGGACATAGGCGTCGCGCGTCGCCGCGTCCCAGGTCGGGTCCGGCGGGGAGATGTAATAGACGCTCGGCAGGCCTTTCTCATACGGTCCGGGGATGTCGATATAGGCTGAATTCTGCCGGTTATAGGGCGGCGATTCCTCGACCTTGGCCTGTTCGGTGCCGGGGATGGTGACGATGTCGTTCTCCACGAGGAACTGGCGCAGGTCCGGAAGCTGGCGCCTTGCTTCGGCCACCGGACCGCCCTCGGGCTTGTCGGTGCCCATTTTCGCGATGCAATCGGGGATGTTGGCGCCGGGCGCAAATTGGCCGCAGGCCGCCCGCAGCGCCGACTGGTTGCGCGCCAGATCGGCCTCGCCGATCGTCTCGAGCTCGGTCAGCGGCGTGTCGACGCCTTCGTTCGTCAGGATCATCTTGGAGAAATTCGCCGCGCCGATGGCAAATCCGCCCTTGGTCGCCGGCTTCGAGCCGACATAGGCGCTGAGGTCCTTCATCGCCGCCGACGCCTTCAAGGTGGCGGCATCGAACTGGGCCTGCAGCGCGGGATCGTTGACCTCGGCAAAGGCGGCCTTCGCGTCGCCGGTGTAATAGTCCGCGAACCCGCCGAACCCGGCCTGGCCATATTTCACGAACGTCTCGGGCAACGGCAGCTTGAGGTTGGCCTTGATCTGCGCCGCGGCGGCGGGAACGTTCTGCGCATATTTGATGAAGGCCCTCATCCGCGTCGCCTGATCGGCATAGGGCCGCGCAATATACACGTTCGGGTCCAGCCCGCCGACGTAGAAGGCAGGATTATTATGCGGGAAATCCGCATCCTCGATGAAGAACAACTGCCCCTGCGCCACATGCACCAGATAATCGCGCTCGAACGCTTCCTTCGGCGTCAGGTCGGTGAACGCCTTTGCGTCGCGGATCGTGGTTTTCAGGAAATTGGTCTGCGCGGCGAGGCCCCTGGCGCTCCAGTCGGGCAGCATGCCGTCATATTGATGCTTGCCCTGATAGACCGCGGTGTTGGGGAACTGGTTGAAATAGCCGGTGAGGAACGCTTGGCGAAAATTGGTCCATTTGCCCGCCGCCAACGAGGGCACGGCAGCGGCGGCGGCGGCATCGGGCGGCGCGGTGCCGGCCGTCTGGCACGAGGCGAGCGCCAGCGCGGCGGTGGAGATGGCGAGCGTGACAATGGTGCGGGTCTTGAACATGAGGGCACTCCTTTGAAGCCAGAGTGACACATGCCGGCGTCCCCGCCAAGCGCGTGTTTCTGACGGCCGATGGGCGCGCTGCGCAAGCCGCCCCGTCACCGGCCCCGTCACTGGCCCCGTCACTGGCCCCGTCACCGGCCCTGTCACCGG
>JBBSUT010000235.1:0-2395 GCA_038234155.1 Sphingomonadales bacterium | reverse complement strand
GGCCGCATCGTCCGCAGCCCGGGCTATCACGCCATCGAGAGCATCTACCTCTCGCACCAGGTGCCCTTTGCCGAGTCCCCCTATCGCTGGATTGCAAGACATCGCGCCGATGTTGCTTTCGCTCAACGTCACCAGTGCGACCTGCTGGCCCATGCGAGCGGCCGCTGCGGCAGCTTCGACCCCGGCATGGCCGCCGCCTACAACGACAATATCGAACATGTTGGTCATCCAGGACGGTCTAGCGCCCATCGACCAACGGGTCAAAGCATCGGCAAATGTTTCACGTGGAACATCACTTGCCGATGCAAAAACCGGCAAATATGTGGTCGAGCAGCTCTTCGGTGTGCGAGCGACCTGTTAGCCGATCGAATGCCAATCGGCTCAACCGCAGATATTCTGCCAGTATCAAGGCATCGGTCGTTTCGGCCATCGCCTCCAACGCTTCTGCCGCATCGTGCAGCGAGGTTTTCTGGCGTTCGTTCAATGAAAAATCGCCGCGGCCCGGTATCAGCGTCCGGCCCACCTCGCAGAGTCGCTCGACCAGCGCACGCATACCATCGCCTGTTTTCGCGGAAACGCTCAGGGCCGCACAGGATTTGGAGAGGCTTTCCAGATCCGATTTCGCCGCAACCTCGATCACGCAAGTCGCCCGCTGACAATGACCTTCTTCGCCCAGCCAAAGAATGATGTCGGCCGCTTCCATTGCCTGACCGGCCCGTGCAATCCCGGCTGCTTCGATCACATCCGTGGTGCTGGCCCGCAAACCTGCCGTATCGCTAAAAAGAAATGGCAGGCCCTGCAATGCGACAGGTACCTCAATAATGTCCCTTGTGGTCCCCGCAATATCAGACACGATGGCCGCGTCGCGTAATACCAGACCATTCAGCAAACTGGATTTGCCGCTGTTGGGCGGACCGGCCAGCACCACGCGAATGCCATCACGCAACCGGTCAGCCGATCGAATCGAGAGATGCGACCGCACCTCTGCCGCTAGCGTGCGCGCCATATGTGAAACACTATCCGGCCTGTTTGACTGCGCGACATCCTCTTCATCCGAGAAGTCCAATTCGGCTTCTACGCTGGCAGACAGGCTCAGTAGATCCTGGCGCCAAGCTTCAACAGATCGCGAAAAGCGGCTTCCCATCATGTCGGCCGCCGCTCGGCGCTGCCATTCCGTTTCTGCCGAAAGAAGATCGGACAGGGCTTCTGCCTGCCCCAGATCGATCCGTCCGTTGGCAAAAGCCCGCCGGGTGAACTCACCCGCCTCCGCCGCCCTCAATCCCGTCATACCGGACAGCGCGTTTTGCACCGCTTGGACGACCGCTCGCCCGCCATGAAGATGAAGCTCGGCGAGATCTTCGCCGGTCGCCGAATCGGGGCCCGGAAATGTGATAATGATCGCACGGTCTAACATGGTGCCATCGGCCGCTGTGAGCAGCGAGTAATGGGCCTGACGCGGCGTCAGTGGTTGCCCAGCCAATCGCTCGGCCGTCGCGCTGGCGGCGGGCCCGCTCATCCGTACAATCGCGATCGCAGCTGGCGGCATACCGCTGGAAAGCGCGAAGATAGTATCTTCCATGACGGATTATTCGGCGGGCGGCTTTTTTCGGTTGCCGCTTGACGCTCCTGCACTGGTTGCTGCGCCCTCCATGAAATTCTGAAACAGCTTCAAACCCATTTGACCCATCGGTGCCATTTGTTTGGCAAAGGTTTCCAACTGATCCAGACTGGTCACGCCCTTCATCGCCTGGGCGACGTTGTCGACATAGATTTCATTCGCCTTGGTGACGTCGGGCAGACCCATGAATCGGCGGGCTTCTTCCGGCGAACAATCGATCTCGATATGCATTTTCATGGCATTGGCATCCCTTGTTGGTGGAACGGCGCCCACGGCCGTTCGTTGCATTAGCGATACATAAGGATGGGCTGGCCATCCGATAAGAGCTGGAGATTTCCGTTTATGACGACCATGCGCACCATCGTCACCCTTGACGGCGACAGTAGCTTCGACTGCTATATTGCCGAACCGGAAAATGAGCCCAAGGCGGCGATAGTCGTCATTCAGGAAATCTTCGGGGTGAACGCAGGCATTCGGCGCAAAGCGGACAAGCTGGCAGAGGCTGGCTATCTGGCCTTGGCGCCCGATCTGTTCTGGCAGTTGGAGCCCGGTATCGCGCTGGATCCGGACATCGAGAACGAGATGAGCCAAGCGCTCGATCTGATGCAGAAATTCGATCAGGATCGCGGCGTGCGCGATATCGAAGCGACCATTGCCTACGCCAAATCCAAATTCGGAGTGAGCATGGTGGGCGCAGTCGGATATTGTCTGGGTGGACGTTTGGCCTATTTGGCTGCGGCGCGTACCGATAGCGATGCGACCGTTGGCTATTATGCC
>JBBSUT010000234.1:0-2421 GCA_038234155.1 Sphingomonadales bacterium | reverse complement strand
TGGCGCGATGGCTTTGCGAAAATCTCTCCCATGCACGGCGATATCCTCCTTCAGGGAAACTCGCCTGTAACAACGCGATTGCACCAAAAGTGAGTCAGAGCCCTTTTTGCACGCCGATCCACAGCCCTTTACGAATACGGCCATGTCGTTCCGCAAGGCATCCGTCAGATCAGACGGATCGAGGAAATCCTGGAGGCACCACACAGTGATTTGCCCGATTTGATGAGGGACGAATGTCGCGAACTGCTGGAACAGATCGCCGAACAAACGGTCCGTATCAACGCCCGGACGGAAAAGATCAAAGCTCTCGCGGCGGAGGCTGACACTGCACGGCGCTTGCAGACGATCCCCGGGGTTGGTCCGATGACCGCCTTGGCTGTCGAGGCGTTTGCGCCGTCGATGGACAGCTTCAAGTGCGGTCGCGCCTTTGCGGCGTGGCTGGGGCTGGTTCCGCGTCAATTTTCCTCTGGCGGCAAGGAGAGGCTGGGTCGCACTTCCAAGGCGGGGCAAGCTGATATCCGCCGATTGCTGATCATAGGTGCAATGTCACGGCTGAACTGGATGGGACGCAAATCCATTCCGGAGGAATCTTGGCTAGCCCGGATGACAGCTCGGAAGCCGCGGATGCTCGTGGCGATCGCCTTGGCCAACAAGATGGCACGGACAATCTGGGCGATGCTCACAAAATGAGGATTATCGAGTTCCGGCACAGGCGGCAGCAGCATAAGCATTATGCAGCAATTTCTACCTGGGGCCGGATGACGGGAGTGTAAGAAGGCGACGACCCGAATGGGCAAAATGATCGAATAGATCTGGATCAGAAAAACCAGTTCAGGACTCAGAGCGCTACAGCTCGCCAATGAGATTTGGATCTGATCCGCGGATCACCATACCGGCCAGCGGCATCTGAATGCCGCACCCAAAGGCCTTACAGAAGACCGCACTCGATCACTAATCCGCCGAGTCAGAAACCTCTTGCATCACGGGCGGCAACCACAGAAGTCCTGAGCCTAGGTTTTTCCTTGGATTCGGATGCCTTATCCTGAAATGGGTCCTCTCTTCTAACGCGTTTACCGCCCGATGCTGGTATAGTGCAAACCCGCTTTGGTCACATCTTCGGGCTGGTATACATTGCGCAGGTCGACCAGCGCCTTGCCCGCCATCATTTCGGCCATTTTGCGCAGGTCGAGCGCGCGAAAAGCGTCCCATTCGGTCATCATGACGAGCGCGTGCGCGCCCGATGCCGCCTCATAGGGGCCGGTTGCCATGTGCACCTTGGGCAGCAGCCCGGCGGCTTCCTTCATGCCTTCGGGATCATAGGCGGTCACCTCGGCACCCGCATCGAGCAGCGCCTGCACCACGGCAATCGACGGTGCGTCGCGCATATCGTCGGTATTCGGTTTGAAGGTGAGGCCGAGCAGCGCGACCGTCTTGCCGCGCGCATCGCCGCCCAGCGCCGCGATCACCTTGCGGCCCATGGCGCGCTTGCGCAGATCATTGGCGTTTACCACCGCTTCCACGATCCGCACCGGGCTTTCATGGTCCTGCGCCGTCTTGAGCAGCGCCAGCGTGTCCTTGGGGAAGCAGCTGCCGCCGTAACCGGGGCCGGCGTTGAGAAACTTGGGACCGATGCGCTTGTCCAGCCCGATGCCGCGCGCGACATCCTGTACATCTGCGCCCACCTTTTCGCAGAGGTCCGCCATTTCGTTGATAAAGGTGATCTTGGTCGCCAGGAACGCGTTGGCGGCATATTTGATCAGTTCCGAGGTACGGCGGCTGGTGAAGATGATCGGTGACTGGTTGAGGTAGAGCGGCCGGTAAATCTCGCGCATCACCTCCTGTGCCCATGCCTCCTCGCTGCCGACGACAATCCGGTCGGGCCGCTTGAAATCATCGATCGCCGCGCCCTCGCGCAGGAATTCGGGGTTGGAGACCACGGCCAGCGTCTTGCCCGGCGCGGCTTCTCGGCAAATGCGCTCGACTTCGTCGCCGGTGCCCACGGGCACGGTCGATTTGGTCACGATGACGGTGTGATCGTCCGCGGCCTCGGCGATTTCGGCCGCGGCGGCATAGACGTAGCTGAGATCGGCATGGCCGTCGCCGCGGCGGGACGGCGTGCCCACGGCGATGAAAATGGCGTCCGCGCCCGATACCGCCTCGGTCAGATCGGTGGTGAAGGAAAGGCGGCTGGCCTCTACATTGCGCTGCACCAGCGTCTCGAGCCCGGGCTCAAAGATCGGCATCACATTGTTGTGGAGCGCGGCAATCTTGCGCTCGTCCTTGTCCACGCACACGACCTCGTGGCCAAAATCGGCAAAACATGCCCCCGATACCAAGCCGACATAGCCCGATCCGATCATGACGACTTTCATGCAGAGCCTCCAAAATTCTTTTGCAATCTCGCAGCACTACAGCACGAGC
>JBBSUT010000233.1:0-2427 GCA_038234155.1 Sphingomonadales bacterium | reverse complement strand
TGGAAAGCCAAAGTGGATTTGTTCGAGCAGCTCCGTCGGGAGCATGAGTTTGGGGTCGGCACGATCGCGGGTGTGGCGGCGAAGTTCGGTGTCCATCGTCGGGTTGTCCGCCGGGCGATCGCCAGCGCCCTGCCACCGCCGCACCACTACCCCGGCCGGAGCAAGCCCAAACTGGGCGCGCTCGAGACCTTCATCGACAAGGTGCTCGACGAGGACCGCCGCGCCCCGCGCAAGCAGCGTCACACGGCGCGGCGCCTTTATCGCCGGATCCTGACGGAGTTCCCCGATGCCGCCGTCGCGGAGTCGACGGTGCGCAACCACGTCCGCGAGCGCAAACACCAGATGGGCCTGCTGCGCCGCGAGACCTTCGTGCCGCAAAGTTACAGTTGGGCTCGGGAGGCGCAGGTCGATTGGTATGAAGCCTGGGTCGATCTCGGCGACGAGCGGACCAAGGTCCAGGTGTTCGCGATGCGCTCGATGGCCAGCGGGGCTGCGTTCCACCGGGCGTACCGGCACGCCACCCAGCAGGCATTCCTGGAGGCGCACGAGCACGCCTTCGCTTACTTCGGCGGCGTGTTTCACTTACTGCGTTATGACAACCTTTCCAGTGCCGTGCGCAAGATCCTGCGCGGCCATCGGCGCGAGGAGACGATCCGGTTCATGGCGTTCCGCTCGCATTGGCGGTTTGCCGCCGAGTTCTGCACGCCTGGCGAGGGGCATGAGAAGGGAGGCATTGAAGGTGAAGTCGGCTACTTCCGGCGCAACCATCTGGTTCCGGTACCGAGCGTCCCCGACCTCGATGCGCTGAACGTGCTGCTGCTGAGCGGTTGCCGCGCGGACGAAGCGCGGGTGTTGGATGGCCGCACGCGGTCCGTCGGCACCGCGTTGGCCGAGGAACGTGGCCATCTACTGCAACGCGTGGCGGAAGGCTTCGACCTGGCCGACGCCGTGTTCCCGCTCGTGGACAAGCAAGGCTGCGTCACGGTGAAGACCAATTTCTATTCCGTGCCAGCCCGCGCCGGCACGCGGGTGGAAGCGCGGGTGTATCCGTTGCATGTCGAGATCTGGCACGCTGGCCGCCTGATAGCCCGCCACGAACGCTGTCACAGCCGCCGCCAGCATGTGCTCGATCTCGAGCATTACCTCGATGTACTAGGCCAGAAGCCGGGGGCATTCGCCGGTTCCAAACCGCTGGCGCAATGGCGCGCGGCCGGTCGCTGGCCTGTCTCCTACGACGAACTCTGGGACCGGCTACGGGCGCGGCACGGCAAGCAGAACGGCACCCGCGCCATGGTGGAAGTGCTCGGACTGGGCCGGGAATTTGGCCATGACGCACTGCGCGCCGCCGTCGCCTCAACGGTGTCGCTCGGCGCCTGTGACGTGGCGGCGGTGCGCTATTTGCTGACCGAGGCCGGACTGCACAAAGCCATCCCTGATGCGATCGACGTTGGCGCACTGGCCCGCTACGACCGGCCAATGCCAAGCATGGCTGATTACGACACGCTGCTGATCTCAACGCCCTGCGTGGGGACCGCATGATGCGGGATCTCCAGGACCAAGCCATTCGCCAACACTGCAAGGCGCTGCGCATGCCGACGATCGGCGGCCAGTTCGCCCGTCTGGCCGAGGCCGCGACCCGGGAGGGCCAATCCCATGTCGGCTATCTCGAGGCGCTGCTGGCGGCCGAGATGGAGGAGCGCGAGAGCCGAGCGATCACCCGGCTGCTACATGAGGCGAAGCTGCCGCGGATGAAGACCCTGGATGCGTTCGAGTTCGATCGCTCCAGCGTCTCGGCCGCCCAACTACGCACGCTTGCCGAGGGTGACTATGTGACCAAGGCCGAACCGATCCTGTTGGTGGGTGAGGCCGGTACCGGCAAAACCCATCTGGCGACGGGGCTTTGCGTGGCGGCCTGCCGCCAGCGACGTCGGGTGCGGTTCACCACGGCGACAGCGCTGATCAACGAGTTGGCCGAGGCCGCGCATGCCAACCAACTCAGCCGCGCGTTGGCGCGGTGGGAACGGCTCGATCTGATCTGCATCGACGAACTGGGCTACGTTCCGTTGGCCGAGACCGCCTGCGAACTGATGTTCCAGGTGATCGCCGACCGGGCGGAGAAGGCGGCGGTGATCGTCACCACCAACCTGCCGTTCTCGGAGTGGTCGCAGGTGATCCCCAATCCGCGGCTGTGCAAGGCGCTGATCGATCGGCTGACAGACCAGGCGCACATCATCACGACGGGGACGGACTCCTACCGGTTCCGCCGCACCACGGCGCAGCGGAAGGCGGGGATATCATGACAGGGAGGGCAGAAAAAAGCCGCTGACCCGCTGAGCCGGGCCTCGGCCCGGCTCAGCGGGTCAAACCCCGGGAGGTGGGCCAATATTCGTCAGCACAAGTGGGCCAAAATTCATTGTCACAGCTAGT
>JBBSUT010000232.1:0-2512 GCA_038234155.1 Sphingomonadales bacterium | reverse complement strand
GCTGAAGTGGCGCGCGTTGTGCGCGAGGACCTCTGACGTGCCGGCGTTTTCGTATCAGGCGCTCGACTCCGCCGGGCGCGCCAGTCGCGGGGTTATTGAAGCGGGCAATCTCGCGGCCGCGCGGCACGCGCTGCGCGATCAGGCGCTGCTCCCGGTATCGGTCAAGCCCAGCCGCCGGTCCGACGGCGCTCCGGCGGCCGGCGATGGGTCCGCCGGCAGCCTGATCGAGCGGTTTCGCCGCCGTTCGATCTCGAGCCGGCATCTCACCACCGCGACGCGCCAGCTGGCAACGCTGATCGGCAGCGATGTGCGCATCGAAGAAGCGCTGCGACTCGTTTCCGGGCAAAGCGACGCGCCAGCGATATCGGAGGTCCTGCTCGATGTCCGCAGCAACGTCCTCGAAGGTTCCAGCTTCGCGCGCGGGCTCATGCGCCATCCCAAGGTCTTCCCAGACTATTACGCGGCATCGATCAACGCCGGCGAACAATCGGGGCGACTTTCCGAAGTGCTTGAATATTTGGCTGATTTCGTGGAATCGCGCCATGTCGCCAATCGCAAGCTCAAGCTCGCCCTGCTCTATCCCGCACTGTTGGCATCGGTGTCGGCAGCCATGATGACGCTGATGATGATCTATGTCGTTCCCGACATTGTGCGGGTGTTCGTTTCGCGCGGTGCCGATTTGCCGCTGCTGACGCGGTTGCTCATCGCTGTCAGCAGTCTGCTGACCAATTACGGGCTGTTTCTTTTGATAGGCCTGGCCGCGGCGGTGTTTCTGGGCCGCCGCGAATTCGCTCGCGCTGACCGGCGGCTTGCGTTCGACCGGATCGTCGCCACGCGCCGACCGATGGCGCGGTTCACCCGCAAGGCCAACGCCGCGCGCTTTGCCGCAACACTCGCCACGCTGGTGCAGAGCGCGGTGCCGCTGCTCGATGCGCTGAACGCGGCGGCCGCGGTGGTCCCCAATCGCCATGTCCGGCTCAGGATGGAACAGGTGGCGGCGCGCGTGCGCGAAGGCGATGGTGTCGCCCGCTCAATGCGTGAGGCCGATGTTCTGCCCTCCATGCTGGTGGCCATCGTCGCCAGCGGCGAAGCCAGCGGCAAGCTGGGCCCCGCGCTCGAGCGTGCTGCGGGCGAACTGGACCGCGAAGTCGAGGCGCAGCTTCAGGTGGTCGTATCGCTGGTCGAGCCCTTGGTACTGCTGGTGATGGGCGGGATGGTCCTGCTGATGGTCATGGCCATCCTCATGCCCATCATCGGGCTCAACGACCTGGCGATTTCCTGACCGTCATTCGATTTGCGTGTCATAGCGTTTGCCCGCCAGAAACGGCACGCGCTGTACGGCAAATTGGGTTGGCCAGACGCTGAGCATTCCTTGCGGCGATAGTCTCAGCTCAAGGATGTGTGCCTGATCGGCGCTGCTAATCAGTGCCCCAGCGGTGCCATTTCCCCCGGGACCCAATGCACCTGTCATCGCCGGCAGCTCAACTGGCAACGCCGCAAGCTGTTTGGCGCTGCACGCCATCGGGCCAGTCCGCAAAGTTCCCTGCACGCGCTGTCCCTCACCGCCAAGATAGGCTTGATCCACGCGCACGTCCGCCGTGAAGCGGCAGGACAGTGGGAGATCGGGAAACGCAGCGTCCAGCAGCGAGCCGTCGGCCTGACCTGCAACGTCGACGAATTGCAGCTGGTTACCCCGCTTCGTGGCGGTGCCCGCCAGATCGGTGCCGCCTCCGCTAACCCGCCATTCTGCGCTGAACGCCATCTTGCTCAGCGTGGTCAGCGGCGAGAACACCCATTCAAACCGGATCGTCGAGGCCAGCACCGCTTCGCCGCGCCAGATCGTCCCACCGACCTGAACGCGGTCGCTTTCATCGATCATCGTCGCTGCAGGAATCGTGGCTATCAAACCGATGACATATGCTAGAATGCCGATCAGTATGAAAACCAACGTGCGCCGCGCGATGCGGCGTGCCACGACGGGAGGCTTTTGCTGTGCAACTGGATCGACGTTCGCTGCTGCAATCTTTGCCGTCAGTCCTGCTTGCATCGTCGCTATCCTCGCTTGCGTGGCCCGCACTCGCTGCGAAGGCGAAATTTCCGGCCGCGTTGTTGATCCCGCAAAGCGGAGAGCATGCGGCGCTTGGCCGTAGCATGGAGCGCGCCGCCATGCTTGCGCAATCCTCCGACAAGGACCGCGCCTTCAAAATATTTGATACCGGCGGAACGGCGACGGGCGCGGCGCAGGCGGCGCGCGCCGCGAGCAAAGATGGCGCGACCGTCATTTTGGGTCCGCTTCTTTCTGCAGAGGTCGCCGCGGTGATCGCCGCCGTCGGCCTTGCCATCCCGGTGATCGCGTTCAGCAACGATGCTGCGCTGCGTGAAAGCGGCGCGTTCGTTCTCGGCATTACCGCCCGGCAACGCGTGTCGGCCATCCTCGACTACGCGGCCGGACGCGGTGTCCGCCGGGTCGGCGTAGGCGGCGACGATAGCGGCTGGGCCGCGCAGGTCCGCG
>JBBSUT010000231.1:0-2544 GCA_038234155.1 Sphingomonadales bacterium | reverse complement strand
TGCCGCGCTTCCTGATCGCAGACGAACGGCCGGGCTGGCCCGACCTGATCGACGGCTTTGCGCTCACCGGATATTTTCTCGAACGCAATCTCCTGGCCGATCGGCGGATCAGCATCATGAGCGGGCGCCAACAAATGATGGCCCGGATTGCGCGGATGCTTGCTTGAGCGCGCGGGGCAGGGCAGGGAGCGCGCATGAATCCAGCGGATCATTTTGAAGAGTATCCGATCGAGCTGGCGGTCGTCCTGCCGACATTCAACGAATCGTCCAATGTCGAACGCGTCATCGCCACATTGGACCGCGTGCTTGCGGGCATTTCCTGGGAAGCGGTGTTCGTCGACGACAACAGCCCGGACCATACCGCGCAGATGCTGCGCGACCGTGCGCGCGGGGACCGGCGCATCCGGGTGATCGAGCGGCTCGGGCGGCGCGGTCTGAGTTCGGCCTGCATCGAGGGGATGATGGCCACCGGCGCGCCGCTCGTCGCGGTGATGGACGCGGACATGCAGCACGACGCCAACCTGCTGCCCGCCATGGCCGCCATGCTGCGCGACGATCCCGCGATCGACCTGGTCGTCGGGTCACGCTTTGTCGAGGGTGGCGGCACCGGCGACTGGGACGAGGCGCGGCTAAAGAAATCGCGGCTGGCCACGCAGATCGGCAAGAAACTGCTGAACCTGACGCTGAGCGATCCGATGAGCGGCTTTTTCATGATGCGGTCCGAGCGGTTTCGCCGGGTGGCGCCCAAATTGTCGGGCATTGGCTTCAAGATCCTGCTCGATATCGTCACCGTGGCGCGCGAACCGATGACGATTGCCGAACTGCCCTATACGTTCTCGGTGCGCGAGGATGGGGAAAGCAAGCTCGACCGTGTGGTGGCGTTCGAATATCTTCTGGCGCTGTACGACCGGCTGTTCGGCCGCATCCTGCCGGTGCGCTTCGCCCTGTTTGCAACCATCGGCGTGGTCGGCATCGCGGTGCATTTCAGCGTGCTGGGCGTGATGCTCAAGGGGCTGGGCAGCGTGTTCCTGGCGGCGCAGGCAACCGCCACGATTGCGGCGATGACGTTCAACTTCTTCCTCAACAACGCGCTGACCTACCGCGACAAACGCCTGTCCGGCTTCACGCCGATGCTGCGGGGCTGGATCAGTTTCTGCCTGTTCTGCAGCGTGGGCGCGGTTGCCAATGTCGGCATCGCCGAATTTCTCTATGATCAGTCGGGCGTGGGCGTGACCCTGTCCGCGCTGGCCGGCATCCTGGTCGGCGCGGTGTGGAATTTTGCGCTGTCCAGCCGCTTCGTCTGGGGCCGGTATTGACGCCGCGTCATGGGCGGTCACCGCCAGCTGTCGAGCCACATCCAGTGGTTGAATGATTGCGGATCGCCCAGCTTCATGGCCGCGATGATCGGGTAGAAATCGACGAACACCGCCACCGCCGCGCCCACCAGCAGGGCGGGGGCGAGATATTTGCGGTCGCGCAGCCAGAGAAACTCCAGCGTGGCGGCCAGTGCCACGATCAGGAAGAAGCTGGGCACGAAATAATGGTGATAGAAGGTTACCGCCTTGGGCAGCACGATCCAGATATCCACACCGATCAGCCACAGCACCGTCGGCACGCACAGCGCCCAGTTCTTCAGCCGCACGGCCATGATCACGCTCAGTGCCAGCGCAGGCAGGCCGGCCCACATCACGATCGGGTTGCCCAGCAGCAGAACGCCGCGAATGGCGCCATCGGACAGTTCGTAGAGATACCAGATCGGCCGCGCGTCGATCACCCACTGCCACCACAGGCTGGAATAGCGATGCGGCGCCATGATGCCGGACTGGCGGGCCTCCATGTACAGTTGATAGTTCCAGATGCCCGACGGCGGGATCGCGCCCTGGGCATATAGGCCGAGCGGCAGGAAACAGGCGAAATAGACGATCGCCGGCAGCACGCCGAGCAGCAGGAACGCCTGCAACAACGATGTATCCGCAACCGGCGATCGATCGCGCGAGAGCAGCAGCGTGACCGGATTCCATGCCGCGCGCCCCAGCGTGCCGATCCGCCAGACGAAAAAACCCAGGCCGAGCGCCGCGCCATATGGCGCCGCGGTCCATTTGCAGGCCATCGCCAGCCCGGTCAGAACGCCTGCCCAGGCCAGCGGCTTCCAACCCGCGCGCTCGGCGCGCACGGCCGCAGCCACCTGCCACAGAGCCAGCATCAGGAAACCGGCCATGAACACGTCCAGCATGGCGATGCGCGACTGGACGACCAGCATTTGCCCCGCGATCAGCAGGATGCCGGTCAGGATGCAGATGCGCGCGCTGCGATACAGCTCCCAGGCGAACATCAGCGTGCCGAACAGCGCAAGCCCGCCGAACAGTGCGCTCGGCAGGCGCCAGCCGAAGCTGTTGTCGCCAAAGATGTGAATGCCCAGCGCGATCAGATATTTGGCCAGCGGCGGATGTTCCTGATTGAGCGGGCTGCTCAGGTCGATCAGGTGGCGCGCGGCGGGGACATAATAGACCTCGTCGAAATAGATTTTGCTGGGGATCTGGATAT
>JBBSUT010000230.1:0-2556 GCA_038234155.1 Sphingomonadales bacterium | reverse complement strand
ATCGAGCGACGCCGCCAGCTTCGCCAGGACCGAGGGGTGGCGGAAGGTCACCGGGCTGACGAGCGTACCGAGGCGGATCCGCGTGGTATCCCGCGCGAGGGCACCGAGAAAGATCCAAGCATCGGCGGAGATCAGCTCGGGGCGACCCGACGAGGCGTAATAATGTTCCGCCAGCAAGGCGGCCTGGAACCCCGCCGCCTCTCCCGCGCGGGTCATCGCGAGCGTATCGGCGTAACTCATCCCTTCCTGAATCTCGATCGACAGGCAAAAATCCATGCCTACTCTCCCTCGCGCATCGACCTTGTCCGCAGGCTGCGGTAGCGCGGGCAGTATAGCGTGGCCGCCGCTCTTCGGCTTGTGCCATGACCACCTGCAAGATAGATGGCAGGCGACTGAAGCCGCGCCTCTGGGCCTGCGGGCCACGAAGCCCTGACCTGCGCAGGATAAACGCGCCTTCGCGGGCTAGGTTCATTACAACTGCACTGCCTGACCGTAAGGCAACGCGTCGCAATAATCCCAGCCTCCGTAGGGAGGCATCGTGGCCCGCAGGCCCGCAAGGCGCGGCTTATGATTGTGGCGAACTTAAGGGTGTATGGCAGGCGCGATTTCAACCGCCAGCCCCCAAGGATACAGGGTTTATGCGTGAGTAGTTGGCGGTCCGAGGACCAGGGCGAGGGCGGCGGTCGGGCACTCGGCCAGGGCGCGCAGGCGACCGGTGATCGCGCGGCAGCCGGTCCGATAGAGCAGGCCGAGCGCCGTGTCGCGCAAGAGGCACATGACGGTGGGCCCGGTGCCGGTGTGGATCGTGCTGCGGTCCTCGCCGAGGGCGACATCCTTGGTGCGGTGCAGGCGATTTTCGATCGCCCAGTGGCCGCGCTTGAGCGCGAGCAGGCGCGCGGCGTCGGCGGCGTCGGGCGGGAGGCTGGTGATGCCGTAGTGCAAGTGACGGTGCGCGGTGCCGCGTTCCCGCCAGGTGCGCTCCAGGCGGAAGACCTGCGCGACGCCCGGCCAGTCGAGGTAGCCGGTCAGGTCGGTGGAGGCGACGAGGTGCCGCCGGTCGTGGGTCCGGCCATGCCCCTTCTCCAGCGTGCAGACCTCGCGGCGGTCGAGCAGCGGCAGCGGGGCGGGCAGGGCGGGCGGCGGGTCGAAGAGCAGCGCGAGATCGTGCAGCAGGGTCGGCTGGTTCTCGCGCACGAGCAGGAGGTAGTCGCCCCCCGCGCCGATCACCTGGCGGCAGAGGGCGCGCTGGCAGAAGAGGGCGTCGCCGGTCAGCACCCGCCCGCGCCAGGCCACCCGCGCGACGAGGGCCGGGGCGACGGTCAGTTCGGCCTCCGCCTTGTCCGCGCCACAGTCGATCGCCTCCTGCGCCAGGACCACGCCGTGCTCGTGGCAGCAGGCGGTGCGGGCGTGGACGGGACTCCCGCCCGCCTGGTGGCGCAGCCGCCCGCGCTGCGCCTTCCCGTCGATCGCCACGCCCTGGCCGCCGCGCCGGGCCGGGTCCGGCGCGGCGGCGGGCGCGAAGTAGGCCCCAAGCGCGGCGGCGAGATGCTCCCCGCACAGGGCGGCGAAGACGCGATGCAGGGTCGACTGGCACGGCGTGCGCCCCTCCGCGAAGCCGAGCGGGGCCAGGACCGCCGCGCCCTGCCGCGCCGCCCACTCCGCGATGGCCAGCGGGGAGTGCTGGTTGGCCAGGATGGCCGCGACCGCCAGCGCGAGGAGCGCCGGCAAGGGGTAGTCGATGCTCGCTTGGCGACGCGGGTCGGGCACGGCGGCGAATGCGGCCAGCAGGCCAGGTGCCGCGACGCGCAGCGGGTCAGCCGTTGCGGGCGCAGCGGGGGCAAGCGTACACTCCATCAGGCGCTCCTTTGTGGGGGGTGGTGGCCTCAAGCACCGCCATCCTACCAAAGGAGCGCCTTGTCTCCTCGCCACGCCCTACTCATGCATAAACCCTGAAATGACAGGGGCTATCATCCGCTGTCGATATGCTCACGTATACTGCTATATATCGCATCATCGGGCGTATCTAGAGGATAGGGTAGCTGCGCGGATTGACGTTGCTAACGCCGCTGCAAAGAGACGATGACCACATCGCCACCAAACAGTATCGCTGCACCGGAGGACAGCGCGCTTCCACGCGCTGTTGCTGCTGCACGCCCTAACGATGTCATCCTGTTGCACACAAAAATCCAGATACCGCCGCTTCGGGCGGGCTTGGTCCCGCGACCACGCCTCCTCGATCGTCTCAACCGCGTGTCCCTCCCACGGCTCACCGTGCTGGCCGCCCCGGCCGGCTCCGGCAAAACTTCGCTTATCGCGAGCTGGTTGCCCAAGGTTGAGGCCCATGTCGGTTGGGTATCGCTCGATGAAGCCGACAACGATCCAGCGCGCTTCTGGGCCTATGTATTGGCGGCGTTGGAAACGGCACACCCCGCACTCGCCACGCAGGCAAGGGCGCTCCTCCATCTGTCCGGGATGAGCGCGATCGAGGCGGCGATTATCACCATTCTCAACATTGTGGCGACATTGCCGGAACGGTTGTTGCTAGCCCTGGATGAT
>JBBSUT010000229.1:0-2576 GCA_038234155.1 Sphingomonadales bacterium | reverse complement strand
GGCCGGATATCCGTGCGCCCGGTCACGCGGTCCACCAGCTTGCGCACGCCGCGCGCCACCAGCCAGGTGATCAGCAGGACGATCAGCGCGATCGCCACCAGCGGCAGCAGCTTGAAGAATCCATCGGCCATGGCCGACAGCTGCTGTAACAGCGACTGTACGGGTCCCTGGAATTGGTCGGTCGCTGTGCTCATGCCGCGCGCTGCTCGCTTTCGATCGATTCGTTACGTTTCGAATATGAACGGGGAAGCGCGGGCGGGGTTCCGGCGGCGTTGCGCGCGGTCAGCGCCCGACCATGTTCTCCGGCCGCACATGTTCGTCAAACGTCGCTTCGTCGACCAGGCCCAGCGCCAGCCCGGCTTCCTTGAGCGTCTGCCCTTCGGCATGGGCGTGCTTGGCAATCTTGGCGGCATTGTCGTAACCGATCACTGGGGCCAGCGCGGTGACCAGCATCAGCGAGCGGTCGACCAGTTCCTTGATGCGGGCTTCGTTGGCGGTCATGTCGTCGACGCAGCGCTCGGCAAAGCTGTCCATGCCGACGGCCATCAGATCGATCATGCGCAGCAGATTGCTGCCAATCAGCGGCTTGAACACATTGAGTTCCATATGGCCCTGCAGCCCGCCGATGGTGATCGCCTGATTGCAGCCCATCACCTGCGCGGCGACCATCGTCAGCATCTCGCACTGGGTGGGGTTGACCTTGCCCGGCATGATCGAGCTGCCGGGCTCGTTGGTGGGCAGGTCGAGCTCGCCCAGACCGGAACGCGGGCCGGAGCCGAGCAGACGGATGTCGTTGGCGATCTTGGTCAGCGCTACGGCCAGCGTATTGAGCGCGCCGCTCAGGAACACCGCGCCGTCGTTGGCGGCCAGCGCCTCGAACTTGTTGGGCGCGGTGACAAAGGGAAGGCCCGTGATCGCGGCAATCTCGGCCGCGACATCGACGTCAAAACCTGCCGGCGCGTTCAGTCCGGTGCCGACCGCGGTTCCGCCGAGCGCCAGCTTCAGGATGCTGCCATTGACCGCGCCCTCGATGCGTTTCTTGCAGCTGTGGAGCTGCGCGGCGTAACCGGAAAACTCCTGGCCCAGCGTCAGCGGCGTGGCGTCCTGCAAATGGGTGCGGCCGATCTTGACGATATGGTCCCAATCACGCGCCTTTTTCGCCAGCGCCTGGGCCAGCCGATCGAGCGCGGGCATCAGGTCGCGGTCCACCGCCAGCGCCGCCGAAACGTGCAGCGCGGTCGGAAAAGTGTCGTTCGAGGACTGCGACTGGTTCACATGATCATTGGGGTGAACCGGCGCCTTGCCGCCGCGCTTGCCCGCCAGCTTTTCATTGGAGAGCCCCGCGATCACCTCGTTCACGTTCATATTGGTCTGCGTGCCCGAACCGGTCTGCCAGATGGTCAGTGGAAACTGGTCGTCATATTCGCCCGCGACGATCGCCTTGGCCGCGGCTTCGATGGCGTCGGCAAGTTCGCTCTTCAATCCGTGACTGCGGTTCACCCGCGCGGCGGCCTGCTTGACGATCGCCTGCGCATGAACCAGCCCGATCGGCATCCGCTCGCGCTCGGCAAACGGGAAATTTTCCAGGCTCCGCTGCGTCTGCGCGCCCCAATAGGCGTCGGCGGGAACCTCGATCGGGCCGATGGAGTCGGTTTCGGTGCGGGTATCGGTCATGGCGTTCAAGTCTTTCGCGATTAGGATTCAAGTCTTTCGCGATTAGGATTTGAAATCCCTTTACCATCCGGGCCGGACAGGAGTCAAATCCAGATTTGGCCGCAGGACTATGGCAGCCGAACGCTGTTCGCTTTTACGTTTGTCAGCACGCGCAACGAATGTCCGCATTTGGGGGGACTCCTCCCGCCAGGACTGTAATTTACGCTGAGCAATTACACTATTGTTTAAACGTTAGGTTTAGTTTGAATGAGAACGTAGTCGCGAAATGGGATAAGGAATGTGTCATGGATAAAGCGCAGCGTGTCGGGGCCAATATCAAGCGGTTCCGAGAACTTGCCGGACTTACCAAGTCAGAGTTGGCCCGCCGGGTGAGGGTCAGCCCTACGGCGGTCCATAATTGGGAAGAGAACGGTGTCATGCCCAGAATGGAGGCTATGATCGACCTCGAGCGGGCACTAGAAGTCAGTTGGATTCAGTTGAAGTCTCTTGGCTCTGAGAAAAATCCTGCTTCATCACACTTTGATTCCACATCGTCAGTGCCTGAAGTGAGCCGAGGTCAGCGGCTTGAGCAGTTCAAACGACAGATTGCAGCATTGTTCGATGTAGCTCCTGACAAAGTGGAGATTATCGTTCGAACCTAGTGGGTCTGGAAAAGGCAGCAACTGGGTCGAAAGCGAACAGGCCGCGTTCAGGGCCGCGACCTACTTCTTCTTGCCGAAATCCACGTTGACGACGTTGCTGCCGCCTTCCTGCTCCACCGTGGGGCCGTCATTGCCCGCGATTTCGCCCGGTTCCACCGCGCCGTGATCACCGTCCACCTGGAACTGCAGCGCGAAATCGACGGCGGGGTCGACGAATGCGGTGATGGCGGAGAAGGGCACGATCAGGTGGCTGGGGATCTG
>JBBSUT010000228.1:0-2585 GCA_038234155.1 Sphingomonadales bacterium | reverse complement strand
TTGTTTTCGGCGCGGTGTCCGGGGTCAGCTTTCCGGCAGGAAATCGGGCACCGAAAGATAGCGCTCGCCGGTGTCATAGTTGAAACCCAGGACGCGGCTGCCGGCGGGCAGGTCTTTCAGCTTTTGCGCGATGGCTGCAAGCGTGGCACCTGAGGATATGCCGACCAATATCCCTTCTTCCGATGCTGATCGGCGCGCCCATTCCTTGGCGTCGGCGGGATCGACCTGGATCGCGCCGTCGATTGACTGCGTGTGCAGGTTCTCGGGAATAAACCCCGCGCCGATACCCTGGATCGGGTGCGGCCCGGGCTTGCCGCCGGATATGACGGGCGAGCCAGTGGGCTCGACGGCATAGGCCTTGAATTCGGGCCAGGCGTCCTTGAGCACTTCCGCGCAGCCGGTGATGTGGCCGCCGGTGCCCACGCCGGTGATCATGACGTCGATCGGCGTGTCCTGAAAATCCTTCAGGATCTCATGGGCGGTGGTGAGTTTGTGGATTTCGAAATTCGCGCTGTTCTCGAACTGCTGCGGCACCCAGCCGCCTTCTGTTTTCTCCGCCAGCTCGTGCGCGCGGCTGATGGCCGCGCCCATGCCGCCCTCCTTGGGCGTCAGATCGAAACTGGCGCCGTAAGCCAGCATCAGCCGGCGGCGCTCGATCGACATGCTTTCGGGCATGACCAGGATCAGTTTGTAGCCCTTCACCGCCGCGACCATGGCAAGACCGACGCCGGTATTGCCCGAGGTCGGCTCGACGATCGTACCGCCGGGCTTCAGATGGCCGTCCTTCTCCGCCTTTTCGACCATGGCCAGCGCAATGCGGTCCTTGATCGACCCGCCGGGGTTCGACCGTTCCGACTTCACCCAGACCTCATGGTCGGGGAACAGTTTGGACAGGCGGACATGCGGCGTGTTGCCGATGGTCTCGAGAATATTGGCGGCTTTCATGGGGGCGTTTCCTCCAGCTAAAGTTACGTTTCCGATTCAACCTGCGGCGCCCGGTCTCGTTCCATTTTAACCGGCTTCCCGCGGTTTGGCTCGGACGCCATCACCTCGTCCGACGGATCAAAGGTGCGCGCGCCGGCGAGCTGCGGGAACAGGCGGATCCATAGCGCGGTAATCGCCATCGCGCCGATGCCGCCCGCCACCACCGCCCAGGCCGGGCCGATCAGCGCGGCGAGGAAGCCGGACTCCGCTTCGCCCAGTTCGTTGGAGGCGCTGATGGTGAGCTGCGACACCGCGCCGACGCGGCCGCGCTTGTCGTCGGGCGTGTTGAGCTGGATCAGCGACTGGCGGATATAGACGCTGAACATGTCCGCCGCGCCGACCACGAACAGGCACGCCATCGACAGCCACAGCAGCGTCGACAGCCCGAACGCGATGGTGGCGAGGCCGAACACGAACACCGCCACCAGCATCTTGACGCCGACATTGGATTTGAGCGGCACGACGCTGAAGATGGCCGCGATGACGGCCGCGCCCACGGCGGGCGAGGCGGCGAGCAGCGACAGCGCATGTTCGGGGCTGCCGCGCACCCATTCGCCGACCGGGCCGCCGATCAGGTCCGCCGACCAGTCCAGATCGATGATGTCGCGCGCGAACACCGGGATCAGCGCGGTGGCCCCCGCCAGCAGCACCGCGAACAGATCGAGCGTGATCGCGCCGAACACCAGCTTGTTGCGCCAGACGTAGCGCGCGCCCTCGATGATCTGCTCGATCGGGCCGGTGCGTTTGGGCGCGCTGCGCGGCACCGGACCGATCAGGAACATGCACAGCGCGGACGCGGTGTAGAGGATCGCCGACAGCGTATAGGGCAGGTGCGGCGCGACGGCGTAAAGCGGCCCCGCGATGCCGGGGCCGACCAGCGCGCCGAACTGCCAGGCGATGGTGCTGAGCGCGATCGCCTGCGGCAGCACCTCCTTGGGCACGAGATTGGGCGCCAGCGCGCCTTGCGCCGGACCCAGAAACGCGCGCGCCGTGCCCAGCAATACCGCCATGACATAGAGCAGCGTCAGGCTCATCGCATTGTCGTAGGTCAGCAGCGCCAGCGTGGCCGCGATGCAGGCCAGCGCCAGCAGCACGATCCGCACCACCCAGCGCCGGTCCCAATGATCGGCCACCCAGCCGGTGACCGGCGTCAGAAAGAACAGCGGCACGAATTGCAGCAGCCCGATCAGCCCGAGCCGCGCCGATGCGCCGGCAATGCCCATCGTCTCGCGCGCCAGATTATACGCCTGCCAGGCGACGATCAGCATCATCGCATAGACCGCGAGCATGCTGAACAGCCGGACAAACCAGTAATAGCGGAAGTTGGCGATGCGGAAGGGGTGGCGCGCTGCGATCATGGAGTCAGGCTATGGCGGCAGGCGGCGGGCGGGGCAATGCGCGGTATTACGGGGCCGGTGACATGACCGGTGACGGGGCCAATGACAGGGCCGGTGACAGGGCCGGTGACAGGGCCGGTGACGGGGCCAGTGACGGGGCCAGTGACGGGGCCGGTGACGGGGCGGCTTGCGCAGCGCGCCCATCGGCCGTCAGAAACACGCGCTTGGCGGGGACGCCGGCATGTGTCACTCTGGCTTCAAAGG
>JBBSUT010000227.1:0-2594 GCA_038234155.1 Sphingomonadales bacterium | reverse complement strand
TGGTCCGGCCTGGGATGGTCCGGGCGAGAATGGCAGGGAAAAGATCGCGCGCTGGCGCAACCTCTGTTCCCCGCCCCCTTTGGCCAGATCAGAAAGGATGCAGCCATGAATGACAAAGCCAAAACCGATAAGACCGATGATGCGCGCGATCCCACGTCCACGCAGGACCGCCCCGATCTATCGACCGGGCATCAGGAAAAAGGCGATGCGCGCCGACCCAGCGATACGCTCGATCGCGACGTGAAGAAGCGCGGTCCCGCAGGACAGCCGGTGCCGCAGGACAGCGACCAGGCGTGACGCCGGGCGGGCGCGCATTGGCGTCCGCCATTGGCGTCAGCGGCCCTTTTTCTTCTTTTTGACCCTGGCATTGGGGTCGACCGGCGTGGCTGGCACCATGACAACGTTCGTCACATGCAGCAGACCGTTGAATGCGGGCTGATCGGCCGAGGTGATCGTGCCGACATGGCCTTGCGGATCGGTCAGCGTGATGTCGCCGGTCGGGGTCAGCGTGGCAACCAGCGTCTGGCCGCTGAGCGTGGGCAGGCTGCCCCGTCCGCCGTTCTGCTTGAGCTGCTTGACCAGTTCGCTGCTGGCCAGATAGCCGCGCACGACGTGATATTTCAGCAGGCGATCGAGCGACGCGCGGTTTTCCGGCTGGAGCAGCGCGGCCAGCGCGCCGGGCTCCATCGCGTCAAACGCGGCGTTGGTGGGCGCGAACACGGTGAACGGGCCAATCTCCTTCAGGGGATCAACCAGGCCGTCCAGCTTGAGCAGTTCCACCAGCCGCGTGTGCGCTGCCGATTGCACGGCCAGATCGGCCACCGTGGTAAAATCGCTGGGCTTGTAGCTCGGCGCGGCGGCAACGGGCGCGGGCGCATAACTCTGGGCCGGCGCCTGATAGGTCGGCTGCGCGGCCGGCAGGCTGCCGGTTGCCTCATAGGGCAAGTCTGGCAGCGGCTGCGGCTGGCGCTGTACCGGCACCGGTACGTTGGCCTGGCTGGCGGGGGCGGCGGGCAGCGGGCGCGGCGCGGCCTGGCCAGGCAGCGGCGGGGTGGTGGTCTGCGATGGCTGGCTGGTGGTCGGCGCCTGCGTCGGCTGGCCCTGCGGCGGCAGCGGCGTAACGTTCTGCGCGGCCAGCGGCACCGCCGTCAGCCCGCCCAAAGCGGCCAAGATCATGGCTGATTTCATGGCAATCGAAACTCCCGGGATTGCGCCGCCACTACGGGCGGCCTGAAGGACAGGCGCTCGCTATCGCAAAGCGTGGATGAACCCAAGCGATATGGCAGGGCGCACGCAGAAATCAGCGGGCCGGCCCGGCGGGACCGTCGATTTGGCCGTCAGCCGGCCCGGCTATCGGGCCGTGACCGGGCCTGTCGTCCGCGCCGGTGCCCAGATCATCGGCGTAGAGCGCGCGCAGTTCGTCGGCCAGCAGGTGAAATTCCTCCTCCCGCACCGAGGCCTTGCGCCAGACCAGCGCGATCCGGCGCGAGGCATTCTTGGCTTTCAGCGGGCGTCCCTGCACACGCGTCCCGTTGAGCAGCCCCGCCTTCAGCGCCATTTCGGGCAGCAGCGTCATGCCCAGCCCGTTATCGACCATCTGTACCAGCGTGTGAAGCGAGGTTCCCATCATGGTGGCCGATGCGCGCAGTTCGGGCCGGTTGCAGGCGGCCAGCGCATGGTCTTTCAGGCAATGCCCGTCGACCAGCAGCAGCAACCGCGCCTCGTCGATGAAATCGGGCGGGATATGGGCGGGCAGTTCGCGCGGGTCATCGGCCGGGAAGGCGACGAACAACCGGTCCTCGAACAGCACCTCATGCTCGCTGTCGCCGCAGGGGAAGGGCAGCGCCAGCAGCACGCAATCGACCTGCCCGCGGTGCAGCGCCTCGCAGGCGTCGGTGCTTGTTTCCTCGCGCAGATAGAGCTTCAGATCCACATGGTTGCGGCGCAGATCAGGCAGCATGCGCGGCAGCAGGAACGGCGCGATCGTGGGGATCACGCTCATCCTCAGTTCGCCGCTGAGCGGCTTGCCGGCCGAGCGCGCCATCTCGCTCAGCTCCTCCGCGCCGCGCAGCACCTGATGCGCTTTGGTCACCATGGCATCGCCCAGCGGCGTGAAACGCACCACCCGCCGCGTCCGCTCCACCAGCGTCACGCCGAGCAGCGATTCCAGTTCGCGCAGGCCCGCCGACAGGGTGGACTGGGTGACATAGCAGCTTTCCGCCGCCCGCCCGAAATGGCCGTGCTCCTTCAGCGCAACGAGATATTGCAACTGTTTCAGCGTGGGAAGATAGCTGCCCATGTAATCGTTTGCCTCACTTGATTTACGGCAGTGTAAGTCAGTGCAGCGATAAGTCCAGTGCCTTGCCGTGCGCATCCGCGCGCGAACCAGACGCGGTCCAGACGCGATCCCTGCGCGATCACCGCGCGATCGACTTCCCCTGCACGCCGGTTACACGCCCAGCCCATGTTCCGGGCTTTCCTGCGCCTTGCACTGGTCAAGCGGCATCGCCCTGCCTATCTTCGCCTTTGCAGAAATCCCTATCTTCGGCTTTGCAGAAATCAAGGAGCGCGACCATGTTCGGGAACCTCATCGC
>JBBSUT010000226.1:0-2612 GCA_038234155.1 Sphingomonadales bacterium | reverse complement strand
GACCCCACGCTGCCGACCACGGTCAATATCCTGACCTCGCGGCCCTGGCGGCTGAAAAATGATACGATCGTTTACAACCGGGGCCTGATGATGGACCTGATCGCGCGGTTGATCGTCAACCGGCGGCTTGAGGCCAAGGCACGGGCCGGCGGAAGCTTCCTGCAGGCCTCGGTCGATCGCGACGATATCAGCCGCTCGGTCGATGCCACCATTGTCCAGCTTGTGCCGCTCGGCGGCAAATGGAACGCGGCGCTGGACGACGTGCGTTCGGTTATTGCAGACGCCGCCGCCACCGCACCATCGCAGGCCGATATCGACCGGGAGCTGGAGTATGTCGGGACGCAATTTCGCTCCAGTCTGGAGAAATATCCATATGCCAGCGCGGCCGATCAGGCCGACAATATCGTGAGCGCCGTGGATATCCGCGAGACGATCGCCGATCCGCAGACCGCGCTCGACATATTCCAGAGTATGAAGGCGGATGTGACACCGGCCAGTATTCTGGCATCCACGCAAAAGCAGTTCGAGGGCGTGGCCAGCCGCATCCTTATTTCCACGCCTGTCCCGATCGAGGGGGGCGAGACCGCCCTCGCCGCCGCGCTCGCCAAGCCGGTGATTGCGGCCACCGGTGCGCGGATCACGCAGGGGACGCTCGGATTCGATGCGCTGCCCGCGCTAGGCGCGCCGGGCTCAGTGGTTTCCAGCAGACCCATCCCGCAGCTCGAAGTCGATCAGCTGACGCTGTCCAACGGTGTGACGGTGCTGTTGCGACCGACCGCGGTGGAGAGCGATACGGTGCGCGTGCTGGTGCGTTTTGGCACTGGCTATCAGGCGTTTTCGCCGGATGGTGCAGCCCCATTATGGTCGGGAGAATCGGCGCTGATGGATGCAGGGGTGGGGGATCTGGACCGCGAGGCGCTGGACAAGCTGGCCAATGGCCGCCGCATCGGTCTCAGCTTCAACATCGACGATGACGCATTCGAGATGTCGGCCGAGACCCGGCCGCAGGATATGGTTGGGCAGCTGCAACTGCTCGCCGCCAAACTGGCCGCCCCGCGCTGGGACACCGCGCCGTTAGAACGGGCCAAGGCTGCGATCGCGGTGGGCTATTCCAGCTACGAGACATCGGCCTCGGCCGTGCTGCAGCGTGATCTGGCCTACCTGCTGAGCGGCAAGGATGCGCGTTACAGATCGCCCGATCCCAAGATGGCGGCGGCGCTGACGCCCGAGGTGTTCAAGTCAGTCTGGGAGAAGCAGCTGGCAGCCGGCCCGATCGAGGTGCTGCTGTTCGGCGATTTCCAACGGGCCGACGCGATCGCCGCTCTGGAAGCGAGCTTCGGCGCGCTCGCACCGCGCACGGCCGAAACGCCCGCACCCGGCGGCGCCACGCGCGGTTTCGCCACGCCGGGCGATACGGTGATCGAAACGCACAAGGGCCCCGTCAATCAGGCCGCCGTCGCCATCGCCTGGAAGACGGGCGGCGGGATCGCCCGCGCGACCGAGGGGCGGCGGCTCGATGTGCTGGCCCAGATCTTCCAGGACCGCTTGTTCGAGCGCTTCCGCTCAGAACAGGCCAAGACCTACAGCCCGTTCGTATCAAGCAGTTGGCCGACCGGGTTCGACAGCGGCGGTACCATCGTTGCGGCGAGCCAGGTGGAGCCGGAGAACGTGCCGCTGTTCCTGAAGCTGGCGCGCGAGATCGCCGTCGACATGGCGACCAACCCGGTGGCAGCGGATGAGCTGCAGCGCGCCGTGGAGCCCATCCGGCAGATCATCATCCGTGCCAGTTCCGGCAACACCTTCTGGATGAACCAGCTGGAAGGCGCTACGCGCCAGCCGCAACGTGTGGCCGTCTTGCGCACGCTTCTGAGCGACTACACCAGCGCCACGCCCGCCGACATCCAGGCGCTGGCCGCGCGCTATTTGACCGCCGACGGCGCCTTCATATTCGAGGTGTTGCCGGAGAAGAAAGGCTAGCCTGCTTTCTCCTGCGCGGCGCGATCGCCGGCATCGATCAGTTCGGCGATGTCGCCGTCCGTATCGATGCCGAGTTGCGCCAGCATGGGCCGGCCGGCATCGAAGGCCGAGCCGAGCCACAGCTTCACGCCGCTCTCACGGATCTGGTCCAGCGCTTCCTTCTTGCGGCCCGTTGGCAGCGCCTTGCCCGTGGTGCGGATGAACACCGCCTCTACCCGGCCGGGATAGCGCGCCACGGCATCGGCATAGGCCTCCGCGTCGCCTTGCGCATCGTCTCCGATCAGGACGAAGCAAAGTTTGGGGTAGAAGCCCAGGATACGCGCGATCGAGGCGCGCTTGTGCGCGCCATGGCTGGACTTGCCGAGCGTGCGCAGGCTTAGGCTCCAGTCGCGCAGCAGCATCGGGCCCTCGGGCAGGCTCTGCAGCCGCATGAAGCGCACCAGGAAGCCGTAGAGATTCCATGGGCTCGACGAGACGTAGAAGAAGGCGCGGCGCGCCGCGCGTTCAGGGTGCACATTGCCGAGGTGTGCGTAGAAATCACCCGCGCCGCCAACCGCTGTGCGATCCTCCGGCATCTGCAGGATCAGCCGCCGCCAGTTGCGGGTGAAGCGGTGCGCGCCGGTCTCGATGATGGT
>JBBSUT010000225.1:0-2614 GCA_038234155.1 Sphingomonadales bacterium | reverse complement strand
CCACCATCGCCAGCGGGTTCTCCACCAGCTGCTTGAGCGCCTGCATCAGCGCGGCGCCGTCCGCGCCGTCGATGGCGCGGTGATCGAAGCTGCCGGTGGCGCTCATCACGGTGGCGACGCCGAGTGCGTCGTTCACGATATAGGGGCGCTTCTCGCCCGCGCCGATCGCCAGGATCATGCCCTGCGGCGGATTGATCACCGCATCGAACTGCTTGATCCCGAACATGCCCATGTTCGAGATCGACGCGGTGCCGCCCTGATATTCTTCCGGCTTCAGCTTGCCTTCCTTGGCGCGGCCGGCAAGCTCTTTCACCTCGGCGGAGATGGCGCCGAGCGACTTCGTATCTGCGCCGACGACGATCGGCGTGATCAGCCCGGCGGGCGTGCTGACGGCAACCGAAATATCCGCGCGGCTGTAGCTGATCAGCTGGTTGCCCGCGAAGCTGACATTGCATTTGGGCACCTGCATAAGCGCCTTGGCCAGTGCCTTGATCAACAGATCGTTGACCGAGAGCTTCATGCCCTGCGGCTCCAGCGCTGCGTTGAGTTCGCTACGCAGCTTGAGCAACTTGTCGAGCTGGATGTCCACCGTGAGATAAATATGCGGGATCGTCTGCTTGGCCTCGGTCAGGCGGCGCGCGATGGTTTTGCGCATATTGGAGAGCTTTTCCGCCGCATGCGGGATATCGGTCTGGAATTCGGCGGCCGGTGCAGCAGCAGCGGGCGCGGCTTCCGATTTGGCGTCGGCAGTCACAGGCTTGGATTGCGAGACTTCGGCGCCTTCGACGTCCGCCTTGACGATGCGGCCCTTTGGACCGGAGCCTTGCATCGCGGTCAGGTCGATGCCGTTTTGCGCGGCGATACGGCGGGCGAGCGGGCTCGCTTTCACGCGCTCGCCGCTGTCATCGACCGGTGCGGCGGGCGCGATGCTGCCCTCGGTCCGCCTGTCTTCCCGCCGCCGTTCCTTATCATCGGGCGCACCCTGATCCTCGCGTCGCCGATCGTCTTCCCGGCGGTCCTGAACGGGCTTTCCGTGATCTTCGGCTGTTTCCTTGTCGCGCTTGGCCGGCTCGTCCGCGGCATCGGTTTTGTTCGGATCGGACGGGTCTTTGGACGGTTCCTGCTTCAGCTTGGCATCCACTGACTTAGCGGAGCCGCTGGATTTTCCCGCCGATGCCGCAGCGTCCTCAACATCCTCGCCCTCTTGCGCCAGGATCGCGATGACCGCGCCGACCTTCACTCCATCGCTGCCTTCCTCGATCAAAATCTTGGCGATAATACCCTCGTCCACCGCTTCGAACTCCATCGTCGCCTTGTCGGTTTCGATCTCGGCCATAATGTCGCCGCTGCTGACCGTATCGCCCTCCTTCACCAGCCATTTGGCCAGCGTGCCCTCCTCCATCGTAGGGGAAAGCGCGGGCATCTTCAGTTCGATGGGCATGGGAAAGGCGGGTCCTCTGACTGATAAACTCATCCGTATATGCCAAAGCCTGACGCTACGGCCAATAGGCTTTGCCTCTGGCCGCTTGCACGGCGCGCCAAATTGGCGCAGCATTCGCACGTTGGACGGAGGGGACGGACGGCATGCGCACCTATCTGGTGGTGATCGATGAGACCGAAGAAGCGCTGCTCGCGCTGCGCTTTGCCACGCGCCGTGCCGCCAAAACCGGCGGGGCGGTGCACATCCTTGCATTGGTCGAGCCGCAGGATTTCGTCGCATGGGCGGGGGTGCAGCAAACGATCGAGGAAGAAAGCCGCGCGCGCGCGGAAGCGCTGGTCGTTAGCGCGGCCGGCACGATTGTAGAGGAATCGGGTCTACGGCCCGCAATCACGGTAAAGCAGGGACGCGGGCCGGACGTGGTCCGCGATATGTTGGGCGAGCGCGCCGACATCAACGCGCTCGTACTCGGTGCATCGGCCAATGGCGGGCCAGGGCCACTGGTCAGCCATTTCACCGGCGCCAATATGGGCACCTTGCCGTGCCCGGTAATGGTGATTCCCGGATCGCTCAGCCATGCGGATATCGATCGGCTGAGTTAGGTCAGGTCGCCGCGCACCGGATAATTCTTGTCCAGCACGAAATCGAGGCCTTTCAGCAGCGCGTCGAAGCTAGGCCGGGCAAAGGGCACGTTCTGGCTTCGGATCATATACAGCGTGCCATCCGGACGGACCAGCGCCATACCCGGTTCGGAAAAATACCTCCGGCTCATCCGATCCCTCCCGCTTGGAGCTGATATATAAGCCCCACTCACGCGCCTTGGCCTCGCTCAAGTCAAAGACCAGAGGCAGATTGCCGGTAGCCCATTCTTCCTGCACCTTCATCGCGCGCTGTTCCCCGTCCATCGACAGGGCAAAAGGGGTTCGGCCGCGATCGGTGAAATCGGACAGGCGGCCGCCCAGTTCTTCCAGCTGGCTCTTGCAGACCGGGCAGTGCGATCCGCGATAGAAAGTAAGCGCTGTTTCGGCTGCACCCTGCGGAGGCAGGAGATCATGGCCGATAATGGCTCGGATCGAAGAGATCGCGCATGGGAGTGGTCTGGACACTCGCACTGGAGCCGATCCGGAGCCTGTTCGGCGCCTCGGGGTGCTGCGCGGAATGGTCGGTCGGCGGCGT
>JBBSUT010000224.1:0-2656 GCA_038234155.1 Sphingomonadales bacterium | reverse complement strand
GTACACCTGCCGTGACCGACCAGACCTATGTCCGGCACCTGGCGCAAGAGATCGGCATCGATCCTGAAAGACTGGTGCGCGACATGCAGTCCGATCCGGTCACGGCAAGACTGGAGCACAGCCGAGCCGTGGCTGATGTCTTCGGCTTTGTCGGCACACCTGCCTTTGCAGTCGGGCACACAGTGTTCATGGGTACCGTACCGACATCCGTGCTCAAATCCCTCATTGCCAAAGCACAGATCGCAGCCTGACGAAAATTCAAAGCGGATCTTTCGCCGCGATGACCTTGCGCGGCGCGGGCGTCCCAGTCGACAACAGTTTGCCATCACAGGGGGGCAGTGGCACCGGGCAAGACGTGGCCATTCTGGAGCTGGCACAATTGGTGGCAGAGGTCACGGGGTTCGCGGGATAGATCACGACCGATTCCACCAAGCCTGACGGTGCGCTGCGCAAGCTGATGGACGTGGGCCGCATCGCCCGGATGGTCTGAACGGCAGACACCGCGCTGGCGGACGGTGTGGCCCAGACCTATGCGTGGTATCTGGCGCAGCTTGAGAGCGGTGCGGCAGTGCGTGCCAAATAGGCGGCACGGCGTGAATTGGATACGGGACACGCCACGGGGCGTTTATCTGGTCCGATGAAACCCGTATCAGGGGCCATAATTTCGGCATGATGGCGCCATGGTCCTCAGAGATCACGCCCAGAGGCATAAAGGCAGATTTGACATGATTACTCCGGTTCTTCTGTGCGGTGGGTCTGGCACGCGGCTTTGGCCGCTGTCGCGCAAAAGCTATCCCAAGCAATTTTCTGCCCTGATGGGCGCGCAGAGCCTGTTTCAGGCCAGTGCGGCGCGTCTGGCGGGGGCAGATTATGCCGCCCCCATCGTCGTCACGGCGGATGCCTTCCGCTTTATCGTGACCGAGCAGCTGGACCAGGCGGGGATCACACCCGGTGCCGTGCTGATCGAACCCGCGGGGCGCGATACGGCCCCCGCCGTGCTGGCGGCGGCGCTGTATATACACGCACAGGACCCGGACGCGCTGATGCTGGTTGCCCCCTCGGATCACGTGATCCCCGATGCGGAGCAGTTCAACGCCACCGTCGCCGCCGCCGTGCCTGCGGCGCAGGCCGGGCAGCTTGTCACCTTCGGCATCAGCCCCGACCGGCCCGAGACCGGCTATGGCTACCTCGAGATGGCCGCGGCTCCCACCGGCGACGTGGCCCCGCAAGCGCTGGCGGCCTTCGTCGAAAAGCCCGATGCGGCGACCGCAGCGGCCATGCTGGCCGAGGGGCGGTATTTGTGGAACGCAGGGATTTTTCTATTCTCGGTGGCCACGATCAAGGCAGCATACGATGCCTTCGCACCTGACATGGTGGCGGCGGTGCAGGGTGCGCTCGATCACGCAAAATCCGACTTGGGCTTTACCCGGCTGGCCGCGACCCAGTGGGAACAGGCGCAAGCGATCTCGATTGATTATGCCGTGATGGAAAAGGCCGATAACCTGTCGGTCGTGCCCTTTACCGGGCGCTGGTCGGATCTGGGCGACTGGGCCGCGGTCTGGCGTGAGACGGAAGAAAACGGTGTGTCCCTGTCCGGCCCCGCCACGGCGATTGACTGCACCAACACGCTGCTGCGGTCCGAAGTCCCCGGTCAGGCGATCGTGGGCATCGGGCTCGATGACATCGTGGCCATCGCCATGCCCGATGCGGTGCTGGTGTCCCACAAGGGCCGCACCCAGGAGGTCAAGCAGGCCGTGGCCGCGCTGAAATCCCAGAAGGCCCCGCAGGCCGAAAGCTTTCCCAAGGACCACCGCCCCTGGGGGTGGTTCGAGAGCCTCGTCGTGGGCGAGCGGTTCCAGGTGAAGCGCATCGTCGTGCACCCGGGCGCGGCGCTGAGCCTGCAAAGCCACCACCACCGGTCGGAGCACTGGATCGTTGTACAGGGCACGGCCAAGGTGACGGTCGACGACAGCGTGAAGCTGATTTCCGAGAACCAGTCCGTCTATATTCCGCTGGGCGCCGTGCACCGGATGGAGAACCCCGGCAAGGTGCCGATGGTGCTGATCGAGGTGCAGACCGGCAGCTACCTCGGCGAGGATGACATCATCCGCTATGAGGATGTCTACGCACGGGAGTGAGGGCGGCCGGCGGCGGTCTGCGCTGCGGACCGCCAAGGTCTGAAACCCTGTCCGTGCGTCTTTTGCGCGGGGTGCGGCGCTCATGACCGCAGGTGGCAGGGGCGCGCTGGCGCAACGAATGGTCCGTCATTTATAGTAGATACCCCCGGGATCCAGGCCGCCCAAGGTCAACTCACGCCCATCGCCATCTCCAGCATCGGGGCGCGCAAGTTGGACGCATTTTCGGTATGGACGAGTGCAACGTCTCGTTGACCGCGTTCCAGGTTTTCAATTGGTTCGCATGAGATCAGACAGGCCGAAGCGATATAAAAGGCCGCTGCGGCGGCTTTCTGTGTTCTGAACAATATGCCCCCTTACATCTCGATCGCCATCCAGGACAGATCACTCAGGTGCAGGCCCTCGAAGGTGATCCTGTCTTCGCCGTTCGAGATGACCAGATTGCCTTTGATCTCGTATGCAGCACTCTCCAGCGTCTGGTCAGCACCCAAGTAGTGGCGAAATTCGATCGTATCCTCCCG
>JBBSUT010000223.1:0-2728 GCA_038234155.1 Sphingomonadales bacterium | reverse complement strand
TTGGACAGCGCGCTGGATGCGGCCGAGCGGCTGCGGACCCGGCCAGATATCGCCATCGTGCTGATCGGCGAGGGCGCGCAAAAGGCGCGGCTGCGCGCGGCTGCGGCGGCGCGCGGGCTCACCAATCTGGTCATGATCGATCAGCAGCCGCGCGCGGCGATCCCCGCCATCTGGGCCGCGACCGATGCGGCGCTGGTGCTGCTGAAGCGGTCCGACACGTTCCTGTCGGTCCTCCCTTCCAAAATGTTCGAGGCGCTGGCCACGCGCACGCCGGTGATCCTGGGCGTCGTCGGCGAATCGCAGCGGATGCTGGATGCATCGGGCGGCGGCATTGCCGTGCCGCCGGAAGACGGCGGCGCCATTGCCGACGCCATTATCTCCATCGCCGACAATCCCGCCGCCGCAGCGCGCATGGGGGCGGCCGGCTACGCCTATTTCCAGCAGCATCTCGACCGCGAGGTTCTGGCCGATCTGTTGCTCGACGAGATGATGGCGCTCAAACGATGAGCGATAGACGTCCATGAGCCAATTGGACGCGATCGGCCGCCGCATCGCCTTTGCCCGCCACATTCCGCCGCGCCAGATCGCGTACCGGATCGGCCAGCGCATGCGCGACCGGCTGCTGGGCCCGCAATTCGCCGCGATCGATCCAGCCACGCACCGACGCCCGGCCGACACCCTGCCCCGCCGCCCCTTTCTCCCGCGCGCGATCGACGTGCGGCGCGAAAGCGATGCCTGGCACTTCGTATTCCTGGGCCGTGCAGTCACGATGGGCGGCGCGATCGACTGGACGGCGCCCGGCGGCGGCCCCGCCGATCAGCTGTGGCGGATGAACCTGCATTATATGGAATATCTGGAGGTGTTGCCGCGCGATGACGGGCGCGGCGCCATAATGCAGTGGATCAGCGGCAATCCGCCAGAACGGCCCGGCGCGCTGTCCGATGCGTGGAACCCCTATGCGCTGTCGATCCGCATCGTCTGCTGGCTGCAATGGCTGGCCGAACATGGCGCGGCGCTGAGCCAAAACGACTCTGCGGCGATCGACAGCGCGCTGTTGCGGCAGATGGCGTTTCTCACGCGCCATCTGGAGCGCGATATTGGCGGCAATCACCTGATCAAGAACATCAAGGCGCTGCTGTGGGCGGCGGCCTGTTTCGATGGGCCGGACGCCGCGGACTGGCGCAGGACCGGACGGGCGCTACTGGAAGCGGAGTGCGCCCGGCAGATACTGCCCGACGGTGTGCATTTCGAACGATCGCCGAGCTATCATTGCCAGGTGCTGGCCGATCTTACCGAATGCGCGGCTGCGCTGGATGCGCCGCGCCGCGCCGCGTTGCTGCAGCGCACGCGGCCGATGATGGCCGCCGCCGCCGCGCTGTCGCACCCGGACGGTTTGTCCGCGCAGTTCAACGATGCCGGGCTGCACATGGCCTATCGCCCGGATGCGATCGCGGCTGCGCGCACAATGCTGGGCGAAACCGCGGACGCGGCGCGCACCACCGCGACCTTGCGCGATGCCGGTTTCCTCGCATGGCATCACGGCGGCGATGCGCTCATCGTGAAATGCGGCAACATCGCGCCCGATACGCTGCCAGCGCATGGCCATGGCGACGTGGGATCGTTCGAACTGTCGGTCGGCGGGCGGCGTATCGTGGTTGATCAAGGAGTTTTCGAATATATCGAAGGACCCAGCCGCGCCGCATCGCGCGCGGCCGATCATCACAATGTTGCCGCTCCTTTGGGCGCCGACATGGCTGATTTCTTCGGTGCGTTCCGTATCGGCCGCCGCCCTGCTGTCACCCTATATGCGCTGGAAAGCCAACATGCTCTTGAAAACAAGGGCGACGGCGCAGCTCATGTCGATGTTGGCCATGACGGGTTCGCCCGTGACGCAGGCTGCGCCGAGATGCGGCGCGATCTGCGCGTCGGACCGGGCCGTGTCGAAATAACCGACACCGCTTCGGCTCCATCCGGAACCGGGATCGTCAGCCGCTTGCTGCTGCATCCCGATTGCACCGCGGAACAGACCGCAGGCGGCGCGATTATCCGATGCGGGCCCATCGAAATCGCGCTGAGCTGCGACGGCGCGGTGGACATTGCCAGCGCTGTTTATTGGCCGGACATGGGCGTGGCGCTTGAAACCACCCGTCTGGTGCTGCCATGGGCAGCGGCAACATATTCTTTTCAATTGATCTGGGACGTCCATCCGTGAGGCAAGTCGAACAAAGCTATCGTACCGGCAAGATGCGTCTGGCCGAAGTGCCCGCGCCGCAGGGCACCGCGCAGCGTAACCTCATCCAGACAAGGGTGTCGCTGATTTCCGCCGGAACCGAGAAGCAGATTATCGATCTGGCCAAGAGTTCGCTGGCAGGCAAGGCCAAGGCGCGGCCCGATCTGGTGCGCAAGACGCTGGGCAAGATGAAGCAGGAGGGCATCATGCCCACCGTGCGCAAGGTGTTCGCCAAGCTCGATACGCCGATCCCGCTGGGATATTCGCTGGCCGGAACGGTGATCGAGCCCGGCGCGCAGGCAGGCGGCTTTGCACTGGGTGACAGGGTGGCCTGCGCCGGCGCCGCGCTGGCGAACCACGCCGATTACAACAGCGTACCCAAGAATCTGACGGTGCGCATTCCGGACGGTGTGAGCGACGAGGATGCCAGCTTTGTCACCATCGGCGCCATCGCGCTGCAGGGCGTGCGCGTGGCAGCGCCGACGCTGGGCGAAGTGT
>JBBSUT010000222.1:0-2762 GCA_038234155.1 Sphingomonadales bacterium | reverse complement strand
CTCGACGAGTTCGGCGACAAGCGCGTGATCGATACGCCAATAACCGAATATGGCTTTGCCGGCATCGGCACGGGCGCGGCCATGGGCGGTCTCAGGCCGATCGTGGAGTTCATGACGTTCAACTTCGCGATGCAGGCGATCGACCATATCGTCAATTCGGCGGCCAAGACGAACTATATGTCCGGCGGCCAGATGCGCTGTCCGGTGGTGTTCCGCGGGCCCAATGGCGCGGCCAGCCGCGTCGGCGCGCAGCACAGCCAGAATTACGGCCCGTGGTATGCCAGCGTGCCCGGCCTGATCGTGATCGCGCCTTATGATGCGGCCGATGCCAAGGGCCTGCTCAAAGCGGCGATCCGGACCACCGATCCGGTGGTGTTTCTGGAGAATGAGTTGCTGTATGGCCGCAGTTTCCCCGTGCCCAAGCTGGACGATCACGTCCTGCCGATCGGCAAGGCGCGCATCGTGCGCGAAGGCGCGGACGTGACCATCGTCAGCTATTCGATCGGGGTTGGGCTGTCGCTCGAAGCGGCAGACATGCTGGCGGACGAGGGGATCGAGGCGGAGATCATCGATCTGCGCACGCTGCGTCCGCTCGACAAGGCGATGGTGCTGAAAAGCCTCAAGAAGACCAACCGCTTGGTCGTGGCCGAAGAGGGCTGGCCGACGTGCTCGATCAGCAGCGAAATCGTGGCGATTTGCATGGAGGAGGGCTTCGATGATCTCGACGCGCCGGTCACCCGCGTCACCAATATCGACGTGCCGATGCCCTATGCCGCCAATCTGGAGGAGGTCATGCTGATCGATGCCGAGCGGATCGTGGCGGCCGTGAAAAAGGTCTGCTACCGGGACTGACGGGTCTGGCCGGCCTGCCTAGACTAACCGGCCTGCCCAGACTGGCGAATCTGCCGAGATTGGCCAATCTGGCGGCCTGTTCCCGCCGTCAGCTCGACGTGAACTTGCTGCACAGTTTCTGGTTGGTGCTGCTGACATCGTTGACCAGGCCGCCGTTCAGCACGCGGTCGTCCCGGATAAGATGCGCGGCCCGGTGATATAACTGCTTGTTCTCGGTGAACATGTTACCGAACAAGCCTTTGTAATTATAGGTCAGCTCGACAAACATGACGGCGGCATTGGCCGGCGCCTGCAATTCCTTGCCCGCCGGGCCCATGCCCGGAAAGGTGGTTCCCGTCTTGCCGGTATCCTCGGTCCCGTAGCGCGAACTGGCGTTGTAGGTGCCGATGCACCGCTGCCAATGGATCCATTGTCCGCCGCTGCTGTTGCGCTCCAGGCTGCTGAGGATCACGCGGCCCTTGGTAAGGAGCGCGGCCCGGTTGGTCTGCAGCGCCAGTCCGGCAAAGGTCGTATTGACGTCGCTTTCCTGGATCGAGACGGATGTCGCGCTGCTGCCCGTCTGGCCCAGCCGCGATGCGTTATCGGCCAGGTTCAGCGCGGCCTGGCTCATTTCCATGTTGATCATGGCCAGATTGGACATCTCGATGCCGTACATGCCGAGGCCGGTGAAGATCGGCAGGCTGAACGCGAATTCGATGAGCGCCAGCCCGCTGTCGTCCCGGCGCAGACGGCGCACAAATTGCGCGACCTGGCGCAGCCATGACCGGCGCGGCCAGACGATCCGGCTGCTCATGGGCAGGTCCTCGATACGATGGACTTGTTGCCCTGCCGGCCGAAGGGCTGGTTCTTCAGAAGGGTCTCGTTATTGATCTGGATGTTTTTGCTGGCGCCTACAAATTTGTATAGCGGGAACAGGTGATCATAGGCGACATCGACACGGTACACGACCACATCGCGGGCGTTGCCGGCGCCCGCCGTGCCGATGTCCAGATCCCAGCGGTTGTTGTTATTTTCGTCTTCATAAGCTTCGTTGTTGTCGCAGATGCCGTTGCCGTTCTGATCGGCCAGCGCCTCGGCCCGCTTGACGTCGTTATAGCCAAAATAGCTCTTGCGCGAGAAGTTGACCGTGGCGGCCGGGGCAATGTTTTTCACCTGGCTGCGCACCGCGGCGTCGATCGCGGCGACGCTGGACGGCCCGGTTTCCAGCGCGCTGGCGCGCGCCGCCGCCTGCATCGCTCCGTCCAATATGGCGCGCACGTAAACCTGGTGCGCCAGATCGAACGTCCCGATCAGCATTAGCATGAATGTCGGCGCGATAATGGCGAACTCGATCATCGTCGTGCCGCGCTCGTCGCGCTGCAGCGCGCAACGCCGCAGATAAGGGGCCAGCCAGCCGATCATTGCGTCAGCCGGAGGTCAGCGATGGTGTTCGCGATGTTCGCAAAGGCGGTGTCCAGCTGGCTGGCATTGGCGGAGACGTAAGCGCTGTTGGCGCTGGCACATCCCGTCAGATCGGGGCTGAGATCGGTGGCGAACGCGATCACCCAGACGCGGATGCCTTTGGCCTTGATCGATTCGCAGACCGCGCGGAACCGCTGGTTGTGCCGCGCCAGCTGATCGCTGGAGCCGTCCGCCGTCACCCGCCGGTCCCAATATTCCAGGCCGTAGGCGCTGTGATAGGTTATGCCGGGCGCCATTTCGCCATCGGTCATGAAGATCATGTTGCGCGAAACGAAGCCATTGTTGACCGGCACCTCGTTCACATTGGCGGCGAAGATGCCGTCGGGCGAGCTCAGCCGTCCGCCCCAGATGGCCCCGATATCATGATAGGTGCCACCATTGGCGATCAGGCCGTCGGCGTAGGTGTCGAACTGCGTTTTCGTCATCGACGAGAGCAGCTGCGCCTGCTT
>JBBSUT010000221.1:0-2771 GCA_038234155.1 Sphingomonadales bacterium | reverse complement strand
ACCGACGATCAGCTGCGCCTGCTGAAACAGCTGATCCGCGACGCCAATCTGGACGAGAAACGCTGGCCGGCGCGCAGCCTGGCCTCGCTGCTCGATCGCTGGAAGAACAAGGGCCTGTCCCCGGCCGATCTCGACGCGGGCGAGAATGAAGCCTTTGCAAACGGTAAGGGCCAGATGATGTACCGGACCTATCAGGACCGGCTCAAAGCGCTCAATGCCTGCGATTTCGGCGATCTGCTGCTGCACAATCTCGTCATCCTGAAGACGCACAATGACGTGCTGGAGGCCTATCAGCGGCGCTTCAAATATGTGCTCGTCGACGAATATCAGGACACCAATGCGGTGCAATATCTCTGGCTGCGGCTGATCGCCCAGGCGCGCAAGAATATCTGCGTGGTCGGCGATGACGACCAGTCGATCTACAGCTGGCGCGGCGCGGAGGTTGCCAATATCCTGCGCTTCGAGAAGGATTTTCCCGGCGCCAAGGTGGTCAAGCTCGAACAGAATTACCGCTCCACCCCGCAAATCCTAGCCGCCGCGTCCGGGCTGATCGACGCCAATTCGGGCCGCCTCGGCAAGACGCTGTGGACGGATGGCGCGGACGGCCCCAAGGTCAAGGTCGTCGGCGTGTGGGACGGCCCCGAAGAGGCCCGCCATGTCGGCTCGGCGATCGAAACGCTGATGAAGGACGGCGTCAGCCTCGACCGGGTCGCCATACTGGTCCGCGCCGGTTTCCAGACCCGCGAGTTCGAGGACCGCTTCATCCAGATCGGCCTCGATTACCGCATCGTCGGCGGCTTCCGCTTCTACGAACGCGCCGAAATTCGCGATGCCATCGCGTACCTGCGCATCGTCAACCAGCAGGCCGACGATCTGGCGTTCGAACGCATCGTCAATCAGCCGAAACGCGGTATCGGGCAAAAGGCGCTCGAAACCATCCACCGCGCCGCCCGGGCCGAGGGCGCGCCGCTCTCGATCGGTGCCGCGCGGCTGGTCGATACCGACGAGCTGACCGGCCGCGCCCGCAACAGCCTCGCCTCGCTGGTCGGCGACATGGCGCGCTGGCGCAAGGCATCGGGTGAACTCTCGCCCGCCGAGCTGGTCCGCCAGATCATCGACGAGAGCGGCTACAATGCCATGCTCGACGCCGATCGCACGCCCGAGGCCGCCGGTCGCAAGGAGAACCTCACCGAGCTCGCCCGCGCCATGGAGGAATATGAAACGCTCGGCGATTTCCTCGAGCATGTCAGCCTGGTGATGGACAATGACGCCGGCGCCAACACGCCCAAGGTCACCATCATGACCATCCACGCCGCCAAGGGGCTGGAGTTCCAGCATTTGTTCCTGGCCGGGTGGGAGGACGGCGTGTTCCCCTCGCAGCGCGCGCTGGACGAAGGCGGGCTCGCCAGCCTGGAGGAGGAACGCCGCCTCGCCTATGTCGCGATCACGCGGGCGAGGCTGACCTGCACCATCACCCACGCTGCCAACCGCCGCATCTATGGCCAGTGGACCAGCTCCATCCCCTCGCGCTTCATCGCCGATCTGCCCAGCGACCACATCGAAGAAGAGCGCACAATGGCCGGGGGCGAAAGCCTCTGGCGCGCCAACTGGACCGCCGAAGCCGACCCCTTCGCCAATGTGGCGAGAGGCGCAGGCCGAGGCCCCGGCTGGCAACGCGCGGTAACCGCAGGCGGCAGCGGCGGCGCCGACAGCAAGCTGCCCGAAAACCACAAAAGCGCCGTCAGCCTCGGCAATAATGGCCGCAGCGACGTGGCGCTGGGCATGCGCGTGTTCCACCAGAAATTCGGCTACGGCACCGTGGAGGCCATCGAAGGCAACAAGCTGGAAATCGCGTTTGAGCAGGCGGGCAAGAAGCGCGTGATGGATAGTTTTGTGGAGGTGGGGTGAAATCTTGCAAACGGCCCCTCCCAAGAATATAGTCACCAATCTGGTCAGGAGATCGTGATGAGCAAATTGGAACGGATCAAACTTGCCGATGCCAAGGCGCATCTGAGTGCGTTAATCGACCGCGCCGAAGCGGGCGAATCCATCGAGATCACCCGCCACGGCAAACCCGCCGCCCGGCTCGTACCGATCGAGACGGCAAAGAAGCCGGTCGATATCGCCGCGCTGAAAAAGCTTCGCGAAACATTGCCCTATCAGACAGTGTCCGCCGGTGAATTCATCCGGGAACTGCGGGACGAAGAACGCTATTGATGGAGTATGTGGACGCGTCGGTCATTGTCGCCACGCTTGTGCCGGAAGCGCACAGCGAGCGCGCCGACCGCTTGCTGTCCGATCCGGACGCCGTACCGCACATCAGTGACTGGACCATCACCGAAGTCGCCAGCGCCTTGGCGATGAAAGTCCGAATGGGATTGCTAACCGCCGATCAGCACACGGCCGCAGCTGCGCAATGGAGGAAGTCCCGGGAAGAAAGCTTCACGCGCCTGCCCGTGACCACCGCGCATTTCGACAGCGCGTCATCTCTTCTTGATCGCACCGACCTGAATCTGCGCGCGGGCGACGCCCTCCACCTCGCCATCGCCGCCGACCACAAACTGCGCCTGCTGACGCTGGACACGCGCATGGCTGACGCGGCGGTGGCGATGGGCGTGGCGGCAGCGGTTTAGGCTCAGGACTCATTGATCGAGCCAGAAGATGACGGTTGCGGCGATACAGATGGCTGACATGAAGGTGTGGGCGCAGCGGTCGTAGCGAGTGTGTATGCGGCGCCAGTCCTTGAGTTTGCCGAACATGTTCTCGACCTT
>JBBSUT010000220.1:0-2779 GCA_038234155.1 Sphingomonadales bacterium | reverse complement strand
CTGAGAACACCGGTAATAAAAGGGGCCATTCATCGGGCGGTAGCACCGGATTAAAAAGGGGCCACTCCTGCTAGACCTTCGCTTTTGTGCGGAGGCGGAGGGTGAAGAGAGTGGAGCTTTATCAAAAGGTTCGCCATGCCGTGATTATTGACGGCATGAGCCGTCGTGCCGCAGCTGCGTATTATGGGATTAATCGCAAGACGGTCGACAAGATGCTGGTTTTTCCGGAGCCGCCGCAGCACGGGCGATGCGGGGTTACGTACAGCCGGAAGCTGGCAGGGTTCACCGAGATCATCGATCAGATATTGACCGACGACCGCACGGTGCATGCCAAGCAGCGGCATACGGGAGGACGGATATTCGAGCGGTTGCGCGATGAGCATGGTTTCACCGGCGGCATCACGATTGTGCGCGAGTATGTCGCGGGCGCGAAGTTACGCAGCCGCGAGGTATTCATTCCGCTGAGCCACAGACCGGGCCATGCACAGGTGGACTTTGGTGAGGCGGACGGGATCGTCGGCGGCAAGCTGATACGGTTCCATTATTTCTGCATGGATCTGCCGCACAGCGATGCCCCGTTCTTCAAGGCCTATCCGGCCGAGGTGGCCGAGGCGTTTTGTGAGGGCCATGTCGCGGCCTTTGCTTTCTTCGGCGGCATCCCACGCTCGATCCTGTACGACAACACCAGGCTGGCGGTGGCGCAGATACTGGGCGACGGAAAGCGTGAGCGCAGCCGGATGTTCTCAACCCTGCAGAGCCATTACCTGTTCGAAGATAAGTTCGGTCGCCCCGGAAAGGGCAACGATAAAGGCAAGGTCGAGGGGTTGGTCGGCTATGTACGGCGGCACTTCATGGTGCCGATGCCGGTGGCGGACAGCTTTGATGCCATGAATGCCCGCTTTCTCGAACAATGCGTGGAGCGCAGGCAGGCAGTGCTGCGCGGGCACAGTCAGAGCATCGGTAACAGGCTGACCACCGACCTGGCGGCGTTTATGCCGCTGCCAGCGGTGCCGTTCGACCCTTGCCATATCGTGACAGGGCGCGCCTCGTCGATGTCGCTGGTCCGTTATCGCACCAATGATTACTCGGTGCCAACGGCCTATGCCCACCAGGAGGTGGTGATCAAAGGCTATGTCGATCGGGTCGCGGTAATCTGCCGGGGGGAACAGATCGCGGTGCATCCGCGCAGCTATGAACGCGAAGACTTCATCGCCAACCCGCTGCACTATCTGGCGCTGCTGGAGCAAAAGCCGCGCGCGCTTGATCAGGCCGCGCCGCTCGATGGCTGGGTGCTGGCCGAGCCGATGCACCGTATTCGCCGGTTGATGGAGGCGCGCAGCGGCAAGGAAGGGCGCCGCGAGTTTATCCAGGTGTTGCGGCTATGCGAGCGCTTCGAGCAGTCCCAGGTTGAATGGGCGGTGGCGCGGGCATTGGAACTGGGGGCGATCAGCTTTGATGCGGTAAAGATGATTGCGCTGGCCCGACTTGAACGGCGGCCACCGCGCCTTGACCTGCAGTTTTATCCGCATCTGCCGCGCGCCGATGTCGGACGCACCGACCCAAGTGCTTATATGGGCTTGCTGGCCCAGACGTGTTCTTCACCGGCGGGAGTACTGGCATGAGCGAACCCCTGATGCCGCTGCCTGCCATGGCGCAGATCCCTACCAGTGTGCCGCCTGCGGTGCTGCTGGCCAACCACCTCAAGGCGCTCAAGCTGCCGACCTTCGTGCGCGAGTATGAGAAGGTCGCCCTTGAAGCCGCGCAGGACCGCGCTGATTATCCGCGCTATCTGCTGCGGCTGTGCGAGCTCGAGCGGATCGACCGTGAACGCCGTATGGTGGAACGCCGCATCCGCATGGCAAAGTTCCCGCACACCAAGAGCTTCGACACCTTCGATTTTGCTGCCCAGCCTTCGCTGAACAAGGCGCTGGTGCTGGAACTGACGCGCGGTGAATGGATCGAACAGCGCCGCAATGTCATCGCGTTGGGGCCCAGCGGCACGGGCAAGACCCATGCCGCCCTCGCGCTTGGCCTTGCTGCCTGTCAGAAGGGCCAAAGCGTGGCGTTCACCACGGCCGCCGCGCTGGTGCATGACCTGATGGAGGCCCGGGATGAGCGGCGATTACGCATTCTTCAGAAGCATCTGGCCTCGGTCAAGCTGCTGATCCTCGACGAGCTGGGCTATGTGCCATTCACCGCCGTCGGCGGGGAGCTGTTGTTCGAGGTGCTCAGCCAGCGATACGAACGGGGCAGCACGCTGATCACCAGCAATCTGCCGTTCGATGAATGGACGTCGGTGTTCGGCTCCGAACGCCTCACCGGCGCGCTGCTCGACCGGTTGACCCACCACGTCCACATCCTCGAGATGAATGGTGACAGCTTCCGCCTTGCCAGCAGCCGTAAGCGCCAAAAGGACAAGGAGGGTAGCAGGATGACCTGATCCAAAACGGCAATCGGCGTCGGGAAATCGGCTTCCGCTACGCTACAGCCGCTTCCCCGACGCCGATCAAACCCAGCCTCAACCAGAGGCTTTTTGTTTAAACTGACTGGCCCACTTTTATACCGGTGGCTGGCCCCATTTTATACCGGCGTTGACACCGGTCGTCGAGACACGCGCGTAGCCGTAAATCATGCGCCCGTTGTGCATTGGATTTATGCATCGCGGAAGTGCCTGTGTTCGCGCTGTTTTTCAGGCGATGCAAAACTTATAAGTTTTGCATCGCCTGAAAAACAGCGCGAACACAGGCACTTCCGCGATGCATAAATCCAATGCACAACG
>JBBSUT010000219.1:0-2795 GCA_038234155.1 Sphingomonadales bacterium | reverse complement strand
GGTATAGCGCAGGCTCGTCCCGTCCGGATCGATCGTCAACCGGTCGGTCCGCTCGCCGCGCACGCCGTTGTGGACGATGCGCAGCGTCACCAGGATGGTGCGCTCGCCTGCCTGCAACACCGACAGCGGATCACCGACGGACCGGGCGAACCGGATCTCCGACGCCCCGATCACGATGCGTCCAGTGGCAGGGCCACGGCGGCACTGCGGCAGAGCGCCCACCCAGCGCCCGCGAAACGGCTCGGATATCACCGGATCGCCCGTCGGTTCGGGCGCGTCGGCACCGCTCCGCGGCGGGTCCAGCGGGGACGGCGAACCCGGCACGTCGATCAGCCCGTCTCCGTTGGTATCGCGCGCTCCTGGACTAATCGGGGCCTGCGCGTCCTCATCCGTGGCACGCGGTCCGCCGTCGCCGCATCCTGCCAGGAGCAGCGCGCCGAGAAACAGGCCGGGGGTCATGCGCATCATCGTCAGTCCTGTTGCCCGCTCGAACGATGGAACCCGCATAGGGCCCAAGGGAAAGCGTCCTTGCCCGCCATCGCCGGGGCCGCAAGCTTCGGCCATGGCGAAACGCCTGTCTAGCAGGAGTTGCGCCGATGGGTAACGGACAATTGCCCGGCGGCGGCGGCCCCACCACGGCGGGATGCCAGCGCGATGCCGCCAGGATGCCAGCGGACGGGCGTAGCTTGCCGGCCCACCCAACGCTCGCACTGCTCTTGCCGTCTTTCGGTCCTGGCACCGATCCGGCCCCCTCTTCAACCCGGCCCCGCTTCAGCCCGCACTCGTTCCTGGCCGCGCCCGTTTCTGCCCGCGCCCGTTGCGTAACGCCCGCCGAACACCAATCTTCGCATCCAACGCCCGGGCCATGCGCCCTTGCCCCCGCAGAACAAATCTGGAACAGACCTCCCGCATGAGCCTTACCCATATTTCCGTGCGCGGCGCGCGCGAGCACAACCTCAAGGGCGTCGACGTGGACCTTCCGCGCGATCAGCTGATCGTCATCACCGGCCTCAGCGGCTCGGGCAAATCCAGCCTGGCGTTCGACACCATCTATGCCGAGGGGCAGCGCCGCTACGTCGAGAGCCTCAGCGCCTATGCGCGCCAGTTCCTCGAGATGATGCAGAAGCCCGATGTCGAGCATATCGAGGGCCTGTCGCCCGCCATCTCGATCGAACAGAAGACCACCAGCAAGAACCCGCGCTCCACCGTCGCCACCGTCACCGAAATCTATGATTATATGCGCTTGCTCTGGGCGCGCGTCGGCGTGCCGTACAGCCCGGCGACGGGCAAGCCGATCACCGCGCAGACCGTCAGCCAGATGGTCGATCGTGTGATGATGCTGAAAGAAGGCACCCGCTTCTATCTGCTCGCCCCCGTGGTGCGCGGCCGCAAGGGCGAATATCGCAAGGAAATGCTGGAGTGGCGCAAGGCCGGTTTTACCCGCGTCCGCGTCGACGGCGAATTCTACGAGATCGAGGACGCACCCACGCTCGACAAGAAATACAAGCACGACATCGAGGTGGTGGTCGACCGGCTGGTGATCCGCCCCAAAGACGCTACCGGCGATCAGGAAACCCGGCTGGCGGACAGTTTCGAGACCGCGCTGCGGCTGGCCGACGGGCTGGCCTATGCCGACCTGGCCGAGGGCACGGTGGAGGATGCCTTTCTCCAGTCCCCCTCCCCTTCAGGGGAGGGGCCGTTCACCAGACGCAAGACTCCAGCCCCTCTCCCAACCCTCTCCCCTGAAGGGGAGAGGGCTAGCGGCATGAAAGGCACCGGCGTGCCGGACAACCGCATCGTCTTCTCCGAAAAATTCGCCTGCCCTGTCAGCGGCTTCACCATCCCCGAGATCGAGCCGCGGCTGTTCAGCTTCAACGCGCCGCAGGGTGCCTGCCCCGCCTGCGATGGCCTGGGCGAACGGCAGGAGTTTGACGAGCGGCTGGTGGTGCCGAACGAGGCGCTCACCCTGAAAAAGGGCGCGGTGGTGCCGTGGGCCAAGTCCAACCCGCCCAGCCCCTATTATATGCAGGTGCTCGGCAGCCTGGCCAAGGCCTACGACTTCGATCTCGAGACTCCGTGGCAGGATCTGGCCGACGAGGCGCAGCAGGTCATCCTCCACGGCACCAGGGGCAAAAAGGTCAAGCTCACCTTTAAAGATGGTCGCAAGGCGTACAGCGTTGAAAAACCGTTCGAGGGCGTGATCGGAAACCTCAATCGCCGCCTGCTCCAGACCGAGAGCACCTGGATGCGCGAGGAGCTCAGCAAGTTCCAGACCGCGCAGCCGTGCGAGACCTGCCACGGCGCGCGCCTCCGCCCCGAACCGCTGGCGGTCAAGATCGCGGGCGAGGATATCAGCATCTCCACCCGCCGCAGCGTGGTCGATGCGCTGACATGGTTCTCCGCGCTCGATCAGCATCTTACCGCGCAGCAAAGCCAGATCGCCAAGGCCATATTGAAGGAGATCGTCGAGCGCCTCGGCTTCCTCAACAATGTCGGGCTCGACTATCTCAACCTCGACCGAACGTCGGGCACGCTGAGCGGCGGCGAGAGCCAGCGCATCCGGCTCGCCTCGCAGATCGGCAGCGGCCTCTCGGGCGTGCTCTACGTCCTCGACGAACCCTCGATCGGCCTGCACCAGCGCGACAATGATCGGCTGCTCGAAACGCTCAAGCGCCTCCGCGATCTCGGCAACACCGTCATCGTGGTCGAGCATGACGAGGACGCGATCCGCACCGCCGATTATGTCGTCGACATGGGTCCCGGCGCGGGCGTGCATGGCGGCGAGGTGGTCGCGC
>JBBSUT010000218.1:0-2815 GCA_038234155.1 Sphingomonadales bacterium | reverse complement strand
CTGGCCGCCCTGTGCCGGCGCACCGACATCGTCATCAGCGATCGGCGGCTGCCTTATACTTGCCGACCGCGCTGGCTAAAGGCCGACCGTCGGCTGCTGGCAAGCACGGGCGGGCTGGCCATCGATCTGTCGGCACCCGCGGTCCAAACGGTGGCGCAGCGCAACGGCCACCTGCCATGGTCCACGCTCGGGCCAGAGCAGCGAAAGCCAGAGCAGCGGAGGCCGAAGCGACTGCGGCAAACCAGCGCCGCAGACGTCGTCGTCACCCACACACCGGCGGTGCCGACACCGCCAGATCAGTGATAGCGGCGCAGCAAGCCCGCGAGCTTGCCCTGAATTTCAACCTCATCCGCCCGATAATATTGCGGTTCGTAACTGGCGTTCGCCGGATCGAGCCGGATGCGGCCGCCTTCACGGTGGAGATATTTCAGCGTAGCGTCCTCGTTGTGCACCAAAGCCACCACAATATCGCCGTCGCGCGCGATTTGCGTGCGCTGGATCAGCGCATAATCGCCGTCAAAGATACCCGCCTCGATCATGGAGTCGCCCGAGACTTCCAGCGCATAATGTTCGCCTGCGCCGAGCAGTGCCAGCGGCACCGACAGCGACGTCTGCCCCTCCATCGCCTCGATCGGCACACCGGCAGCGATCCTGCCGTGCAGCGGAATCTCGACCACATCGTTCGCTGCGACCGGCATGGCCCCGGCCGGACGGTTCGATCGCGCCATCGGAGAGGCACCGCTGAGCCGGATCGGCGCGGCATTGCCTCTTTCCGGAATCTTCAACACCTCGAGCGCGCGCGCGCGGTTGGGCAGCCGACGGATGAAACCGCGCTCCTCCAGCGCGCTGATCAGGCGATGAACGCCGGATTTGCTCTTCAGATCGAGCGCATCCTTCATCTCCTCGAACGACGGCGAAATACCGCCTTCTTCCAGGCGCTGGTTGATGAAGGTCAGCAGTTCATGCTGTTTGGCGGTAAGCATGGTCTCATCTCCGTTTGCCGAACATATACGGAACGTTTAGGCAACCAGAAGAACAGCGTCAAGCGCCTCGTTGATATAGCGTAATATAATCGACGATGGTTCCGGCGGGAATGGCCGCTGCGCCCGCGGGCCGTGCGATCAGCGCGCGTGCATTGGCCAGCGCCGCGATATGCCCGCTCGATTGCGACGAGACGGGCGCGATCCTGCCGCCAGCCACATGCGCGCGCAGATATTCGGCGCGTGCGCCGCATGCGGGCAGGGCGTGGAGCAGCGCCGCGCTGCCCCGCGCCGGTTCCGGGTTGGCGGCGCCGGCAAGATGACGCAGGAGCGGCAGGACGAACAGCGTTGCGGTGACAAAGGCCGATCCGGGATTTCCGGGCAGTCCCACAACCGGGCGGCCGCCGAGCCGGCCGGCCATCAGCGGCTTGCCCGGTTTCATGGCGATCTTCCAGAAATCGATGTCGCCGCCTTCCGCGATCAGCGCCGTGCGAACATGGTCGTGCTCGCCCACCGACGCGCCGCCGATCGAAATCAGCACATCGGCGTCCGCGGCCTGCGCGATGGCCGCCCGCACCGAGGCTTCATCGTCTGCAACGGGGCCGATCGTGCGGATTTCGCTGCAAAGATCGTGCATCATGGCGCGCAGCATGGGTCCGTTGCTGTCGGTTATCTGATGGGCGGCCGGGGCGGTCCCTGGCGGGACCAGTTCGTTGCCGGTGGACAGGATCGCGACGCTGGGACGCCGCCCGACTGCGATCGGCCCCGCACCCGCGCTGATCGCCAGCGCGAGCGCGCCGGGCGACAGCAGCTTGCCAGCGGTCAGGAGCGTATCGCGCGCGGAAAAATCGCTTGCGGCGCGCCGGATATGCCGCCCCGGCGCGTCGGGTCCGTCACCGGTCAGCGTCAGCATGTCGCCTTCACGCGCGGCATCCTCACGCACCACAATGCAGTCCGCTCCGCGCGGTATGAGCGCGCCGGTGGAAATCCCCGCCGCTGTGCCTGCGGTCACCACGCCATCGAACGGGTGCCCGGCACGCGCCTCGCCGACGATGCGCCAAGGCCCGGGTATATCGCAGAAACATATGGCAAAACCGTCCATCGCGCTGTTGTCGGCAGCGGGTTGATCACGCCGGGCATGAACGGGCGCGGCCAGATAGCGCCATGCGGCGGCATCGATAGCGATGGTCTCGGTGCCGATCGGTCCGGATAGCGCCAGGATACGGGCCAGCGCTTCGCCGACTGCCAGCATCAGGCGGCGTGCCAGTCGCCCGACCGGCCACCCGATTTGGCGCGCAGGCGCACGTCCTGAATGATCATGCCCTTGTCGATCGCCTTGACCATGTCGTAGATCGTGAGCAGCGCCGCGCTGACGGCGGTGAGCGCTTCCATCTCGACCCCGGTCCTGCCGCCGATCCGGACCGTGGCCCGCGCCGCGATGCCCGTATCGTCGAACGTGAAATCGACCGAGCACCCGCTCAGTTGCAGCGGATGACATAGCGGTATGATCTCGGCCGTGCGCTTGGCCGCCATGATGCCGGCGACGCGGGCCACGGCGAGCACGTCGCCCTTCGCGGCCGATCCGCTGCGCACCGTCTCCAACGCTTCGGCGCTCATCGCGATGCGCCCTTCCGCCGTCGCCTCGCGCACGGTTTCAGCCTTGCCCGAAACGTCGACCATGCGTGCCTGGCCCCGCGCATCGAGATGCGTGAGTTCAGCCACCCAGCAGCGTCCTTGTGGCCGCGGCGATATCCTCCTGCCGCATCAGCGCCTCGCCGACCAGGAAGCGGCGGATGCCATGTTCGGCCAGGCGGAGGATATCGGCGTGCGTTGCG
>JBBSUT010000217.1:0-2898 GCA_038234155.1 Sphingomonadales bacterium | reverse complement strand
CAGCTGCTGAACGCCAACGGCCACCGCCACCAAATGCTTTGGCAGACGCAGGTCCGACGACGTTCCCGAGAAAGCATTTGCCCAACCTATCATTTCGTGAAAAAAGCTTGATCGCGGGTTAAGCCCGGCGTGGCGATGTCTGGTGGACGGAAGCTTGCGACCCATTGCTGCCATTCGAGATTGCGCTACGATGCTGAAATGAAAATCAGTCAGCAGCCTCGCGGCTTCATCGCTCGCGGCACGAAAGTCCGCTTAGATGGGCAGGACAAAGGCGTCTCGGAATACGGTGTTGTCGTCCACTGCTGGCATGATGCCGACATTGACGCCTACGACTGCTACGTGGCTTTCTTCGGTTCTAGCTATCCGACCGCCGAACCGAGCGAGAAGCCCTATGTTCTTCGCTACGCGACGACGTCGTTGAATGTAGTGGAAGAATAACGGCTAGCGGCAGCTTTCCACCCAATAGCTGCCATTGCTGATTTACCAACCCGCTCTACTCGCCCAAACTCACGAACCCCGGCGCCTTATCCGCGCCGCGCCGTTCATTAGGCAGCGCGAACTTCATGAGCAGGGTGCGCTGGAAGGCGTTGAAATTGTTGTCCGAGATGATCCAGGCGATGGTGCGACCTGCCTCCTGCGTCACCGCCAGCCCTTCCATATTATCGACCGCCAGCGGCGCTTCGAGCCGGGCGAGTTGGGTACTGCGCAACAGGATGCCGGGACGGATCTGCGCCGGGTCGGCGATGCCTATGGATGCGGATAGCCCGCTGGGAAAGGCCAGGCGGCGGTGCAGGATGAGCAATCGCCCGTCTGGCAGCGCCTTGGCGTCGGTCGCCCTGAAACCTCTGGGCGGGGCATAGGCGAAGCGCACCGGCCGGGCGTCCGCGCTCGGCGCGCCAGGAAAGAGCAGCGCCTCATACCCACCGCCCTTCGCCTCGGCAGCTTCGCTGAAGACGATGAAGCGTCCGTCAGGCAGCCGGGCCAGCGCCTCGGCCCCGCCATTGGCAGGCCAGCGCTTCATTGGCCGCGGACGCACCAGCTGCAGCTCGCGCGTCAAATCGGCCGAATAACGCCGCAGCGCCGGATGATTTTCGAAGCTTACCCAATATTGGCCGGTGCCGGGATCGCGGACGAGCGATTCCGAATCGCGATCCTCGAAATCCGGTTCCGCGTCGGGCTTGCCGCGCCACGGCAGCGGACGAATGAACGCATCGGCGATGCCGCCCGCGCTCGTCAGTCGGAAATCCACCAGCGTGGCCCCGTCACCCAGCGCCACAAAGCGACCGCCAGGCAGCGCTGCCAGGCCGGACAGCCCGCCGAACCGATCATTCTCGCTGGTCAGCACCCACGCGCCCAGGAAGCGCAACTGGTCAAGCTCGGTGCGCTGCGGACGGGCCGGGTCGAGCGGGATGGCGAGGATCGCGATGCGCTGCTGGTTATTGGGCCGATGCTGGCGCTGCCCGCCCAGCACGATCACGCTGAGCGCTGCCAATACGCCGATCGTCAGCAGGGTCCAGCGGCGTTTGAATGTCAATCTGTTCATGTTCAATACCCAATATATGAACAGAAGATAAAAGAGGCATTCAGCAGATGCTCAACGCGCCTTCTCCATAACGTGCTCATCGACGGGGCAAAGAGCCTTCGGGTTTCAGAAGCACCGGAGCCGCGTCGCATTCCTTACCATATATGCCCGCTTTGTGGGGATGGTGGGGACGGGAACCCTCGCGTTGCGTAACCGGGGGAGGGGGTCGGCACGTCGAGACGTCGGCCCCCGCTTTCCCGAGGGAGTGCGTCCGGCGATCCTCTACATTTCAAAATCTGGGCGGCCTCAATCGAGCGTCACCCGGCCGCGCTTCTCCTTGACCGCGCTGCGCTTTTTCTTGCCGTCGACCCGGCGCGCCTTGGCCGCGCGGCTGGGCTTGGTCTTGCGGCGCTTGGGATCGCGGTGATGCGCCTTGGCCAGCAGCGCTTCCAGCCGCCGCCGCGCCTCCTCGCGGTTCGCTTCGCGCGTGCGGTGGGTGCGCGCGGTGATAACGAGGATGCCGTTTTTGGTCAGCTTGCTGCCGGCCACGTCCTTCAGCTGGCGATAGGCATAGGGCTGCAGGCCCAGCGCAAAGATGTCGACGCGCAGCTGCGCGGTCGTTTCCACCTTGTTGACGTTCTGGCCGCCGGGTCCGGACCCGGCGAGGAAGCTTTCGTCGATATATTCTTCAGGAACGCGCATCGGTGTCGGCGCTCTCGGGCGGAGCGGCCGACGGGGCCGGCTGCGGATCGGCAAAACCGTGCTCGGCGAACACCGGCGGCAACGGCGCCCGCGCCGCAATCGCTGGCTTGCCATCGCGCGGCACGCGGATCGCGCTGGCGTGCAGCAGCGTCTGCTCCCCGGTGCCGTAGATAGGATCGCCCATGAGCGGCAGGCCCAGGCCGTAGAGCGCATGAGCGCGCAGCTGGTGCGTACGGCCGGTCTCAGGCCGAAATTCGATCAGCGCCTTGCCGTTCGCCTGGGCCACCATGCGCCAATGGGTGACCGCTGATTTGCCCGCCTCCGACGCGATCACGCGCCAGCCGCGCTCCCGCGAGCTTTCCTTGTCCAGCGCCAGATCGATCGTGCCTTCGTCCGCTTCGGGAATGCCATCCAATATGCCGAGGTAGATCTTCTCGACGAGCCCTTGCTCGAACGCCCTGGCGAAACGGACATGGGCCTTGGGATGGCGGGCCAGCAGCAGGCAGCCGGACGTATCGCGGTCAAGCCGGTGCACGGCGGTCGGCTCGCGCCGGAAGCCGAAACGCAGGGCGCCCATCATGGATTGCAGGCTGAAGCCGCCGCGTTTTGGCGGATCGACATCCAGCTTTGCCGGCTTGTCGACCACCAGCGCTTCGCCGTCGATGAAAAGGGTT
>JBBSUT010000216.1:0-2904 GCA_038234155.1 Sphingomonadales bacterium | reverse complement strand
GGCGTGGTCGCGGTGGAAAAGCTGGCGGGCAAGGACGTGCATCCGTTCGACAAGTCGAACATTCCGGCCTGCACCTATTCGCGTCCGCAGGTGGCGAGCGTCGGGCTGACCGAGGCCGCGGCCAAGGAGGCCGGGCATGAAGTGAAGGTAGGCAATTTCCCCTTCATCGGCAACGGCAAGGCAATCGCGCTGGGCGATCCGGAAGGCTTCGTCAAAACCATATTCGACGTCAGGACCGGCGAGTTGCTCGGTGCGCACATGATCGGCGCGGAAGTGACCGAGCTTATCCAGGGCTATGTCATCGCGCGGCAGCTCGAGACCACCGAGGAGGAGCTGATGCACACCGTCTTCGCGCATCCGACGCTGAGCGAGATGATGCACGAAAGCGTACTCGACGCCTATGACCGCGCGATCCACTACTGACCGCGCGTGGCCAGGGGCACCCATGATTATGATCCCGATCCGCGTAACGCGGATGTCCTGATCGACGTCAATGGAGCGCTGGTTCCGCGCGCGGAGGCCAGCGTGTCGGTGTTCGACAGCGGCTTCATGCTCGGCGATGGCGTGTGGGAGGGCTTGCGTGTTCACGTGGGCCGTATCGCCTTCCTTGATGCGCATCTCGACCGATTGTTTGAAGGTGCCAGAGCGATCGCGATGGATATTGGTCTCAGCCGTGAAGCGTTGACGGAGCGGCTCTACGCCTGCCTCGGCGGTAACGGTATCGGAGTGGATACAAGCGGCGTGCATGTTCGCCTGATGGTGACGCGCGGCATCCGTTCGACGCCGTATCAGGACCCGCGCGTGGTGATCTCGCCCGCCACCATCGTCATCATCCCCGAATATAAAGCGGTGCGGCCCGCCACGGTGGAGCAGGGGATCACGCTGTTCACCGTGCATGTGCGCCGCGGCGATCCGGCGGTGCAGGACCCCAAGCTGAATTCGCACAGCAAGCTCAACTGCATCACCGCCTGCATTCAGGCCACGCAGGCCGGGGCGGACGAGGGCCTTATGCTCGATCCGCACGGCTTCGTGGCCACCTGCAACAGTACGCATTTCTTCATTGTGCGCAAAGGCGCCGTGTGGACCTCTACCGGCGATTACTGCCTGGGCGGGATCACGCGCGCCAATGTGATCCGGCTTTGCCGCGAGCACGGCATTCCGGTCTTCGAACGCAATTTCTCGTTGACCGACGTCTATGGCGCTGACGAGGCCTTCGTCACCGGCACATTTGCCGGCGTCGTGCCCGTGCGCAGCGTGGACGGCCGCAGCCTGACCGAGGGCAGGGGACCGATGGTGGAGCGGCTTCAGACACTCTACCAGGCATTGATCGCGGCGGACGTATCGGCGTGACCAATCCCGTGCGTATCGCCATGTGGTCCGGCCCGCGCAATATCTCCACCGCCATGATGCGCAGCTTCGGTGCGCGCGGCGATTGCGCGGTGACCGACGAACCGTTCTATGGCGCGTATCTTCGACAAACCGGCGCACAGCAGCCAATGGCAGATGCCGTGATTGCAGCGATGGAATGCGATTGGGCTACGGTAGCCGAGGCCATGCGCGGAGCGGCACCGGGGAGCTGCGCCGTTTGGTATCAGAAACATATGCCGCACCACATGGTGGGACCAATCTCCATTGGAGACTTCCCGGACCATCGCCACGCATTTCTCATCCGCCATCCGGCGCAGGTCGTGGCCAGCTATGCCGCCAAACGGGTCGAAGTCTCGCTGGATGATCTCGGCTACGCCCGGCAGAGTGCTTATTTCGAGGCGGTGGCCGAGCGCGGCGGCATTGCCCCGCCGGTGATCGACAGCGGAGACGTGCTGGCTGATCCCGAGGGCATGCTGCGCGCATTGTGCGCCGCGCTCGGCATACCATGGGATCGGGCGATGCTGCGTTGGGCAAGCGGGGTACGTAGCTCGGACGGCATCTGGTCCTCGCACTGGTACGGAAAGGTCGCGCAGAGTACCGGCTTTTCACCGCCCCAATCTGCCAGACCAACGCTGACTGCTGAGCTTGAGGGGTTGGTGGAACAGGCGTTCCCTTTCTATGAAAGCCTGTATAATCATGCCATCGGAGCTTGACTGGCAGACGTGAACCGATCGACCGTTCGCTCGTTTACGCACCGTAACGATCAGAAAATGAACAGGGGAGAGCGCGCGCATGAGCCGTATTACGCAGGTCCAGAATTTCGCGCGCGCCGGCTATCTAGCCCGCGCCGTCGTATATTTTCTCATCGGGTATATTGCGCTGACCACCGGCAAAGGGTCCGGGGCGAGCGATATTCTGGACCATATCGAAAGTTTGCCGGGAGGCCTGTTTCTGCTGGCACTGACGGGTATAGGCTTGCTCGGCTATGGCATTTTCCGCCTGTATGGCGCTGCAATCGACATCGAAGGAGCAGGCGACGGCGCCAAAGGTGTTATCAAACGGCTAGGTCATGTCGCCAGTGGGCTTGGCCATCTGTTCCTCGCCTATCAGGCGTTGAAGGCGGTGCTGGAAGGAGGCGACGGCGGATCGTCTGGCGGCGGTAGCGATGCGGCGGCCAGCATGATCTTGGGCTTTCCGGGCGGCGGCATCGTGCTCGCTTTCGTCGGTCTGTGTTTCCTTGGCGCAGGAGTGGAGCAAGGCATAAAGGCTTATACCGGCAAGTTCATGAAGTTGCTGGAAGCGGATACGCCGACGTTTGTCGCCTATCTCGGGAGGGCCGGTTATGCCGCGCGCGCGGTGGTATTTCTGGTGATCGGATGGTTCACCTTTACTGCGGCCTTGGCCGAAGAGGGCAGCGGCGTACGCGGAGTTGGCGGTGCGATCGCTTCGATGCAGGATGATGGCTGGCTATTCACGCTGGTTGCCTTCGGGTTTCTTTTGTTCGGGGTCTTCAGCCTCTGCATGGCGCGCTATCGC
>JBBSUT010000215.1:0-2919 GCA_038234155.1 Sphingomonadales bacterium | reverse complement strand
CGCGCCGATGCTGTTCGACTGGACGTGGGAGCATCCCATCCTGATCCTGGCCGCCGCCGTGCTGATTCCGCAGCGTCGGCTGTTCTCGCTGGGCGAGGAGGACACGTTCGGCGCGGCCGGCCTGCGCCGGATTGCGCTTGGCATCGGGCTGCTGGCCATCACCATGGCCATCTATACCGCGCTGGAGGTGCCGCTGAAGATAAGTCCGGAGCGGATCATCCTGATCGCCCTCATCATCGCGCTCGGCACGCTGGTGATCGGCCTTCGCACGGGGTTCGTCATGGTGGTCGCCGCGCTGCTGCTGGCCAATGGCGGTCTCCACAATGCGCAGATGAGCTGGGACGGCCAACGCGCACGCAGCTATTTTGGCACCTACAGTATCTCGTCCAGCCAGAGCGGCCGGCTGCGCTGGCTGTCGCACGGCACCACCATGCACGGCATGCAGCTGACGAGCCAGCCGACCAGACCGATCAGCTATTATGGCCCCACCTCGGGCGTCGGCCTCGCCTTGGCGCGCGCGCCGGCGCTCTACGGCCCGGATGCGTCGATCGGCGTGGTCGGCCTGGGCACCGGCACGCTCAGTTGCTACCGCCGGGAAGGCCAGCGCTGGCGCTTTTTCGAGATCGATCCGACGGTGCTGCGCCTGTCCAGGGACGGCGGCTATTTCAGCTATCTCGATCGCTGCGCACCGCATGTGCCGATCACGATCGGCGATGCCCGGTTGACCGTCGGCGCGCGGCCGCCCGCCAGCATCGACATGCTGGCAATCGACGCCTTTTCTTCCGATGCCATCCCGGTGCACCTGCTGACAAAACAGGCGTTCGATCGCTATGCCCATGTCCTGACGGCGGACGGCATGCTGCTGGTCCACATCTCCAACCGCTATATCGATCTGGAGCCGGTTCTTGCCGCCGAGGCCCGGGCGCGCGGCTGGGCCATCGCCAGACGCAGCGACTATAGCAGCAGGATCGAGGAGGCGGACGGACTGCGCGCCTCGCACTGGATTGCGATGAGCCCGAGCGCGGCCAAGCTGCAACAATTGACCGGGCCCATGCGCCCCGGCGATCCGTTGCTGTATAACGATCCCGCCTGGTCCCCGGTCAAAAACCGTCCCGGCTTCACCCGTTGGACCGATGATTTCGCCTCTGTCCTGCCCCTCATGCAACTCTGGAGCCCCTGATGACCCGAACCGACATCACCCTCATCGCCATCGACGGCAAATATCCGCGCATCCACGACAGCGCCTTCATCGCGCCGGGCACACGCATTATCGGCGATGTGCGGATCGGGCCGGAAGCCAGCATCTGGTATAATTGCGTGCTGCGCGCCGACGTCAGCCGTATCGTCATCGGTGCCCGCAGCAACGTGCAGGACGGCAGCGTGGTCCACTGTGACGGGCCGATGCCCGGCCATCCCGACGGATTTCCCACGATCATCGGCGAAGATGTGCTGATCGGCCATATGGCCATGGTGCACGGCTGCGTGCTGAACGACCGGGCCTTCGTCGGGCTCGGTGCGATCGTCATGGATGGCTGCGTGATCGATAGCGATGCGATGCTCGGCGCGGGCGCGCTGCTGCCGGAGGGCCGCCATATCAAGGCGGGCGAACTGTGGGTCGGCCGTCCAGCCAAGAAGGTGCGCGATCTGTCGGATGAGGCCAGGGCGGGCATGCGGCGCGGCGCGGCGCATTATGTGGAGAACGGCCAACGCCACAGGGCCGCGCTGGAGGAGGCTGCGCTGGGAGACCAGCCGCTGGGAGAGTAGCCGCTGGGAGAGAAGCCGCGCCCGGCCATACAACTCCCCTCCCCGGCCGGCCTTGAACCTGCTGCCGAAGCTTGGTCCTGTTTTGCGGCGCAGGCCTGCCGAGACCGGCGGCCCTTCGACAAACGCCAGACGAACCGATAGAAGATCCAAATCTGGATTGCAGCGGAGCCTCCCCCATGAAAGCAACTATCTGGCATAATCCCGAATGCGGCACATCGCGCAAGACGCTGGCCATTCTCGAAGAGACGCCGGGCGTGGACGTGACCGTGGTGCGCTATCTGGAGGAAGGCTGGGACCGCGCCCGGCTGCAGCGGCTGCTCTCGGATGCCGGGCTCACCGCGCGCGCGGCTCTGCGCGTGCGCGGCGGGCCGGCCGAGGAGCTGGGCCTGACCGATCCGTCGGTCGGCGAAGACAGGCTGCTCGATGCCATGGCGAGCCACCCTGTTCTGGTGGAACGTCCGCTGGTCCAGACCGAAAAGGGCACCGCCCTGTGCCGCCCGCAAGACAAAGTGCATGAACTTCTGTAAAGCTGCCCGGCATGGCAGTGATCGCGGTTTATAATCTGAAGGGCGGGGTGGGCAAAACCAGCGTCGCGGTCAATCTGGCCCACGCCTCCGCGGTCCAGTCGTGCCGCCGCACCTTGCTGTGGGATCTCGATCCGCAGGCCGCCGCCTCGTGGCTGCTGCGCGCGGAAGGCCCCGGAGACACCCCCCCGCGCGAACTTTTGCTGAAAAAAGCCAGGCCCCACAAGGCGGCGCACGCCACGGGCATCGACCGGCTTGACCTGATTGCGGCGGACATGAGCCTGCGCTCGATCGATCGGCTGTTGTTCGAAATCGGCAGGAAAAAGCGGCTGGCGCGGCTCGTCGCCGATCTGGAGCGGCGTTATGACCGGGTGATCCTCGATTGCCCGCCGGGGCTTGGCGATCTGGCCGAACAGGTGCTGCGCGCGGCCGACATCGTGATCGTGCCGATCATCCCTTCCCCGCTCTCCATCCGCAGCTATGAAAAGGTGCTCGATTTCGCGCGGGCGGGCAAGGGCATGAAGGCGGCGTTCCTGCCGGTGTTCTCCATGGTCGACCGGCGTCGGTCGATCCATCAGATGGCGTTGGCGTCGCACGCCGACTGGCCGACCATTCCCTACGCCAGCCTGGT
>JBBSUT010000214.1:0-2945 GCA_038234155.1 Sphingomonadales bacterium | reverse complement strand
GTTCACCCATGCCGCCACGCTGCTCAGCGACCGCGGCATCGCCTTCCTCGAACTGCGCGAGCCCGGCCCGGACGGCACCTTTGGCCGTACCGACGTGCCCAAGCAAAGCCCCGCGATCCGCGCGGCATTCAAGGGCCCGCTGGTGCTCAACAGCGATTATGGGCGAGAAGACGGACAAAAAGCGCTGGACGAGGGCCGCGCCGACGCGATCGCCTATGGGCGGACCTTTCTCGCCAATCCCGATCTGGTCGAGCGTTTCCGCGAGGACGCTGAACTCAACGATAGCACGGTGGCGACCTGGTACAGCCAGGGTCCCGAGGGCTATATCGATTATCCCAGCATGGCGGAGCAGAAGGCCGACGCCTGAACCGCTTCACCTCTCCCCTTCAGGGGAGAGGTAGCGCAGCTTGGCGCGGTACGCGCCTAGCGAGGCTGGGAGAGGGGGCGTGCCCAACTACCAATTGTCGGTGACGGAGAGCCCCTCTCCGCTGCGACTAGGAAGCAAGCTTCCAAGTCTCGCTCCTCTCCCCTAAAGGAGAGAGGAAGATGGCGCAGCAACGCTCGTGCCTTTTCACGCTTCGTGCGCCTCGACGGATATCGATGAAGTGGCCACACATCTTTTGCTGGCCAAAGCCCGCCGTTATTGATAATTGGTCGCAGTCTCATGAAGCTATCCGACCTGCCACGCCGCGTCCCGGCCCGTATCGCCGCGATCGACTGGGATTCGCTGCCCCCCGCGGAGGGCAGCCGCCTGCGCGCGCTCGGCTTCGAGATCGGCGCATTCGTCGAGACTTTGCACAGGGGCATGTTGTTCTGGCGCGATCCGATTGCGGTGCGAATCGGCCGCATGACGGTGGCGCTGCGCACGTTTCATGCCGAAGCGATCGATTGCGAGGTACATCGATGACCCCCAGCGGAACGCGCCAATGACGACGCACCAGCCGCTGGTCGTGCTGGTCGGCAACCCCAATGCCGGCAAGAGCGCGCTGTTCAACGCGCTGACCGGCGCGCGCCAGAAAATCGCCAATTATCCCGGCGTCACCGTGGAGCGCAAATCGGGACGGCTGTTCCTGTCGGACGGGCGCCCGGTCGAGGTGGTCGATCTGCCCGGCAGTTACAGCCTGAAGCCGCACAGCCTGGATGAACAGGTGACGCGCGACGTGGTTACCGGACATATCGAGGGGCAGCGCCGCCCGGACCTCATCGTGGTCGTGGTCGATGCGTCCAATCTCGACAATCATCTGCGCTTCACGCTGGAGCTGATCGCACTCGGCCTGCCGGTGGTGGTCGCGCTGAACATGGTCGATCTGGCCAAGCGCGACGGGCTCGAGCTCGATCCGGATAATCTGTCGGCGCAGCTCAGCGTGCCGGTGATCGAGACGGTGGCCGTGCGCCGCCGCGGCATCACCGAGCTGAACGCAGCGATCGAGAATGCGCTGGCGGGGGGCCGCAGCGACACGCCGCTGCCCGCCGATCTCGACAATGAGGATCGGCTGGCGCTCTATTCGGTTCGGGCGCACGAGATCGCACGCTCGGCAATCAAGAGCGAGACCGCCACGCGGCAATGGACGCGGATCATCGATTCGGTGCTGCTCCATCCGCTGGCCGGCTTCATTGTGCTGCTCGGTTTGATGTTCCTGATGTTTCAAGCGGTGTTCGCCTGGTCCGCCGCGCCAATCGGCTGGATCGAGGCCGGCATGGACCTGCTCGGCGGCGCGATCGGCGGCGCCCTGCCCGAGGGAATCATACGCTCTTTCCTCGTCGACGGCGTGATCGCGGGCGTCGGCTCGGTCATCGTGTTCCTGCCGCAGATCCTGATCCTGTTCCTGTTCATCCTGATCCTGGAGGCGACCGGTTACATGACCCGCGCGGCCTTCGTGATGGACCGGATGATGGCCAGCGTGGGCCTGTCGGGCCACAGTTTCATCCCGCTGCTGTCGAGCTTTGCCTGCGCTATCCCGGGCATCATGGCAACGCGCTCGATCCGCGACGAGAAGGACCGGCTCACCACCATCCTGATCGCCCCGCTGATGACCTGTTCGGCGCGGCTGCCGGTCTACACCATCATCATCGGGTCGTTCATCCCGGCGCGCAGCGTGGGGCCGGGTATCGGTCTGCAGGGGCTGGTGCTGCTCGGCCTGTATCTGTTCGGCATCGTCGGCGCGATGATCGTCTCGCTGGTGCTGCGGCGCAGCGTGACCAAGGGAGAAGGCTCCGGCTTCCTCATCGAAATGCCGAAATATCAGATGCCGCGCGTGCGCGACGTTGCCATAGGGCTGTTCCAGCGCGCCTGGATCTTCATGCGCCGCGCGGGCACGATCATCTTCTTCGCCACCATCCTGCTCTGGGCGCTGCTGAGCTTTCCCAAGACGCCGATCGACAGCGGCATCAGCCAGGTCGATTATTCGGTCGCGGGACGCATCGCCAACACCATCACGCCGGTGGTGGAGCCGATCGGTTTCAACCGCGACATCGCTCTGGCGCTGATCCCGGCGATGGCCGCGCGCGAGGTTGCGGTGTCCGCGCTCGGCACCGTCTACGCGATCGATGCCGAGGATGATGCGGGCACCGCCGTGCTGGGCGACCGGCTGGCGGCCGACTGGACGCTGCCGACCGCGCTCGCCTTTCTGATGTGGTTCGTATTCGCACCGCAATGCATCTCGACGATCGCCGTCACGCGCCGCGAAACCAATGGGTGGAAATGGCCGACCTTCATGGTGGTTTATCTGTTCGCGCTCGCTTATGTGATGTCCGGCATCACATTCTGGGTCGCCCGCGCTGCCGGGCTTTGACCCGCTCAAGCGAAAGAGGAATTTCATGGCAGGCTCGGTCAACAAGGTCATTCTGGTCGGCAATCTGGGGGCGGACCCGGAGGTGAAGACGTTCCAGAACGGCGGGCGGCTGTGCAATTTGCGCATCGCAACCTCCGAGAACTGGAAGGACCG
>JBBSUT010000213.1:0-2980 GCA_038234155.1 Sphingomonadales bacterium | reverse complement strand
TGCTTCGCAGGACGGTGCCGATGCGCCTGCTTCGCAGGACGGTGCCGATGCGCCTGCTTTGCAGGAGGATGCGCTGCCCCCACTGTCCCCGCGCCCCGTGCAAGCCGTTCCGCCTTCGATCGATGCGCCGCGCGCTGCGCCCGGCGATGATATGGACGAGGCGCTGCAGGCGGCGCTGCAGACGCTGCAGCGGATGAACAAGCGCAGCGCCTGAAAACCTAGGCCTGCTCGATCAGCAGCGCCTCGACCGTCAGGCACCCGCATTGTTCGTGGGCGGCAACATCCGCCACGAGATAGCGTCCCACGCCGTAATCCGCCTGTTCGATCGCCGCACGCAGATCGGCCGGCGGACGCGCGGCGGCGGCGGCATGACGCACAAAGGCCGCGCGCACGCGCAAGCCTTCAAAGGTTACACTCGCCCAGCGCCGTTCCCCCACACTCTCGGTCACCCATTCCGGCCCGATCAGATCGAGCAACTGCCGCACGAACCGGCCCGCCGCGCCGCTGAGCAGCGCCTCACGCGCCATAGCGCCGATCCCGTATGCATGCCGGCGCGGCGTGGCCGGTTTGGCGAGGCTGCCCATCTGCCCGCTCCGCCCGCGCCCGTTCGATAAAAGACAGCACCCGCGTGCGCATTTGGGCACGCGGCTCCCGTCCGTTGCGCAGATCGCCCACGAACCGCGGATCGTTCACCGCCGCCCGACCGAACTTCGTCGGCGGCATGTCCGTTTCCCGCAGAAACCGCTCCACCTCTTGACCCACATGCATCGTCTTGTTCCTTCTCGATAGAATCAGTGTTCCTCTTATGTTCCTATTAAAATCCTACTTGTCTAGGAATTTTCCTACCGTTATGGTGGCATATGGACGGGAATGGACAACGCCGCGCGCTGGAGGCTCTGCTCGACGAACGGGGCGGCGATTATGCCGGTTTGTCCCGGCTAATCGGCAAAAATCCCGCTTATATTCAACAGTTCGTCAAGCGCGGGTCGCCGCGGCGACTCGCCGAGGAAGACCGCCGGACCATTGCCGAGTTCTTCGGCGTTCCTGCGGCGATCCTGGGTGTGGGCGATAGGAATGGCTCGGCATTCGATAGGAATTCCGCCGCTGCGCTGGTACGGATCGAGCGGCTTGATGTTGGCGCGTCGGCCGGCGGCGGTGCGTTTGCTGATGACGAGCGATCGTTCGGTGGCATCGGCTTCGACCCGGCCTGGATGCGCGCGATTGGGGCAAACCCCGCCACGCACCGGGTGATCCTGGTGGATGGAGACAGCATGGAGCCCAGCCTGTCCGACGGGGATCAGATCATGGTGGACCGGGCCGCGGCCACCGCCCCGCTGCGCGAGGGTATCCATGTCATTCGCATGGACGGCACGCTGATGGTCAAGCGGCTGGCGCGCGCGCCGGGTGGCCGGCTTTCTGTCCTGTCCGACAATCCGGACTATCCCGATCACAGCGGGTTGGATCCGGCCGACATCGCGATCCTGGGCCGCGTGGTTTGGGCCGGCCGGCGGATGTAGCGCGCCGCTTGCATCGCCGCGGCCTTGGCGCCACATCCCGGCCTATGCCCAACATGACAACCCGCCCGCCCCCGTCCGCCCGTGCGGCACCGCCGATCCCGCCGCTCAAAGCCATGATGGTGCCGGTGACGCCGCTGCAGCAGAACTGCTCGCTGATCTGGTGCACCGCAACCAACAAGGCCGCGCTGGTCGATCCCGGCGGCGATCTACCCAAGCTGAAAGACGCCATCGCGCAGACCGGCGTGTCGCTGGAGAAGATCCTGCTCACCCACGGTCATGCCGACCATTGCGGAGAGGCCGGCAAGCTGGCCGCCGAACTGGGCGTACCGATCGAGGGGCCGCATGAGGCGGACCGCTTCTGGATCGACCAGCTGGACGAGGCCGGAGCACGCTGGGGCATCGACGCCGCCGTGTTCGAGCCGGACCGCTGGCTGGTGAATGGAGACCAGGTGACCGTTGGCGCGCTGACCCTGGACGTGTACCACTGCCCCGGCCATACGCCCGGCCACGTCGTCTTCCACCACCCCGCGTCCAAACTGGCCCTCGTCGGCGACGTACTGTTCGAGGGATCGATCGGGCGGACAGACTTCCCGATGGGTGACCATCAGCAGCTGATCGACGCGATCACCACGCGCCTGTGGCCGCTGGGCGATGACACCAGCTTCATCCCCGGCCACGGCCGCCCCAGCCAGTTCGGACGCGAGCGGCGGAGCAACCCCTTCGTCGGCGACGCCGCGCTGGCCGCGGCCAGGACCTGAGCTCTGGACCTGAGGTTCGGGGCCTGCGCTCTGAAAACCGGGCGTTCCTAACGCAATCTTAACCGGCAAACGCGCACAGCCGGGCGTGGAGTTCAGCTAAGGGACAGCGATGAACAGGGTCGCGCGCGGCATCATCATTTCGGGCTCCGAAGAACCGGCTGGCACAGCCGCGTTCGCCGACGCGCTGTGCGACGATCCGCCCGAGCGGCGTTCGAGCGAGCGCCACCGCGTCATCTTCCGCACCGCCAAGCTGCTGCTGGATGGGCACGACAGCTTCTGCATCATGCGCGACATCTCCAGCACGGGCATGAAACTGCAGGTGTTCGGCCCGATGGACGCGGTGGACGTCGTCGAGATCGAGTTCCTGGGCGGCCGCACCTTGCGCATGCACAAGCGCTGGTCGCGCGCCGACCAGTGCGGCTTCGCGTTCGAAACGCCCATCGCCATCGCCGACACCATCGCCCTGCCATCGCGCGAGTACGACCGGCGCGCCCAGCGGCTGCGGCTCGACGTGCCCGCCGCGATCCAGACGGCCGATGGCGCGGTGATCCAGGTGCGTCTGCGCGACATCTCGCTGGCCGGCGCCGGGATCATGCTGGAACCCCGGCTCAAGACCTGGAGCGAGCTGCGCATCGGCATCGACGGGATCGGCCGCAAGAAGGCCAGCGTGCGCTGGTGGCGGCAGGATTTCGCCGGCCTGCACTT
>JBBSUT010000212.1:0-3052 GCA_038234155.1 Sphingomonadales bacterium | reverse complement strand
GGCGGCCAATATGGTTTCCGCGCCCGCCTGCACCGCCGCGCGGTCCGGGTTCAGCGCATCGAACGCGCCCGCCGCGGCCAGCGTCTCGATACTGCGCTTGTTGAGCAGGCTGGGATCGATCCGCTGCGTCAAATCATCGAGCGACGGGAACGGCCCGCCTGCGCGGCGCTCTGCCACCAACGTCTCCATCGCTTTTTCTCCGACGTTCTTGAGACCGGCAAGGGCATAGCGCACCGCCCGGCCAGCGCCGTGCTGCTCCACCGAAAAGGCCGGTTCGCTGTGCCCGAGCGATGGCGGCAGGCAGGCGATGTCCAGCCGCCGCATATCGTCCACAAAAATACCCAGCTTGTCGGTCTGGTGCATATCGAAGCACATCGAGGCGGCGAAGAATTCCTCCGGGTAATGCGCCTTCAGCCAGGCCGTCTGATAGGCCAGCAGCGCATAGGCGGCGGCGTGGCTTTTATTGAAGCCATAGCCTGCGAACTTGTCGATCAGGTCAAACAGTTGATTGGCCTTGTCCGGACCGATATCCTTGTCCGCGCAACCCGTAACGAACCGATCGCGCTGCTGGTCCATTTCGGCCTGGATCTTCTTGCCCATGGCGCGGCGCAGCAGATCGGCCTCACCCAGACTATAGCCCGCCAGAATCTGCGCGGCCTGCATCACCTGCTCCTGATAAACGATGATGCCGTATGTTTCTTTCAGGATCGGCTCCAGCAGGGCGTGCGGATATTCAATCGACTCCTCGCCGTTCTTTCGGCGGCCGAACATCGGAATATTGTCCATCGGGCCGGGCCGGTAGAGCGATACCAGCGCGATGATATCCTCAAACCCGGTCGGGCGGACGGCGGACAGGGTGCGCCGCATCCCCTCCGATTCCAGCTGAAACACGCCCACGGTTTCACCGCGCTTGAGCAGCTCGAACACGCCGGGATCATCCAGCGGCAGGCCGGCCAGATCAACCGCGATCCCCCGCGCCTCGATAAAGCGCACCGCCTTTTGCAGCACAGACAGCGTCTTCAAGCCCAGAAAGTCGAATTTGACGAGGCCGGCAACTTCGACATATTTCATATCGAATTGCGTGACCGGAATGTCCGAACGCGGATCGCGGTAAAGCGGCACGAGCTGCGCCAGCGGCCGATCGCCGATCACCACGCCGGCGGCATGGGTGGAGCTGTGCCGCGGCAGGCCTTCCAGTTTGCCCGCCAGTTCGAACAGTTCCGCCACGCTGCTGTCCCGCTCGATCTCGTGCCGCAGCTCGGGCACGCCCTTGCGCGCCCGGTCAAGATCCCACGGGTCGGTCGGGTGGTTGGGCACCAGCTTGCACAGGCGATCGACCTGGCCATAGCTCATTTGCAGCACGCGGCCGGTATCGCGCAGCACCGCACGCGCCTTCAGCTTTCCGAAGGTGATGATTTGCGCAACATGGGTTTCGCCGTATTTCTGCTGCACGTATCGGATCACCTCGCCGCGCCGCGTCTCGCAGAAATCGATGTCGAAATCGGGCATCGACACGCGTTCCGGGTTCAGGAACCGCTCAAACAGCAAGCCGAGCCGCAGCGGATCGAGATCGGTGATCGTCAGCGACCATGCCACCACCGAACCCGCGCCCGAACCACGGCCCGGGCCGACCGGAATATCATTGGTCTTGGCCCATTTGATAAAGTCCGCGACAATCAGGAAATAACCGGGAAAGCCCATCCCGGTGATGACGTCGATCTCAAAGGTGAGCCGATCAAAATAGCCTTTGCGCGCGTCGTCGGAAAGATCCGCATAATGCGACAGGCGGTCTTCCAGCCCGGCTTTGGCATCGGCGGCGAGCTGCTTTGCCTCGCCTTCCAGATCACCGGCCACGCTGGGCAGGATCGGCGGACGTTTGGGCGCCCCGATGCCGCAGCGCCTGGCGACCACCAGCGTATTGGCCAGCGCCTCGGGCAGATCGGAGAACAGTTCCTGCATCTGCACCGCCGGTTTCATCCAGCTTTCGCGCGGGCTCTTGCGGCGGTTATCGTCCAGCACATATTGGCCGCCCGCGATGCACAGCATGGCATCATGCGCGCGGTGAAAGCTGGGTTCGGAAAACAGCACCGGGTTGGTGGCGACCAGCGGCACGTCGTTGGCGTAGGCAAATTCCAGCAGCCCCGCCTCCGCCGCTTCCTCCACCGGATCGGCGCGGCGGCTCAGCTCGATATAGAGCCGCTCCGGAAACAGCGCTTGCAACCGCGCGCCATAGGCTGCCGCCTTGGCCGGCTGGCGTTCTTCCAGGTGCCGCGCCATCGCGCCTTCCGCTCCGGCGGTCAGCGCGATCAACCCGCCCGTTCGCCCGTCCAGCGCATCGAAGGCGACATGCGGCGCCAGATCGAGCGGGCGGCCAAGATGCGCCTGCGACACCAGGAAGCAGAGATTGTCGTAACCGGTCTCGTCCTGGGCATAGAGCGCCAGCCAGTCGATCGCGGGCTTGTCGGTCTCGCCGTCCGGCCGGGCGACCGCCAGCAGCGCGCCCATGATCGGTTGCACGCCCACGTCGCGGCAGCCTTTTTCGAACGCCATCGCACCGTAGAGCCCGTTGCGGTCGGTCACCGCGGCGGCGGGGAAGCCCAGGCCGCGCGCCCTTCCGCCGATCGCTTTCGCATCGGTCGCGCCCTCCAGCATGGTGTAGGCCGAAAAGACACGCAACGGAACGAATGGGGCGTAGGACATGTTTCAAACGGATAACAACGCCAGGCCGATTCGGCGAGAGGCAGGCAGCCAAAAGCTGTGGACAGTACGAGGCGGGACAAGGCAGCATTATGTGGCAGGGCATTCAAGACTGGTTTTTATCGCTGGGCGAAAAATACGGGGTCGACCCGCTGGTCTTCGGCATCATCTACGTCGGCGCGATCCCGTTCTTCCTGCTGTCGATCGCATGGCTGGTGCGCAACAAGCGCGCGGGCAAGCCGCTCGTCCTGCCGATACTCAGCGCCGGCGTGTTTTTCGTGTCCGCCTATGTCTATCTTGCGATCGTGGGCCGCAACATCCCTATCTGGGTGTGGTTCTTTCTCGCGGCGATGAT
>JBBSUT010000211.1:0-3054 GCA_038234155.1 Sphingomonadales bacterium | reverse complement strand
TGGGAGCCGCAAAACCTAGTGCGGGCGATTGAAGCGGCGGGGGTAACACTCTGGTCGTGGAACGTCGATACCGACGCGTTGGCGATGGACGACCATGCATATGATCTTTGGGGCATTCCACGTGGGATCGACGTTCAGTTCGAGGATCTTTCGGCTCATATTCATCCTGCTGATCGCGATCGGGTTCGTGCAGCCTTCACCGCGACGCGCGCCATGATCGGCCCGTATGAGATCGACTTCCGAATCATGGTTGGCGACGAGCTGAAATGGATTTCTGCGCGCGGCCAAGGCCACGATGTGGGGATGGTCCACCGGATCATGTTCGGCATCTTCATCGATGTGACGGGCCGTAAGCAGGCCGAGGAGGGTCGCGAGCTCCTCGCGGGTGAAATGAGCCACCGCGTCAAGAACCTGCTGGCCATAGCCTCAGGGCTGACCGCGATCACCTCGCGCTCGACCAATACGACTGATGACATGGCGCGCGAACTCACGCTCAGGCTAACCGCTTTAGGCCGTGCGCATGATCTGGTTCGGCCAGTCCCGGGGCAGACAGAGACGGCCTCGGCGCTCCTGGGCGACCTACTCACCGTCTTGCTCGCGCCGTATGACGATCTTGGCGCCTTTAGCGGAAGGATCCGCGTATCCGTGCCGCGGATGCGGGTCTCTGAGTCCGCTACGACAATCCTTGCGTTGGTCGTGCACGAGCTGGCCACCAACTCTCTCAAATACGGCGCGCTATCGGTAGATGACGGTATTCTAGACGTGTCATGCTCGGCACATGATGAGGCGGTAACAATCATTTGGTCTGAAAGCGGCGGACCAGCGGTCAAGCCGCCGAAAGGTCCAGGGGGCTACGGTCGCCAGCTCATCGAGCGCAGCGTTACCGGCCAGCTGCGTGGTTCGATCAAATATGACTGGGCGGAGGAGGGTGTTATTGTGACCTTGAAGGTAAATCCCGGCCGCCTAGCTGCGTAAAGAAGAGACTGCTTAGCTGCGCCGCGGTTGGGCCTGCAAAGAACGAGAGCGGTCGCAGCCTCCCGCACCTTGGCGGCACTGGCGTGGCACTCAGGAACAAACCTTCGGGGCCCAGCGTCTAAAAAAGGGAACGCCGCCAACGCAACGCTCCCGGTACCGGTCCGAACTTACCGAAGCGAGATGCACTTTGCTGATACGCGCGCGCCGGATTTCCGAGGAAGCCAACGCTTTCCGCGACACCGCGCACAGCCTGGTCAGCGGCTTTGAAACGGAGCTTACGGTCATACTTGATTCTATGTTTCCGATGCCTGCCGTCGTCGAAGCACTGCGCGACTTTACCGAGAGGTTCACCATGTCTTCGGCTTTCGTCGAGTGAAGCGCACGGAGATTTCGCGACCGGCTGGCCAAACTCGGCCCGAGGGCAAGGGCTGTGATGGCTCATCGAATCGCTTGGCCCGAGGGCAAGATTATCGTGCATCTGAAATGCGCGATAATCTTGCCCACCGATACCAATTCGTCGATAGTCCGACCGCTTTCGTCAAGCTGGAAGCTAAACCGAACATCTATTTGACGGTATTTTTGCCCGGCATTTCCGAGTGGCCCATGCGTGGTAGCTGACTTAGAAAGCGATCAACGGGGCGAAAGGTGACGATTGATCTTGAAAAGTCCATTTTCGATAGCGCCAAAATTCTCCAACGAAATCAACAGCCCGACTTTTTGACGGCACGCCCAACGGCATATCAAAACATAAAAAATATTTTGATCAGGAAAATCAGTTAGTTATGTTGATGGCGCACAATCGAATGGGAGTGACCTTGCCAAAGCAGCTGACCGGGAAACCGGTTCCCAATTTTCGTGGCACTCCGTGGTGCTGCCGCGCATTGGGTTGTCATGCAACTGCCGCTCGGCTCCGATCCGCACACTGACATCCTGCGCCAGACGCACGCGGCCTTGATCGCGCGGTTCGGGCGGATCGGTCGGATCGGTCGGCAGCACGCCGCCGATATCGACGAACGTCATCTGTTGATGAAACGGCTGGGCCAGACACTGTGCCGTCCCTTCAGCATGGCGTGCGCCCTGTGCCCCTTGCAGCCGGATTGCGTGACCGGGCAACGTTCGAAAGCCAGTGGCGACCATCCGCACACAGCGCTAGGTTCGCGGACATGAGCGATGATATGATCCGCCTGCGCGCCATGCAACTGGGCCTGTTCGAGACGCCGGTAACGCACGGCCAGCTGATCGATTGCGACGCACTGAACGCCGATTTGCTGCGCGCGATCCGGCAGCGGCGCGCGGCAGACGCGGGCGTGACGCGGTCCAATGTCGGCGGCTGGCATTCCACCACCGACATGCTGGACTGGGGCGGGCGTTCGGCCCAACGATTGGCCGAGGCCGCAGTCCGTATCGCCAAACGCATGTCTCATTTCGAGGATCGTGACGCCGCCTCGCTCGACTGGTCGGTGCGGATGTGGGCCAATGTCTCGCCGCCGGGCGCGCTCAATATCAGCCATGCGCATCCCGGCGTGCTGTGGGCTGCGGTTTATTATGTCGATATGGGCGACGACGGCGCAAATAGCGCGGGAGCGAGCGGCGCGCTCTATCTGGAGGACCCGCGCTTCCCCGTGCCGATGATGACCTTTCCTGGCTTTCGCGCCGTCGGGCTGGACCAGCAGCCGCAGGCACCCGAGCGCAATTTCCCGACCGTGGCGGGCGACATCATGGTCTTCCCCGGCTTCCTGCGTCACGGCGTCCGGCCGCATCGCGGCGGCGGCGATCGCCTGTCAATCGCGATGAACATTTACGTGAAGGAAGCGCCCTGATGCCGCGCGGGACGCCGGACCTGCTGCCGCCAGCGGACGCCGAGACCGTGTTCGAGCGCCTGCGCGAAGCCATGCCGGGGCGAACGGCGGGCGCAAAGGGACCGAAGGATCAGCCCGATCCGTTCCGCAGTTGCATCGGCTGCATGCTCTCGGCCCAGTCGCTCGATCGCAACACGGCGGCCGCGAGCACGGCGTTGTTCGCGCTGGCGTCCACGCCGGAGGACATGCTGGCGTTGGATGACGCGGCCATAGCGGCGGC
>JBBSUT010000210.1:0-3059 GCA_038234155.1 Sphingomonadales bacterium | reverse complement strand
GGTGCGGCCTTTATTTGGATTGTTGTGCATTGCGGCGCGCCCGAAAACGCCTATTCGGCGGCTGGCGTGGCAGCCTCGCCGGATGGCGCCGCGCCGTCACCTGGAACACCTTCGCGCATCGCGTCCGAATTCATCTCACCCATGGCGTCGGCATCCGACTCAGCCCCAGCCACCGCATCTTCGGCCATGTCTGCGGGCGCAGCATTGGTCTGCTCCACGGCCACGTCCTGCGTCTCGGCGGTCTTGTCCTTGTTTGAACAGGCGGCCAGGCTCAGCGAAAGCGCCAAGATGGAGGAAACGGAAAATTTGTTCATGGGGATGAATCTCCTGATCGGGCGACCGGCGCGAAATACACCAGCCCCGGCCCGCGCGCGGTGATCGCGCGTCTTGCGCTTCCTACAAATGGCCCAGGCGCTTGGCAACCGGACAAGAATTGCGGCTACGTAACGACGACGTGGCGATTGACCACATATAAAGAAAACTTTATATCCCTAATATGGACCACCCGCCCGCCTTTCCGATTCCAGATAACAGCGCGCAGCACAGCGAGTTCCCGGCCACCATGCGCGCGCTGGCGGATGACAGCCGCATACGCATTATGTTGCTGATCCTGGAGACCGAGCTGGCCGTGGGCGAGATCGCGCAGATACTGGAGCAAAGCCAGCCACGCGCCAGCCGTCATATCCGCATATTGTGCGATGCCGGTTTGGCCGAACGTCGGCGCGAGGGCAGCTGGACGTTCCTGCGCCCCGGTGGTTCGGCCGCCATTGCGGGTGTCCGGCGTTTGGTCACCGATTGCGACGCACGCAGCAGCGCGGTGGCGCGCGGGGACCGTTCGCGTCTGGCCTCCGTCCGCGCCGAGAGGGCGCGTAGTGCGGAAACCTATTTTTCCGCGCAGGCCGAGAAATGGGACGAGATTCGATCGCTGCACATCCCCGAAGCGCAGGTCGAGGCGACCATGCTGGCCATGTTGGGCACGCAGGATATCGGGCGACTGCTCGATATCGGCACTGGCACCGGCCGCATGATCGAACTTCTGGGTCCGCGCGCGCGCAGCGTTTGCGGGATTGACCGGAGCCCGGACATGCTGCGGCTGGCGCGCGCCAAGCTGGATGCCATTTCGAACGGCGACCTGCGGGCCGAACTGCTGCAGGGCGATTTCAATGCGCTGCCGCTGGCCGATGCGTGCATGGATCTGGTTTTGTGCCATCAGGTGCTCCATTACGCGCAGGCGCCCGAGCGCGTGATCACCGAGGCGGCGCGCGTGCTGGCACCCCAAGGCTGTCTGATGATTATCGATTTCGCGCCGCACGAACGGGAGGAGCTGCGCGGGGTGCATGCGCATGCCCGGCTCGGTTTTTCCGATGCGGCCATGGCCGGCTGGTTCGATGTGGCGGGCCTCCGGCTCGACCGCGGGGAGACGCTGGAAGGCGGCGCACTCGACGTGAAAATATGGCTCGGCAGCAAGGCCGGACCAGCCGAGGCGCGACCGCGCGCGGCCAATGACAGAAGCAAGTCCGGCAAAAGGAAACAGGCGGCATGACGCTTTCGCTAGCCCAGATGAACGAGGCGCAGTTCGCCACCGGGGAGCCGTTGTTCGCAGGCCTTCCGGGCGATGCGGAAATCAGCTTTGAATTCTTCCCGCCGAAATCGGACAAGATGGAAGAGCGTCTTTGGGAATCGATCCTCACGCTTGCCCCGTTGCAGCCGCGGTTTGTGTCCGTTACCTACGGCGCGGGCGGCTCGACGCGCGAGCGCACGCACAGCACGGTGGCGCGCATCATCAAGGAAGCAGGATTGCCCGCCGCCGCGCATCTGACATGCGTTGAAGCTAGCAAGGCCGAAATCCGCGACGTCGCGGAGCAATATTGGGAAGCCGGCGTGCGCCATATCGTGGCGCTGCGCGGCGATCCGCCAACGCCCGGCACACCGTTCATCCCCCATCCCGACGGTTACCAGAGTGCGGCCGATCTGGTAAAGGGGCTGAAGGACATTGCCAATTTCGAAATTTCCGTCGCCGCCTATCCCGAAACGCATCCCGACTCTGATTGCCCGGACGCGGATATCGATCACCTGAAGCGCAAGCTGGACGCCGGGGCCACCCGTGCGATCACGCAGTTCTTCTTCCAGTCGGACCATTTCTTTCGCTTCCGCGACGCCTGCGCAGCCAGGGGGATTGAACAGGAGCTGGTGCCCGGTATCCTGCCCGTGTCCAATGTGGCACAGACCCGCAAGTTCGCTGGCATGTGCGGCGCCGAGATTCCCGGCTGGATGAACCAGCTGTTCGACGGTCTGGACGACATGCCCGACGCGCGTCAGCTGGTCGCCGCCACCGTGGCCGCCGAAATGTGCCGCCGGCTCTACGCGGGCGGCGTGCGCCAGTTCCATTTCTACACATTGAACCGGGCCGAGCTGGCCTATGCCATCTGCCATCTGCTTGGCAAACGCCCGGTTGGCGCGAACGCGCTCGCCCACACCCAGCAGGAGCAAGCCGCATGAGCGCGCAACAGACATCCGATGCTGCCAACGCCTTTCGCGCCGCCGCCGCCCGGCGGATCCTGATCTTCGACGGCGGCTACGGCACCGAGATCCAGAATCACAAATTGGTGGAAGCCGATTATCGCGGTGATCTGGAACTATCGCATGATCAGAAGGGCAATAACGATTTGCTCAGCCTGACCATGCCCAACGTGATCCGCGGCATCCACACCGCCTATCTCGATGCGGGGGCGGACATGGTGGAAACCAACACGTTCAGTTCCACCACCATCGGCATGGCCGATTACGGTTGTGAGCATCTGGTGCGCGAGGTCAATCTGGCGGCAGCGCGGGTGGCGCGCGAGGCCTGTGATGCCGCTGAAGCTGGCGACGGCAAGCGCCGCTTCGTTGCCGGAGCGATCGGCCCGACCAACAAGACGCTTTCGCTCTCGCCCGACGTCAACGATCCGGGTTTCCGCGAAGTGGATTTCGACCAGATGAAGGCGATCTACCGCCAGCAATGCGATGCGCTGATCGAGGGGGGAGTGGATTTCCTGCTGATCGAGACGATCTTTGACACG
>JBBSUT010000209.1:0-3069 GCA_038234155.1 Sphingomonadales bacterium | reverse complement strand
GGCCACCGCTTGGCGCGCGGCTTCATAGCGCAGCGTCATGTCCGAGGATCGCCGGTACACGCCGCGATGCACGGTGGCGTAATCCTCGCCGTAATTGCGCGCGACCGCGTCGATCACTGCCTGCGGTTTTTGCGCGGTCGCGGCGCTGTCGAGATAGTGCCAGCCGGGCGTAAGTCCGGGGAAATCCGTGCGGACATTCAGGCCCTCCCCGTGAACTGGGAGGGTTGCGGTGTCGCCGCTCACGACAGCTCCCCCAGCGCTACCTGCGCCTTGGCTTCCATCGCCTCGCGCGTACCGTCGTCGTCGATGCTCACAAAGGCATCGGCGATAAACGCCTGCAACATCAGCCGCCGCGCGACCTCGGGCGGCAGTCCGCGTGTCGCCATGTAGAACAGCGCCTGAGCGTCCAGTTCGCCGACGGTCGCGCCGTGCGCGCATTTCACATCGTCAGCGAAGATTTCCAGTTGCGGCACCGCATTGGCGGTCGCTCCGCGGTGCAGCAGCATCGACTTGACCGACTGCGCGGCGTCGGTCTTTTGGGCATGGCGCGCCACGCCGATCTTGCCAAGAAAGCTACCCGTGGACGTGCCCGCGAGCACGCTGCGCACCGTCTGGTTCGAGCTGCCGTTCGGCTCTACATGTTCGACATCGGTGACGATCTCGAGCACCTGATTGTCCTTCGCCAGGATCGCGCCCCCAAGCTCGAAATGCGCACCATCGCCCAGTTTCACGGCGATTTCTATTCGGCCGTAATCGCGGCCTTCGAGCAAGCAGTGCAGATCGAACCGGGCATTGGCCTCCACGGTCACATCGTAGCGCAGGATGCCGGAATCGGGCAGATTACCCACACGCAGCCGCTCGTGCGATCCTTCGGGGACATGCAGCGTCTGCGCAGGTCCCAAATCCTGCCAGACGCGCGCGACCGCATTCAGATCGGCATAGCGCCAACTTTCATCGCGCCGGGTGGGAAGAGTGATTGCGTTCACGCCGCCTCCGCAATCGCTTCATAGCCGTCGGTTTCGAGTTGCACAGCAAGCTCCGGGCCGCCGGTCTTCACGATCCGGCCATCGGCCAGCACATGGACGAAATCCGGCACGACGATCTCGAGCAATCGCTGGTAATGGGTGATCAGCAGCACAGCCTTGTCGGCTTTGCGCATGATCGCGTTGATGCCGTCGCCAACGGTGCGCAGCGCGTCGATATCGAGGCCGCTGTCGGTCTCGTCTAAGATGGCGAGTTTGGGGTCGATCAGACCCATCTGCACCATCTCGTTGCGCTTTTTTTCGCCGCCCGAAAAGCCGACATTCACCGCGCGCTTCATCATCTCCATGTCCATCTTGAGCAGCGCCGCCTTCTCGCGCGCCGCCTTCAGAAACTCGCCGCCCGACAGCGGCGCCTCGCCGCGCACACCGCGCTGCGCGTTCACCGCCTCGCGCAGGAACTGGACGTTGGACACGCCGGCAATCTCGACCGGATATTGAAAGCCCAGGAACAGCCCCGCCGCGGCCCGCGCATGCGGGTCCATAGCGAGCAGGTCTTTGCCCTCAAAGGTCGCCGAACCCTCGGTCACCTCATAACCGGGCCGCCCGCCGAGCACATAGCCCAGCGTCGACTTGCCCGCGCCGTTCGGCCCCATAATCGCATGGATCTCGCCCGCATTGATTTTGAGGCTGAGACCCTTGAGGATTTCAGTGCCCCCGATGGAAGCGTGGAGATTATTGATTTTTAACATGGTTATCCAATATGCTGCAGAACGTTGATGATGCGATCAGCAGTGTCCCGAACGAAAAAACGCCTTACCCCCCAAGGCTCTTCTGTTAGCGGATAAACTATCTCCGCTCCCATGGCTTCGGCATTCTGATACGTCGCGCGTACGTCATCGACTTCGATGGACAGCGCCGGAACAGGGGAGCCAGAGCCTCCCTCCGTCATTAGACTAAGCTGTGGCCTGCAAGGTACATCCGCTATAAGAGTAACGATGAACCCTTGGTCCATCGCCACTTCCAAGCCGAAAAGATCGCTATAGAACTGGGCTTGCATCTGCGGATTGCTTGCGGCGAAATCAGCGACGATCCTAAGAACAGTCATCCCACACTCCCCTCTAAACTAATCGCCAGCAGCTTCTGCGCTTCGACCGCGAATTCCATCGGCAGCTGGCGCATCACGTCTTTCGCGAACCCGTTGACGATCAGCGCCACCGCCTGCTCCTCGTCGAGCCCGCGCTGCATCGCGTAGAACATCTGGTCGTCGCTGATCTTGCTCGTGGTCGCTTCATGCTCGATCTGCGCGGTGGGGTTCTTCACCTCGATATAGGGCACGGTGTGCGCGCCGCACTGATCGCCGAGCAACAGGCTGTCGCATTGCGTGAAATTGCGGACATTGTCGGCGTTCGGGCCCACGCGGACCATGCCGCGATAGCTGTTGTCGCTGTGGCCGGCGCTGATGCCCTTGGAGATGATCGTCGAGCGGCTGCCCTTGCCGTTGTGGATCATCTTGGTGCCGGTATCGGCCTGCTGATAATTGTTGGTGAGCGCGACCGAATAGAATTCGCCCACGCTGTTCTCGCCGTTGAGCACGCAGCTGGGATATTTCCAGGTGATCGCGCTGCCGGTCTCGACCTGCGTCCAGCTGATCTTCGAATTCTTGCCCTGACACAGCCCGCGCTTGGTCACGAAATTATAGATGCCGCCCTTGCCATTCTCGTCGCCCGGATACCAGTTCTGCACGGTCGAGTATTTGATCTCGGCATCGTCCATCGCGACCAGCTCGACCACGGCGGCGTGGAGCTGGTTCTCGTCGCGCATCGGCGCAGTGCAGCCTTCCAGATAGCTGACATAGCTGCCCGCTTCGGCGATGATCAGCGTGCGCTCGAACTGGCCGGTATTTTCGGCGTTGATCCTGAAATAGGTGCTCAGTTCCATCGGGCAGCGCACGCCCTTGGGAATGTACACAAAGGTGCCGTCCGAGAAGACCGCGCTGTTGAGCGTGGCGAAATAATTGTCGCGCTGCGGCACGATCTTGCCGAGCCATTTCTTGACCATCTCGGGATGCTCGCGGATCGCCTCGCTG
>JBBSUT010000208.1:0-3083 GCA_038234155.1 Sphingomonadales bacterium | reverse complement strand
CATGCCCCAGTTGAACTGCTCGGCGTGCGAGGTGAACTTTCGCTGGAGGATGTCCGCGCCGTGGCGCCGACCGATGGCCAGGGTGGCATCGGTGGAGAAGCTGTCTACCAGCACAACCCGCTTCACATAGGGGGCGATGCGCGACAGGCAGCGGTCCAGGTGGATCGCCTCATTATAGCACAGGATGACGGCGGTGGCGTCGATTGGTGCACCGGGAGCGGGGGCTGCGTAATCGCTCATCCCGCGCGCTCATTTGCCGGGGCCGCGATAAAATCATGGCGGGCTTCGGTTTCGGCAATCCAGTGGGCTGGCGAACCGCCGCGCATCGCCGCACGCGCCTCGAACAGCTTCACCTGCGTCAGCAGTGGCATCCAGAAATTGCACAGGAAATGCCAGACCAGGCCGCGCCGCCCGTCGACCAGTCCAAGGCGCCCAACATAGCGCGTGACCCATTGCGCGGGGGCGCGGCGAAAAGTGGCTTCGCGCCGCGCGGCGCCGGGGTCTTCCATCCAGGCGAGGACCTGCGTGGTGGCGCGCCGGTTCATCCGCGCGGTCCATTGCGTCAGCGTCTCGCGGCTTTCGCAGATCAGGCGTCCGGCGGCGTGGATGCGCGGGGCCGCGTCGGATGCAGGAGCGAGCGTTACCGCGATGGCTCCGTTGCTGTCGGTATCCAGCCGGACCGGCAGCGCCGCGCGCCACAGCCGCAGGCATACGGCGTTCTTCGTGCCGCCCCAGCGCAACGCGCGGCCGGACGCGCGGATCGAACGCGCGAAATGCAGTCCTCCGGTGAAGTTCTGCCCGGTGTAATCCTGCGCAGCGGCCAGCAACCGATGCAGCCGCGCGATCGTGTCAGCGGGCAGATATTCGTCGCTTTGCAGGCACAATATCCAGCCATCGTCCAGACCGGCCAGCACCGCGCGCAGCTGACGCTCGGGCCCCGGATGCGGATGAAGCGACAGCACGGCACCGCACCCCTTGGCCAGCGCGCGCACATCCGCGCCGAATGCCGGACCGATCGCGATCGTGCGGGCCACGTGCGGGGCGATCGCGGCGATGGCATGGCGCACGTTATCGTCGTCGCGATCGCTCAGGATCAGCGCGGTGATATCGAGCATGGGGGCTGCAGCCATGGCCCCGCCGCCTCAATCGAGCATCAGCGTGGCTGCGGACACGGCATGCAGCGTCTCGGGCGCAATCGGGGGCGGGCCGCCCTGTTTGATCGCGTTCAGGAAGGCGGCGATCAGCGCGGTCTGGCCCTTGTCCTGAGACGAGGCCTTGCTGGTCTCGGTCTTGCCGCCGCGGGTAATGCTGAGTTCGCGGAAGTCATTGAGGCGGATCACCAGGCCGCGCGCAAAGATCTCGATTTCCTCCTTGGGTACCGACGGGTCGCCAAGCGAGCTGTAGAGGATCGATCCGGTCGATCCGTCGGCGAAACGCAGCACTGCCTGCATGCTGTCCGATACGCCTTCAGGCTTGACGCCTTCGACGCTGACGGGATCGGACCCGGCGAGTGCGCTGAGCGTATCGACGAAATGGCAGGCCTCGCCGATGATGCGGCCGCCGCCTTCGGGCCCGTGCAGCCAGCTGTCGGCCGGGATAAAGCCGGCGTTCACCCGGTAATGCATCACACAGGGGCCGCCCGCCTTGACGATCGCTGCGCGCGCCTGGCGCACCATGGGCGCAAATCGGCGGTTGAAGCCGACGGTCAGCATGGCCTGGCTGCCTTCCAGCGCGGCGAATACGCGCGCCAGCTCGTCCTCGTTCAGCGCAAGCGGCTTTTCCACGAACACATGCTTGCCCGCCTCCAGCGCCCGCACCGCCAGCCCGGCATGGGTGTCGTGCCGGGTGGCGATGAACACTGCGTCGCATGCGGGATCGTCGAACAGTTCCTGCGCATCGGTGGCCGCCTTGGTGAAGCCGAATTTCTCCGCCGCGTTCACCGCCGAAAGGCCGGTGGCGGTGACCACCGCGCGCAGGTTCGCGCCGCCCGCCTTGGTCACAGCGGGCAGCAGTACGCCGCGCGCGTAATTGCCAAAGCCGACGAAACCGATGCCGACATCGCCGGTCTTCGGCGCGGCGCTGCGCGGAATATCGACCGAATGGGACAGCGGCGCGCCGTCCCCGGGATAGGTCAGCAGCACGGCCAGGTAGGGCTCGTCGGTCTGCAGCAGATCATAGGCCGCCATCGCGTCCTCGATCGGGAAGCGGTGGGTGACGAGTTTGGACGGGGTAACCTGTCCGCTGGCGATCAGATCCAGGAACGCCTGCATGTTGCGCTGCTCGGTCCAGCGGACATAGGGCAGCGGATAATCATGGCCCTGCTCCTCATAGGCGGGATCGTAGCGGCCGGGGCCGTAGGACATGGACAGGCGCAGATCGAGCTCGCGCTTGTAAAATGGCTCGCGGTCCAGCGCCATGCCGACCATGCCGACAATGACCACGCGGGCCTTCATCCGGCACAGCTCGGCCGCCTGGTTGATCGGCGCGGAGGATTTGGTCGACGCCGTCACGATCACGCCGTCCGCGCCGTGCCCGCCGGTCATCGCCATGACGGCCGATTCCAGTCCGTCGCTCACCGCCCGGTCGCAGCCCAGCGCCTCGGCTTCCCCGGCGCGCTTGGGATTGGGATCGAAGCCGACCACGCGGCAGCCATTGGCTTTCAGAAGCTGCACCGTCAGCTGTCCGATCAGGCCCAGGCCCATTACCACGAACACTTCGCCCAGCGTCGGCGCGGCCACGCGCACGCCCTGCAGCGCGATGGCGCCGATGGTGACAAAGCTGGCGTCCTCGTCGCTCACACCGTCCGGAATGCGCACCGTCAGGTTCTTGGGCACGCTGTTGTAATCGGCGTGGTTCGCCAGCGCGGCGCCGGCGCAGGCCACTCTGTCGCCCACTGCAAAACCGCCTGCCTGCGCGCCGGGCTCGATCACCGTTCCGGCCAGCGAATAGCCCAGCGGAATCGGCGTATCGAGTTTGGCGAACACTTTGCGCACGGTGGGCATGATACCCTCCTGCTTCATCTTGCCCAGCGTTTTGCGCACCAGATCGGGCCGCGCCTTGGCCTTGCCTGCCAGCGAACTCTT
>JBBSUT010000207.1:0-3113 GCA_038234155.1 Sphingomonadales bacterium | reverse complement strand
TGCGCGACAACTATCAATCCGCCCTCAGCCAGGAACGGCAGCTGGACCAGCAGGTGCAAGCCCTGAAGTCCAGCGTTCAAGGCCTTGGCCAACGCCGCATCCAGTACAACATCTATCAGCGCGATGCCGATACCAATCGCGCGCAGTACAACAGTCTGCTTGAGCAATATAAGCAGGTCAGCGTGGCATCCGGCGTCGGCACCAACAACATCGCCGTGGTCGATACGGCTGAACCGCCCGGATCACCGTTCACGCCCGACACCTTTTCGAACCTTCTGCTGGCAATCATCGCCGGCGGCATCCTGGGTGTGGCCGCAGCTTTCCTCCTCGAACAGCTGGACGAAGCGATCAAGGCACCTGCCGATATCGAGCGCGCGCTGGACATTCCTATTCTTGGCGTGATCCCGGAAGTGACCATGGACGACCCCGTGGCCGAACTGCAGGATCGCAAGTCTCCGCTATCCGAAGCCTATCTTTCGGTGCAGACGGCGCTGCGCTTCTCGACCACCCACGGCGTGCCCAAATCGCTTGCGTTCACAAGCGCCAACGCATCGGAAGGCAAGTCGACTTCGGCCTATTCGATTGCCTCCACGCTGGCGCGCGGCACCCAGCGCGTGATCCTGCTCGACGCCGACATGCGCAATCCTTCGGTGCATAAGTTTCTGGGCGTCGAGAACGACCGCGGACTGGTCGACCTGCTGACCGGCAGCGAGGATGTATCGGCCTTCGTGCGCGAGAGCGGCATTCCCAATCTGGACATCGTTACCGCAGGGCCGATCCCGCCCAATCCGGCCGAACTGTTGACCGACGAGCGTCTGAAGGCGCTGCTGGCGCGGCTGGGTGAGCAATATGCCTATATCGTGGTTGACGCGCCGCCGGTGATGGGCCTGTCCGATGCACCGCTCATCGCCACGGCGGTCGAGGCGGTGGCCTTTGTGGTCACCTCGGGGGTAACCGGCTCGAAATCCGCCATCACCTCGATCCGCCGCCTGCAGGGCGTCAATGCCAATGTGATCGGCGCGATCCTGACGCGCTTTGTCTCGAGCGAGACAGGCTATGGCTATGGCTATAATTACGATTATTCCTATGGCGAGAAGAGCAAGGGTATCAACCTGAAGCGCTTCGGCATCGGCCGCTAGGGGCTGCTGGACGATGGCGAGAGACGCAAGACGGCGGCGCAACCCGCGGCGTGGCCCGCGGCGTAGTATAACCGAGATGGCGCTGATCGCCGTGCCCGGCATCCTGCTCGGCGCGGCGGCGGCCTCGTCGGCTCTGGGGTTCAGCCTGGCACGGACCAATCCGAATCTGGCGGCAGCCATCGCGCCGCTGCACGGCCCCGCGCTGGGCGCCAAGACCGAATTGCGTGTGCAGACCAGCCGTTCGGTCGACGAGGTGGACGCCATCAAACAGATGGCGGTGGAGACGCTGCGCCTGGCGCCGCTCGATTTCGACGCCGCGCGATCGCTCGGTGCCATTGCGATCGGCCAGCAGAAACTGCCTTATGCGACCAACATCATGCGGCTGGTTTCAAAGGCCACGTTGCGCGAACCAATCTCGCATGCATGGATGCTGGATCAGGCCTATTTGGCCAAGGATTTCAACGAGGTTCTGCGCCAGTCTGACATTGTGATCCGCCAGCAATCATCCATGGAAGCCGCCGCCTTCCCGATGCTCAACAGCCTCGTGTCTGATGGGCGCGTCCTCGGCAGCCTGGCCGATTTTCTTGTCAAAGACCCGCCGTGGCGTGCCTCCTTCCTGACTCATATGGGCGAAAAGGGACAGGCGCCGTCAAACGAGTTCAAGCTGTTCAAACTGCTTAAAAACAGCAAAAAGCCGCCCACTACAGCCGAGCTCAGAACCTGGTTTTTGGTGCATTTGGCCGATACGCCGGCGCGTAAGCTCACCTCTCAATATCTGGAGGTTGCGCCCGATGGCTTTTCAAACGCAGAGCGCTTCATCCGCAATGGGGACTTTTCGGGTACCCGGGCCGCCCCTCCCTTTGACTGGAGCCTGTACGTGCAGGAGGGCGGCTTCGCCGAGATTGACCGCTCTCCGACCGGTGATGGCAAAGCTCTGTATATCGAATTTGACAGTCGGGAGCCGATCACGCACGCTTTCCAGCTGCTGACCTTGCCACCAGGCCGCTATCTGTTCACGCTTCGCACCTATGCGTTGACCGATCTTGACCGCGGTCAGACCGGTGCCGCGTTCATCTGCAGCAATGGCCGTCAATCCGCTCCGCTCCAGCGGTTTGCCTTTGGCGGGATTGTCGATCAATGGGCCCGGATGCAGTGGGAGGTAACGATTCCGGCCAGTTGCGAAGGTCCGCGCTTGCAGATCGACAGCCAGCCCGCAACGGTTGCTGATGCCGAGCAGCTGTTCATTGACGATTTGCAGTTCGAACGGGTTAGGCAGCCATAGATCTCCTCAGCCGTTTGATCTGCGGCGGTGTACGGTAGAGGCTTGGGACATCCGGAAAACTTTTCGACGCAGATTCCCCTGAGCTTCCCGGCAGGCGATTATCTCAATCCAAGCGCCAATTACGCCGACTGTTGTTTTTCGCTGCTGCGAATAACCCGCCGCGCTGATACGATGAATATGCCGTAGATCATCGCGAAAACAACGATCAGATAAGGCGTTACCAACGGCCAGATCAGCGCGATTGATGGCGGCACGGACACCGCGATCAAATAGACCAGCAGCCCGCGCGGCCAACCGAACAAATTGAGCAAATGGTGATGCGCATGATCGCGGTCTCCGCCAAGCGGCGAGCGGCCTGAACGGAGGCGGTCGACGAACAATCGCACCATATCCAGCCCCGGAACCAGGAACAGCAACACCAGCGTATCGGCCATGACCAGGCCGTCCGACATGTTGTAGCTGTAGATCGATATCAGCGCGAAGAAGGCGGCCAGGCCATAGGAGCCGCCGTCTCCCAGAAATATCTGCCCGCTCAGGTTGAAGATCAGCAGCACGCACAGCATCAGCATCAGCGGCAGCATCACGATCACCTGCCCCGGCGGGCCGAGAACGGTGAGGAAAAACGTCCATACCAGCGACAGGCCGATCACCAGTCCGTTCTTCCCATCGGCCATGTTGACCGAGTTGAGATA
>JBBSUT010000206.1:0-3147 GCA_038234155.1 Sphingomonadales bacterium | reverse complement strand
TCGGGCTGGTGGCCGGCAAAGGCCGCATCCAGTGCGGCGCGGTCGCGAATGTCGACCTGCGCAAAGGCATAGGCCGGATGATCTGCCACCGCATCGAGGCTCGCCGTGGCCGCCGCATATGTCAGGCAATCGACGTTGATGACCTGATGTCCGTCACGGATCGCCTGCAGCACGACCGCCGATCCGATGAAACCGGTGCCGCCGGTGACGAGGATCTTCATGGGCGGACCTCATAGGTGAAGGGGGTGTCCAGATTGGCAAAGGATCCGGCGGCGGCATCCTTGTCCGACAACACGGCCTGCCCCGCGGGGATCCCCCAGTCGATGCCCAGATCGGGGTCGTCAAAGCGCACGGACCCTTCGCAGGCGGGCGTATAGGTGTCGGAGCATTTGTAGGCCACGAGACAATCCGGCACTCGGGTGACGAAGCCGTGGAGGAATCCCGCCGGGATTAGCAGCTGGGCATTGTTGTCTGCCGACAGGGTGACGCCGGTCCATTGGCCGAACGTCGGGGACCCGGCGCGGATATCGACGGCCACGTCCCAGATCTCGCCCACCAGCACCCGCACCAGCTTGGCCTGTGCATGGGGGGGTGCCTGAAAATGCAGACCGCGAACCGTCCCAGCCTCGCGGCTCCAGCTCTGGTTGTCCTGCACGAAGACCGTGTCGATCCCCAGACCCGCCAGCGTGTCCCGGTTGTAGGTCTCCTGAAACGACCCGCGCGCGTCCGAAAAGACACGCGGTTTGAGGATCACCACCCCGTCCAGATCTGTCGTTTCCATCATCCGTCATCTGCTTTCTTGGCGTTGCTCCACCCATAGGCCAAGTTGTCTACCGAATCCATCCTTCGGCGTCCGGCGGGGCCGATTTCCTCGCCTAAACGGATCGTTGTTCTGGGCGGTGGCCTGCACCGCCCCAAATCCCTGTCCCATTCAGCCAGGCCAAGGCGGCGGCTTGCGGCCTGCGCCCCGTCAGGACCGCCCGCGCCTGCGTGACCGCATCGCCAGCCACCTCGGCCAGAGGAACCGCAAGGGTGTCTGACATGGCCTCGAAATCGTCAAAAAACCCGGCCCGCCCCACCAGCCCGCCCAGATAGGTCTGCATCGGTGCGAACCGCGCGGTCATCTTGGCCCGAACGGCGGATCCGAAGAGCTCGATCTCGGCATTGGGCGGCAGGGTCATGCGCTGGCGATGCGCCAGCAGGGCCCTTTGCATCGACCGGGCCACCGGAGCAGGTAACTCGCGGTTGGCACGCAGGATCAGATCGTAAAGCGCATAGGGAATGGACGGATTGACCGGACCGCCGGCAGGCACGAACCGGGCGGTGTCGATCCCGAAGGTCCGCGTGAAATGCGGCTCCGATCCTCCGGCGGCCATGACGGCGTCGTAGGAATGCACAAACAGCTTGCTGCGTGGCACCGCATCGGCCCAGGGACGCACGGCCCGTTCGAAATCGAAATGTGCCGTGCGGTAAAGATCCGCAGCGCCACCCTCTGACAGACGCCTGGGCCTGCGCCCGAACTTCAGCATCTGACTGAACCAGGCGGCCAGGTGCAGGTCGGGACGGCGCAGGGTCATGTAGAGAGAGACATCCGCGATCCCCAGCGCCTCCAGCATCCGCCCCACCAGCGCAGGCTGGCGGGTGCCGTATTGCGAGAACACCTCCGAGCACAGCAGCAGGGTCCGCGCCCCGGTCCGGGCCAGGTCGTCACGGATCGACTGGAACATCTGCGCCGCGGTCGGCAACGGCTGGTAGCGGTCGGGGATGAAGTTGCCCGCCAGCGCCTCGGTCTGCATGACGTAGCCGATGTGGTTGTGCGGCGACTTGACCTTGAAGGTCAGCCCCGCGTCGGGATCGCCTCCTGCCAGAAGAGCGCGCGCATAGGCCTGTCCCTGCGGCTCCACGAAGGGATAGAGGATGCCGTCCTTCAGAAGGACACCGGCGTTGCGCGTGAACATCTCCTGAAGCGCGCTGGACCCGGTCTTGTGATGCCCGAGATAGATGATGCATTTCATGAGAAGTCCTTTCCGCGTCGCCGCCCTGGGTCCACTTTCAAGCTGCGCGGGGCCTCCGTCGCCGCACCCCGTGCAGCTTGAAACCCGGCCGGGGCGCGTGCTAACCGGTCGCATGCGGGAACGGGGCGGGCAAGACGTGAAGAAGGTCATCACCTACGGCACATTCGATACGTTGCACTACGGGCATATCCTGCTCCTTCAGCGCGCGCGCGCGCTTGGCGATCATCTGACCGTGGCTCTGTCCAGCGACGCCTTTAATCAGATCAAGGGCAAGGCCTCGCATTTCGACTACGCGCAGCGCCACGCCATGCTCGAGGCGATCCGCTACGTCGACGCGATTATCCCAGAGGATCACTGGGACCAGAAGCGCGGCGATGTGACGACCCACGGGATCCATGTCTTCACCATGGGCGACGACTGGGCCGGCAAGTTCGACTTCCTGTCGGACCTGTGCGAGGTGACCTATCTGCCCCGCACGCCCAGCATCTCCTCAACCGCGATCAAGCTGATCCACAGAGCCCCGGCCCGGTAGGCCAAAGGTGGACACACGCCGCTTTCGCACCCTGCGCGCGCTGCGCTGCCCGCATGGGGCATTGTCCCGCATCGCCATGGCCGGTTTCGCGGGCCTGGCCGTGGCGGCGCTGACCGGCCGCTCCGCCCTCGCCCGCGAGGCGGCGGGACTGTTCCGGCGGGATCGCTGGGTGACCGGCAGCCACCGGTTCAACTGGTATCTGCGCCACAATGCAATCGGCCGCGTGGCGGGGCTGCAGGCACCGCTGTTCGATCCGGTGACCGGGATGCCCCCCACCGCCGTCGATGTGCTGCAGGACTGGCTGGCCAGGGGCCGCCGTCCGCGTCACCGCCTCGCGCGACTGAACGTGCTGGCGCACCGGATTGTCACCGCGCCCGACGCAGCCACCCAGGCGGCGGCGATCGCGGCCTTCGAGGATATCGCCGCCGCCCTGGTGCACGATATACCAGTCGCCGACCCGGAGGCCGTCGCCGCCCCCGCCGGCCCCGCCCCGGCTTTCGGCCTGTCAGAGGCCCGCGCGGCCCTGATCGCGCTGCGCCAGATCGCGATGCCGTGGTATGTCATCTCGGGCACCTTCCTCGGCGCGGTGCGCGAGGGCAC
>JBBSUT010000205.1:0-3235 GCA_038234155.1 Sphingomonadales bacterium | reverse complement strand
GGTTCTCGTCCAGATTGGCGTCGCGGATCAGCTGTTTCAGCAGGCGCAGCTGATCGTCGGTGTCGATGATGGTGAAATTTGATTTGAGGCCGACCAGCTCGGCATGGCGGCGCAGCATCTTGGCACCGATCGCGTGGAAGGTGCCGAGCCACGGCATGCCCTCCACCGCGTCGCCGACCATGCGCCCGATCCGCTCGCGCATCTCGCGCGCGGCCTTGTTGGTAAAGGTGACCGCCAGGATCTCGCCCGGCCAGGCGAGGCGGCTGTGGACGATATGGGCGAGCCGCGCGGTGAGCGCCGCGGTCTTGCCCGTGCCCGCGCCCGCCAACATGAGGAGCGGACCCTCGGTCGTCATCACCGCCTCGCGCTGCGGCGCGTTGAGCGCGGAGATATAGGGCGGCGGCGCGGCGTGCGCAGCGATTGGGAAAGGGGCATCGGACATGGTGAACAGGTAGGGAACGGCGCGGACGCGGGCAAGGGCATCGTGGCTGCGAGCGAAACACGCGCCAGGCCGTGCCCGGCTTGCGGTCGATGCGGGCCGATGTGCAGCAATTCCGCGCCGGTCGTTACCGCATCAGGGAACTTCGTTTCTCAGCCGTGGTTGAACGTGATGAGGGTTGGCAATGACCACTTACAGAAGATGGAGAGTTTCTCATGAAAAAACTGATTTTGACGAGTGCCGCGATATTGGTCTTCGGTGCAACTGCCGTCCAGGCGCAGATGCAGGGCGATGCCATGGGCGACGACAGCATGTCGGCCGGCGACATGGCCGCGCAAGACGCCATGAAGCTGAAGATGACGCCCGAGCAGATGACGGCCTACAACGGCATGACGATGAAGGACAAGACTACTTACGACAGCTTTGATCGTACGCAGCAGCGCCTGTTCTTCGCGCTGGACGCCCAGCAGCGGATGCAGTTGCTGCAGCTGGACCCGACAGCGCGCATGGCGGCATGGACGCAGATTTATACCGCCGCCAACGTGAAGCCGGGCGAATTAAACGGCGCGGGTTCAGCCATGGCTGCGGGCGCCGCAACGTCGGCCGCGCGCAACCAGATGAAGGCCGGGGCAAGCGGCATGGCTTCGGGCAAAGGCATGGCTTCGAATAAAATGGCGACCAGCGGTGCGCTTGGCGCGCCGCCGGCGAGCGCATCGGACAAGAATTATCCGACGTGCAGCCGTACGGTGACCGACAATTGCACAAACCCCGGCCGCCGCTGAGTGGCATCGGGCCAGGCGGCGCCGGTGACGGCAGCCTTCCCGCCGGCTGTGTAGATATTTAAGTTGGGGGCGGTGGGCGCAGAAGCGTCAGCCGCCCTTTTCCTATGGTCCGGTCGTTATCCACCACAAAGCCCGGCACGTTCGCCGGTTCACCCCGGCCCGTTTCGATGGAAATCCAGGCGGACGGCGCGATCCAGCCCTGCCGCTGCAGCTTGTCGAGCGCCACCGCGCCCGCGCCGCTGGCGTAGGGTGGATCGAGCAGCAGCACATCATAGGGCCGCAGCGCGCGGCCCAGCGCCATCACCGATCCGGCACGCACCTCGGCCTTCACGTCCGCGCCCAGCGCCGCCGCATTGGATTTCAGGGCATCGAGCGCCGCGCGGTCCTGCTCAACAAACAAACATGTCGCCGCCCCGCGCGAGAGCGCTTCGAGTCCGAGCGCGCCTGAGCCTGCAAACAGATCCATCACCGCCAGATCCTCGAACGAGCCGAGCCGGCTGGTCAGCATGCTGAACAGCGCCTCGCGCGTGCGATCGGCGGTCGGACGTGTGATGTCGCCCTTGGGCGCTGTCAGACGCCGTCCGCGCCAGTTTCCGGCTATGATCCTCATCGGGCGATCCTCATTCGGCCAGCGCGATAATATCCTGTGGATAGGCTTGCAAGCTTAGAGGCTTGTTAACCGCGCGCGCGGCATCGCATTCGGCATGACAAGGCAGCGCAGGGACCGGCAGCAATGAACGTGCGCAGCGACGGCTTTTCGTTCGGGGAGGGCGCGGAGCCCTTGGCGAGCAATGAGGCCGAGCGGCTGCTGCAGCGGATCAGTTCCGCTCTGCGTAAACGGCCGGCGGAAGCCGAGCCGGTGCCAGAACCGTTGGACGTAGATATCGAAACGGCGATGGCGGCGATCGCCAAAAAGATGGCAAGGAAGCAGTAGCGCGAGGCTTCCCTCTCCCCTCGAGGGAGAGGAACGAGACTTGAGAGCGCAGCGAACTAGTCGCAGTGGTGAGTGGGCCCTGCGCCCGCGCGGGCAGCACCCCCTCACCCAGCTTCGCTAGGCGCTGAAGCGCCAAGCTGCGCTACCTCTCCCTCAAGGGGAGAGGGGCAAAGCGCGCCGAACGCCAGTTCGGCAGTCAGCCTCTACTCACTCCAAGCTTTTCACGAACCGGTCCAGATCGGCCTGTTTGATTTCGCTGACGTCGCCCGCCTGCAGATCGCCGATAGTGAACGGGCCGTAGCGCGTGCGGATCAGGCGGGAGACCTGAAGGCCGAGATGCTCGAGCACATTGCGCACTTCGCGGTTCTTGCCCTCGGTCAGCGTCATTTCGATCCACTGGTTGCGGCCGGTGCGGCGCTCCAGATTGGCGTCGATCTTGCCGTAGCGCATGCCCTCGATCTCCACGCCGTCGATGAGGCCCTCGAGCTGTTCCTGGCTGATATCGCCGAACGCTCTTGCCCGGTACGTGCGCTCGATGCCGGTCTTGGGCAGCTCCATCAGCCGTTTCAATTCGCCGTCATTGGTGAGCAGCAGCAGCCCCTCGGTATTCAGATCGAGACGCCCGACCGGCATCAACCGCGGCAAGTCCGCGGGCAGCTTGTCGTAAATCGTCGGGCGTCCCATCGGGTCGCGCGCGGCCGTCAGCAGGCCGGACGGCTTGTGATAGGCGAACAGCCGTGCCGCATCCGGTTCGCCGACCAAGCGCCCGTCAACGGTCACGCCGCCCAGATCGCGCAGCAGCGTGGCGGGTGTCTCCAGAACCTTGCCGTTGATCGCGACGCGGCCTTCGGCGATCATCCGCTCGACTTCGCGGCGAGAGGCGACGCCCGCCCGTGCCAGCAGCTTGGCGATGCGTGCTTCGTCCTTGCCATGGCCGCCAGGACCGCCGCCCTCAGCGCCCTTGGGGTCGGCAACCGGCGACCAGGCGCCGAGCCGACCGGTCATTTTGCCGGACCTCGGTTGGTCTGCGGGCGGTGTGCCGGTTTTCTGGCCGGGTTTCTGGCCGGTTTTCGAGCCGGG
>JBBSUT010000204.1:0-3239 GCA_038234155.1 Sphingomonadales bacterium | reverse complement strand
TGGACGCCTGCCAGAAGACGGTGCGGCTGGAGGATGCGTTCATCGATCTGGCGTTCGAGCAGGGCCCCGTGCCCGGCATGACCGGCAACGAGATCAAGCGCTACATCCGCTACATCGCCGACTGGCGGCTGGGCCAGCTTGGCCTGAAGCCGATCTACATGATCGAGGAGCACCCGCTCCCCTGGCTCGCCCCGCTGCTCAACGGCGTCGAGCACGCCAATTTCTTCGAAACCCGCGCGACGGAATACAGCAAAGCCGCCACACGCGGAAACTGGAACGAGGTCTGGGACAGTTTTGACCGCCGCAAGAAAAAAGTGGCGAATGAAGATGTGCCCGTGGATGACGGCGAGGACATGTTCGCGCAGGCGGGCATCGCGGCGGAGTAATGGGAAATGATGGTCGCCGTCGACATTTGTGAGGATGATGTCGACGGCGAGCACGGTTTATTGGATGGTCTAACGCTCACATGCGAGCGATGCGGACATGAGGTCCAAGTTTATGGTCGTTCGGATAGCTCTGCGAGATATGCGGCGAAAATATTTCGAGACGAATGCCCGAATGACGAATCGAATTATTACGATACCGATTGGTGGAATGGCTGACTGATTATGCCGATCATCTCCATCTTCTTTGGTATCGTGATCCGGATGTTCCACAACGATCACGCCCCGCCGCATTTCCACGCCAGCTATCAAGGTTTCGAGGCGCTGATTCGGATAGACGATGGCGCGGTCATGGCCGGCTCGCTGCCGAGAAAGGCACTGCGGATTGTCCGCGAATGGAACGAGCAGCATCGGGATGATCTCTTGGCGAATTGGCAACGCGGCGTCGATTTGGTATCGATGGAGATGATAGCTGGAGCCGACCTCGATGACTGACCTTATTAAGATTATATCGATCGAACGGGTCGGAGAGTACCGGTTGCTTCTCGGTTTTTCCGATGGAACGAGCGGCATCTGGAACGCCTATCCGCTTTTTTCCACCCGACCCACAGACCTGACCACGCCGTTGTTGCAGCGCGAGGCGTTCGAGAAGGCGTTTATCGAGGCGGGTGCCTTGGCGTGGCCGAACGGCCTGGAGCTGGCACCGTGGACCTTGCACGCCGAACTGGCAGAAGCTGGCTCACTTCGGAAAAATGCTGCCTGACCAATATGGGCTCGACCATTTCGCGCTTAAGCCGCGAAATTGTGAAACTGACGATGCCAATCTAGATAGCGTTTATGCGGTCGATCGTTCTCATTCGTGGGCAGTCGCGCCTGACGTTCGGGGTAAAGCAGCTTGGTCACGCCTTCCACATCATTGATCTTGCGTGAAAGCAATATCTCGCCGGAATCGCTTAGCGAAATCAGGCCACGGTCGAACATCCAGTGGACGGTGCCGGACAAGGCAATTCCGTTGGTAACTACATCCGGACCACGGGCCTCCACGCTCATGATGTGCGCTGCCTGTGCTTCTGCCCTGCCGCCTCCATTGATCAGCTGCATTCCTGTAAGGGCACAGCGCCGATCGTAAACTTCGAGAATGCGCTTTCGGAACTGCCTGTTGCGGACCTTGCGATTGACCAGCGCCGTGGCCCGGTCGACCGGGCCGATCCAAGGTTCACTTTCCTCATGCAATCGATTGCTTTGCAACTCGTCCTCCACTTCGTCCTCGCGCTCAAGCAATTCTTCTTCCTCGACCAGCCCGAGGTCGACGATGCGATTGAAGTCATCATTGGAAATAGGGCGAATGGACTGAATAGCTCGGCCATTGCTAAGCCGCCCATCAGGATAAAGCAGCCCACGTTCGACGGCATGGCCCTCGTGCTGAAATGGAACGTCGCGCCCAAATTCCAGATAGCTGCCCGGCTCGATCAGCGCGAGATACATGTCCTGATCGGCTGGATCGCGCACGATTTGCTCGACGCGCGCCACGGCATAATAGCCACGCTTGCCGGCACGCTTAGGCTCCTGATAAATGATCCATTGTCCGACGGTCTTTGAGGCGGCGTTCAGCCAGCGTGGCGGGAACCGGTAAAAACGATCTGGCTCATCTTCATATATCGAGTGGGAACCGACAACGAAGACCCCCTTGCTGACGTCTTGAGAGCGCTCCGGAACGGGATCATCTAATAAGCGATAAGTGCCTGATGAAACAAACTCAATTCCTCCCCGATCGCGCAACTCCTGCAACTCACGGCTGAGCGTCCTTTCGGGCGTCTGTCCAGAGGACCCGGTCTCGCGGATAATCCTTGGCAGTTCGGTTACGATCATTTCCTGCCGGGTGAACACTTGTCGCCTTTGGCTGGCAGCGAGCCTGCGCACGGCAATCTCGACCGATTCGGACCAGTTCCCGCCTGCCACCGCTATTCTCTCCCCGACCAGCGACGCATACGAACCTGATGGTTGATCATGATCGCGAACCGGTGAAAGTCCAGATGATTTGTGAAAGCTGCGGGTCAAGCGATGTGTCCCGCGATGCCTGGGCCGAATGGACGTCGGAAGTCAGCAATGGACGCTTCGCACTGCATTCGATAATGCACATTGTCACGCTTGTGAGGCGGGAACATCTATTATCGCATTACCGCGACGGAGGTCGGACTCCTAACCTCGGCTAAAGAATCCGGTGGTGTTTAGCTTACAAACCAACTCGCCCCGGCGAAACGCCTTTAGCACCAACTCCGCCTTCCGCGCCCATAGGGCCGCGCCAGTCCCTCGGCGATGAGCGTATCGCCGACCGGCCGTCCGTCCACCATCACCACCGCGAGCGTGCGGTTGTAGCGGTCGGTGCCGCCGCGCTCCATGCTCACCGCGCCGCCGTTCAGCAGGGCGTGGAGGCGGGCGGTGGCGGCGTTGCCGAGCCGGGCTTCCTCGGCGCAACGCGGCGGGTGGGTTTCGGGCGTGTCGATGTCGAGCAGGCGGATCTTCTCGCCTTTCAGCCAGATCGTGTCGCCGTCCACCACGCAGTTATAGCCGCCGCCCATGTGGCATTTCGAGAAGGCGATATGCTCGCTCGGCGCGTTTCGCAGCCCGAACGTGGCGGTCACGGGCATGCGCCCGGCGATCCACTCCGGCCCCCACAAGATCGCGGCAAACAGCAGCAGCGCGAGGCCGACAATCTCCGGATGGCCCAGCGACGACGCCGCAGATGCACGCCGCCGCCGCCGCCGCGCCGGCCGAAAATGGCGCGGCGCGGCGCGGGGGGCGCTGCTCGCGATTTTGGGGGGCGTGGCCCTCGCGGTGCGGGTGCGGCCCAAAGGG
>JBBSUT010000203.1:0-3324 GCA_038234155.1 Sphingomonadales bacterium | reverse complement strand
TCAGTTACGGCAAGGAACGGCCCGAGGCGCTGGCTTCTAATGCGCAAGCCTATGCCCAGAACCGCCGCGCGGTCACGGTCACCGTGCGCCAGTAGGTGCCTGCCTCACGCCGCGAAAAAGGGGCCGCTCCTGCTGGAACGGACCCTTTTTTCATGTAAAAATTCTGCGTAAAAAAGGTTTTGCTTCAGGCCTTGCGTTCGCCCGAAAGCGGCATGTCGCCGAATGCGCCGGCCTTGACCGTGCCGGTGATGCTGTCGCCATCGACGGTTGCCTTGTTGTCGAGCGTCATCGGCATCGGGCTGGTGATGTCCATCGACCACGTCAGCGTATCGCCGTCGACCGTGCCGCTGACATCGTTGGAGCCCATCGCGCCGGACATGGTACCGGTAAAGGTATCGCCGCTGCTATTGACCGTCAGATCGGACTTCTGATCACCCATCGGGGTCTTTACCGCCACAGCCCAGGTGCCATCGACATTCGCCATATTCGTTCTCCTCAAAAATTAGGTTGCACAATCAGAACGGATCATTCGCCTGAGGTTTCCATTTTGTCGCCCGCTTCCGCGCCCGTTGCTGTACTGACAGGCGCCGCGGCGGGATCGAAACCGCGATATTCCACTGGCAGACCGATGTCGGTCAGCTGATCCTTGATCTTGGCGGCATCCCCCACGATCAGCCAGGTGAGCTTGGGCACGTTCAGCGCAGAGCGCATCGCCTGATCCAGCTCGCCCGCGCTCAGCGCCTCGTAGCGCCTGCCCAGCGAATCAGCATAATCCAGCGGCCGGCCATAGAGCACGTCCTGCTGCATCTGGCTAAGCACGGCGCTGGACTGTTCGAAGTTACCGGCCAGTTCCAGAGTGTTTCCGCGCACGGTGCGCTCCAGCTCTGCCGGCGTTACGCCGCTGGCGCCGTTGAACGCGTTCATCTGTTCGATCAGTGCCTTGACCGATGGACCCGTCTGATTGGTCTGCACCGGTGCATAGACCATCAGCGGAACCTGATCCTCGGGCCGCTGCAGGAAGGTGAACGCGCCATAAGCCCAGCCTTTGGACTCGCGCAGATCCATGTTGATGCGGCTGAGGAAGTCTCCACCCAATACTTCGTTGGCGGCTTGCAGCGGCAGCAGATCGTCGGTGCCCTTGGCGCCCAGCACTTCGCCAGCCAGGATCAGCGACTGCGGCGAATTGGGCCGGTTGATCACAAGGATCTTGCCCTCGCTCGACGCAACAGGGGCGGTGAAAACCTTGTCCGGGGCCGCGGCCCCGGTGGCTTTCCACTGGCCGAATCGCTGCTCCAACATGGGCGTGATGGCGGCCAGGGTGGTGTCGCCAACAACGAAGATCTGCGCCTTGTCCGGGCGCATCCAGCGCTGGTGGAACTGCCTGAGATTTTCGCTGGTCAGCCGCTTCACCACCTCGGCGTCGCCCGTCCCCGTAAACGGCACGCCGTACGGATGCTGCGCGCCATAAAGCATCGGCGGAAGTACGCGGAACGCAAGGCTTTGCGGCTGGGTGCTTTCGGCCTGGATGCGGGTGATCTGCTGCACCCGCACGCGCTCCAGCTCGGCCGGATCGAACGCCGGGTTCTTGATCACATCGGCCAGAAGATCGAGCGTGGGGGCCAGATTGGCGGTGACGGCGCGCACACCGACGGTGGTGCGATCCAAGCTGGAACCGGTCGACAGATTGGCGCCCAGCGCCTCCTGCGCTTCGGCCAACTGCAGCGCGCCAAGCGAAGTCGTGCCCTCGTCCAGCATGGCCGTCATCATGCCGACCGTGCCCAGTGCATCCTTCGGATCGGAGGCATAGCCGGCATCGAAGCTGACCGCCATCCGCACCACCGGCACGGCGGTACGGCGCGCAAAATAGACCGGAATGCCGTTGCTCAGCCTGGTCGTCTCTACCTTGGGATAATCCAGGTCCGGCGTCGGCCCGGGCTCGGGAAACTGGCTGCGATCCTGGAACGTAAGCGGCGTTGGATTGGCGGGCGCCGCGTCCAGCCAGTCGCCCTCCGGCGCGCGATAATAGTTTGGCGCGGGGATCGATCCGTCGGCCACCTTGCCACCGGACCCGCCCGATACCTCCTCATAGGCTTCCCGCTCGCCTGGCTCGACACGGATTTCGGCATAAGGGCGCGTCATCCATTTCTGCATGGCCGACCGCACCTTCGCCGGGGTCATCGCCGCGAGCCGATCGAGCTCCTTCTTGTAATATTCCGGATCGTCCGAATAGAGCTGTCCCTGCGCCAGCGCCACGGCCTTGCCGCCGAAGCCGCCGACCTGCTCCAGCCCGGCAATGCGGTTGGCTGCCTCGCTGGTGGCGACGCGCTTGACCTCTTCGGCGGTGGGACCGGTCTTGATAAAATCGGCCAGCAGCTGATCAAGCCGCGCGGCGACAGCATCGGGATTCTCGCCCGGCTTCACGTCGACCTGGATGTTCATCGTCGATCCGTGGGTGAACGGCAGGAGATAGGAGGACACCGCCACAGCGCTCTGCTCGTTGCGCACGAGGGCGGTATCGAGCCTTGAGCTGGCAAGGCCGCCGAGCACGGAGGCGGCAACGTCCAGCGCCGTGAAATCGGGATCGTTGAGACCCGGCATCGCCCAGTTTCGATAGATGCGCGTCGTTGGCACCTTGTCATACATCACAACCTTTTTCACCGCGTCGAGCGTGGGCACCTCCGGCTGAAGAGGGTTAACCGCAGGTCCGCGCTTGATACTGCCAAACCATTTGTCGACCAGCGGCTTAGCCTCGGCCGCGCTGATGTCGCCGGATAGAACGAGGATGGAGTTGTTGGGCGCGTAATGATCGGTGAACCACGCCTTGATGTCGTCCAGCGAGGCGGCTTTCAGATCCTGCAGTGTTCCGATCGTGTCATGGCCATAGGGGTGGCCTTCGGGATATAGCAGCTCGGTCTGCTTGTAGGACACCAGGCCATAGGGCTGATTGTCGCCCTGACGCTTTTCGTTCGATACCACGCCGATCTGGTTGTCGAGCTTCTCCTGGGTCACCGCACCGAGCAGATTGCCCATGCGGTCACTCTCCAGGAACAGCGCCGACTCCAGCGCAGAGCGAGGGACGGTTTCGAAATAATTGGTGCGATCGAGCCAGGTGGTCCCGTTAAGATCGGTTGCGCCAATCTTTTTGGTGTAGGTGAAATAGTCGCCCGGCGCGTTCTCCGATCCGTTGAACATGATATGTTCGAACAGATGCGCATAACCAGTCTTGCCGACTGGCTCGTTGGCCGATCCGACGTCATACCACACCGAAACCGCAACGATCGGCGCCTTGCGATCTTCGTTCACGATCACGGTCAGGCCGTTTTC
>JBBSUT010000202.1:0-3351 GCA_038234155.1 Sphingomonadales bacterium | reverse complement strand
CATGCCCGAGACCAGAGGAATGATAACCGCATGACCATCCGCACCATCGTCGTGGACGACGAGAAACTGGCGATCCAGGGCCTGCAGCTGCGGCTGGAGAAGTTCGAGGATGTCGAGATCGTCGCCACCTGCATCAACGGGCGCGAGGCCATCCGCAAGATCAAGACGCTGAAACCCGATCTTGTATTCCTCGATATCCAGATGCCCGGCTTCGACGGTTTTTCGGTCGTCCAGGGAGTGATGGATATTGACCCGCCAATGTTTGTCTTTGTTACCGCCTATTCGGACCACGCCGTGCGCGCGTTCGAGGCGCAGGCGATCGATTATCTGATGAAGCCGGTCGAGGAAGACCGGCTGGCCGACACCATGGTGCGTATCCGCGAACGCATGGGCCACCGCAAGCAGAGCGAAGAGGTGGAGCGGCTGCGCGAGGTGATCAACGAAGTCGCGCCAGAGGCGGCGGAGAATATCGCCAACGACGAGGAAATGCAGTCCGGCCGGTTCGAGCAATTGATCAACGTCAAGGATCGCGGCCAGATTTTCCGCGTGGATGTCGATACGATCGAGCGGATCGATGCCGCCGGCGATTATATGTGCATCTACACAGCGGACAATTCGCTGATCCTGCGCGAGACCATGAAAGACCTGGAAAAACGCCTCGATCCGCGCGTGTTCCAGCGCGTGCATCGCTCGACCATCGTCAACCTCAACCAGGTTCGTCAGGTCAAGCCGCACACCAACGGCGAATGTTTTCTGGTGCTCGGCTCAGGCGCCCAGGTGAAGGTCAGCCGCAGCTACCGCGAGGTGGTTGCCCGCTTCGTTCATTGAAACGCGGCAGACTCAGCGCTATCGCCGGGCCTGAAAGAAGGCTTTCATGAGCGCCGATGCTTCGGCCTCACCGATGCCGCCATAGATTTCCGGCCGGTGGTGCACGGTCGGCTGCGCGAACAGCCTGGGCCCGTGCGCCACCGCGCCGCCTTTTGGATCGGATGCGGCATAATAGAGGCGGCGTATGCGGGCGTGAGCGATGGCACCGGCGCACATCGCACATGGCTCCAGCGTGACGTAAAGATCGCAGTCGGTCAGCCGGTCACTGCCCAGAAATGCTGCGGCTGCGCGCAGCGCCAATATTTCGGCATGCGCTGTCGGGTCGTGATCGGCGATCGGCCGGTTTGCGCCGCGCCCGACGATCTGTCCCCGCTGCATGACAATCGCGCCGACCGGGACTTCACCAGCCGCCGCCGCCCTCCGCGCGAGTGCAAAAGCGGCTTCCATGTGCCGGCGGGCGTGGGTCAACGGCATGGCCGCAAGGTTTAGCGGAGCAGCCCCCGCGCTGCTAGAGCGCCGCCGACCGGTCGCTCAGCACGATATAAAGCGCGTAGAGCGTGCCGGGAATCCAGCCGAGCAGCCATAGGATGATGCCGATAACGAGTTCGGTTCCGGCGCCGCGCTTCATGAATACAGCCAGCGGCGGCAGAAGGATGGCGAGGATGATGTGCAAAATGGGCATTTCGGTCTTTCTCAGAGATTCGGCGCAGCGGCGCGCCTATACGGTTACAGAACGATCGCGCCGCCGATGAGTTGCGGCCATCTCCTGCCGGGCCCGTCACGCAGGGCAGAACCGAAGCGAGCGAGCAAGGCCCAATCCCCCTCATGCTATCGCCTGTTGCTCAAAGCGCGCGACGCTTCGATAAGGGCCCATGGCAGACACTACGCAATCAGGCTCAGGCGAATCGGCAACGGGCGGAGGCGAACCCGGAACGGACGCGCCGGGCAAGATCGCCGCAGGATCGATCAACCGCATCCAGCAGAATATCCTTGCGCGGGGGGAACGGCGGTTGCTCAACTGGATTTGCGCCCGCTTGCCCGCATGGGTGACGCCCGATCTGTTGACGACGCTGGGCATATTGGGCGCGATAGCGATCTTTGCGGGCTATGCCGCCAGCAATCTGGGTCCCGGCTGGCTCTGGCTGACGTTCCTGGGGTACGGCGTTCAGTGGTTCGGCGATTCGCTGGACGGCAGCATCGCCCGCTGGCGCAAGATCGAGCGTCCGTCCTTCGGCTATTTTATCGATCATAGCTGCGACGGCATCACCACATTGCTCATCCTGGCCGGCATCGGGGCCAGCCCCTACGTGCGCCTGGACGTGGCGCTGGTGGCCATGACGGGCTATCTGCTGCTGTCGATCCACGCGTATCTGTCGGTCCATGCGCTCGGTGAGATGAAGCTGTCCTATATGAACGCCGGGCCCACGGAGCTGCGGTTCGTCCTTATCGGCATGACGCTGCTCATGTTGCTGCTGGGCCGCGGCGATCCGCTGGTGGCAGGGCTTGGCGGGTTCGATCTGTTTGTGGGGGCGGTCGGCGCGCTGTTTATCGCGCTGTTCCTGATCCAGACGGCCAAGGTCGGCCGGCGTCTCGCGCTGCAGGCAAAATCACGCTGACGGCTGTCGCGAACGGCATTCCAGCGGCGTTCCAAAGACGCTTCGCCGGGCCCTTGGACGTTGACGAGCCGCCGATAGCGCTTTAAGGGCACGTGCTTTCCAACCTACTCTATGATATTCGGGAACATATGATGTCGCGCATCTGCGAACTGACTGGCAAGAGCCGCATGGTCGGCAACAATGTCAGCCACGCCAACAACAAAACCAAGCGCGTTTTCCTGCCCAATTTGCAGGATGTGACGCTGCTGTCCGACGCGCTGGACCGGAGCATCAAGTTCCGCGTTTCGACGGCAGGCCTGCGCTCCGTCGAGCACAATGGCGGCCTGGACAACTGGCTGATGAAGACCTCCGATACCAAGCTGAGCGACAACGCCCGCAAGGTGAAGAAGGAAATCGGCAAGAAGCTGGCCCCCGCCGCCGCCTGATCCGGCGCGCTGACGGACTTTCCCATCGGCTGACTTTTAGAAACCCCCGATGCCCTGCCGACGCAGGGTGCCGGGGGTTTTCGCTTTTGTGCGCTGAACGCTGTGACCGCGCAACATTGTGGTGCAAACTATACAAAGTATCCACGAAACCATTGCAAAAATGCGATACAAAATTTCCAACAGAGTGAAGCAGCGGCGGACCATTATCGAGGCTGATTAGTTCAGGAAATTTCCAACATTACAAGGCTCATGCGTTCCGGTGATGCTGGAAAGCGGCGATCACTGCTGCCCTCCTAGCGGTGGATATCTCCTCCACCGTCACCCGGACTTGACCCGGGGTCCAGCTGCTGAACGCCAACGGCCACCGCCACCAAATGCTTTGGCAGACGCAGGTCCGACGACGTTCCCGAGAAAGCATTTGCCCAACCTATCATTTCGTGAAAAAAGCTTGATCGCGGGTTAAGCCCGGCGTGGCGATGTCT
>JBBSUT010000201.1:0-3358 GCA_038234155.1 Sphingomonadales bacterium | reverse complement strand
GGCGTGAAACCGCCCAGCGGCACGGCCACCCTGCCGGGCATGGCTTCGATGACATAGCTGACGGTGGTGCCGCAGACCGGGCAGAGATCATGAGTGATCCATCCCCCGCTTTCGCCGCGCACGCCGCCCGCTTATCCTCCGGGATTGGTCGGATCGCCGCCCTGGGACCCGCCGCTGGGCGCGCCCGGTGCGCCGACGGTGCCGATATTGCCGAACAATTCCTCGAAGAAGCTGCGCTCGCGCCCGCGCGTTGGCGTCTTGTCGCCGATCGGGCTGATATTGGCGACCTGTTCCAGCCCCTTGCGCTCGACCGCGGAGACATTGCCCGCGGCATCGAAGGTCAGGTGCAGGATCGTCTGCGCGGTTGGCGTTGGCTCGGCAAAGGCGAGCTGGCGTGTGTTGCGCGAGACATAATACCACTCCTCCTGCCCGAACTGGGTGGCGAAGGTGGGCCGGCCCAGCGTGCCCTCCACGCTCTGCTTGTTATCGACACCGGCCTGGATCGAGCTGACCAGCACCGGATCGACGATATAACCGCGGTGCGCCTGCAGGCGTCCGCAGGCCGACGTGCCGAGCACCAGCGCACCGAGCGCAGCAAGCTTCAGCATGGAGGCGGATTTGGAAGACATGGCGCAGGTGCTCCGATAGAGTTCGGCCCACGATGGGGCACGGCGCCGCCATTGCATCCCGGGCGCGCAAGATCAATATGGCCTGCGAATGAGCGCGCGATGAACCGCTGCCGCGCAAAAGCGAAAAGGGACTGCGCAGATGGGATGGATCCAGCGGATTTTGGGACGCAAGCCCGATCGCTCCGCCGCGCTGCTGCCGCTGTACGAGCAGGTGGTGGCACGCGCCCGCCAACCGCACTGGTATCAGGAGGGCGCGGTGCCCGACACGATGGACGGCCGGTTTGACATGGTCGCGGCGCTGCTCTCGCTGGTGCTGCTGCGACTCGAGGATAGCGATGATGCGCGCCAGGAGAGCGTATGGCTGACCGAATTATTTGTGACCGATATGGACGGGCAGCTGCGCCAGCTTGGCGTGGGCGACGTCAGCGTGGGCAAGCATATGGGCAAGATAATGAGCGCGCTGGGCGGCCGCCTTGGCGCCTATCGCCGCGCCATGGCGGGCGAGGGATCGATGGAAACCGCGATCCGCCGCAACATTTTTCGCGATGAAGCCGCTCCTTGCGGCGGCGTTGCCTACATGGAAACCGCCATGCGCCGCCATGCGCAACTGCTGTCCGAACTGGCAACGCCCACCCTGCTCGGCGGATCGGCGACATGGTAAAGGCGCAGGGGGCACCTGGGCCAGGGCTATACGGGCCGGGGGTTGGCGCGCCCGAACTGACCCGCCCGGTCAAGCTGGACGATCTCGGCAGCAGGCCGCACGCGATGGAGCTGAAGGCGAACGAGGCCGAGCGTGCGGCGGTGGCGCGGCGGTTTGACTGCGCGGTGCTGGACGGTCTCACTGCCGCGCTGTCCGGCGTGCGCGAGGGCCATGCGGTGCGGTTGACGGGGCGCTTCCGGGCGCGCGGTTCGCAGGTCTGCACCGCAACCGGCGACCCGGTTCGGTTCGCGCTGGATGAGCCGATCGCGCTGCTGTTCCTGCCGCTCCCATCCGCCAACGCTGCGGACGAAGAGGTCGAGCTGTCCGAGAGCGAGCTCGATGCACTGTTCCACGACGGCCGCACGGTCGACTGGGGCGAGGCCATAGCGCAGAGTTTCGGTCTGGCGCTCGATCCCTACCCCCGCAGCCCGCGAGCCGCCGAGGCGCTGGCCGAGGCAGGGGTGGTGCACGAAGACGCGGTGCAGCCGGCCGGCGCGCTGTCCGGCCTCAAGCCGCTGCTGGAAGCCAAGGGCAGGAAATAGGCGGGCCGTCCCGGCCCCGTGCGGACCAACAGCTTTTTTACGCCTGATCCTTCCCGCGCGGTTCTCTACTTGAAAATACAGAACCGCGCTTCGGCAGACTCAAGCCAGAACGCGCGTTCGCTATCCCCTTCGCTCTGTCCCCGCCCCAGCGAGTAACGGGTCAGCCGCCGCGCTGCCATTTGAGATAGCGGCTGGCCACGGCGATCAGTTTTTCGCTGACATGCGCCAGCGCGTGCTCCTGCGCCGCCAGCTTGGCCGCCTCGGCCCAGCTGGGATAGGGGTAAATCGTCTCCATCAGCTTGGCGAGGCCGAGGCCGTGCGTCATCGCGATGGTAAAGCTGGTCAGGATTTCGGCGGCGTTGGCACCGGCCACCACCGCGCCCAGCACCGTATCGCCGCCGGGCTTGGTCAGCACCTTGATGAAGCCGCCTGTCTCGCCCTCGGCAACCGCGCGTTCGAGCTCGGACATTTCGAACCGCGTCAGTTCATAAGCGATGCCCTGCGCCTTCGCACTGGCTTCGTTCAGGCCGACGCTGGCCACCTCCGGCTCGGTATAGGTGGCGCGCGGCATCACCGGATCGGCAGCCCTGGGGGTGAAGAAGGGCGCGAACAGCGCGCTGTAGCCCGCCTTCATCCCTTGATAGCCCGCAGCATGGGTGAACTGGAACGGGCCAGCGACATCGCCCGCGGCGTAGATATGCGGCAGCGCGCTCTGCAGCGTGCCGTCGGTCACGATGGTCTTGTCCGTATCGACGCCGATATCCTCAAGCCCATAGCCCGTGAGCCGTGCCTTGCGCCCGATGCCGATCAGCAGCGCATCATAATCGATGCGTTTTTCGCCGTCCGGACCGCGCAGCACCGCCGTGCGGCCGCCTTCGAACCGCGTCGCCTCGTGGCCGGTCAGCACCTGTACCCCCTCGGCCTCCATCCGCGCCCGGACGAGACTGGCGGCGTCACCGTCTTCCTTGCCGAGCAAGCGTTCCGATTGCTCGACGAGCACCACCCGCGATCCAAGCCTCTGAAAACTCTGCGCCAGTTCGCAGCCGATCGGCCCGCCGCCGACGATCACGAAGCGCTCCGGCACCGCCTTGCGCTCCGACATCGCGTCCCACAGCGTTTCGCTGGTGAGATAACCGCTTTCCTCGACCCCCGCGACCTGGGGTATGATCGGCTCGGAGCCGGTAGCCACCACGAAATGCCGCGCGGTGAGGCGGCTTGTGCCGCCGTCGTTCCGTGCGGTCTCGACCGTCCAGGGATCGACAAAGCGAGCGTATCCGCGCACCACATCGACGCCGTAACCCTCGAATGTTTCCACGCTGTCATGCGGCGCGATAGCGGCGATCACGCCGCGCACCCGCGTCATGACCTCGGCAAAATCGAGCTGCGGCGCGGCGTCCTTGAGTCCGAAGCGGCTGGCATCGCGCATCATGGCGGCGGTGCGCGCGCTCTTGATCAGCGCCTTGCTCGGCACGCAACCGGTGTTGAGG
>JBBSUT010000200.1:0-3366 GCA_038234155.1 Sphingomonadales bacterium | reverse complement strand
TTCTCCGCGCTCGTCCCTGGCCAGGAGGATGACGGGCGTGGATTGCGCGCCGGAATCCGGCATCGCGAGCGAATGTTCCTGCCGCGCGCGAAAATGCTCGTAATAGCGGCGGTCCGCGGCCGTTTCATTCGGTCTCAGGACCGGATAATCGTCCCGTTCGATCGGCCAATCGATGACATCGTTAGCAGCGTCATAGGTTCCATCCTCGTCGAGCAGCGCCTCGCCCTGGTTGAGCGTGAAGATGCCGCCCAGCCCCTCGAACCGGTGGGCCACGCCGGCCGGTATGACCAGCGTGCAGGAATGCCGCAGCTGCGCAAGCCCTTCGCGCTGCCGCGCGTTCACCAGCGCGTAGAATACCGACGAGGCGGGAAAGGCGTTCACTTGCAGAAGCGCGACCGCCGCGGGATCGCAATCGGCCGGTTCGTTGATGATGTCGGATTCGATATTCCACGCCACCTCGCCATCCAGCCACGAGGCCGGATCGGGCAGGAACAGCCGGTAATTGTTGAGCGTCTGAATCCGCTCCAGCCCGTCAAAATTATGCGCTACGCCGGGCGGAATGCAAAGTTCATGCTGCGAACCGGGCGGGAACGTGACCGAAAATGCCTGGCGCGCCGTTGGAGAGTTCGCCCCGCAATCGATGATGGCTCCGTCGGCTGGTCATTTATCGACCAAAGCCGAATGCGTCCTGGTTGAGGTTGGGGATGGTCCGATTGGTCAGACAGATGCCTTTATGACAGCCGGATGGTCAGTCCGGTCTGACGTAGTCCAGCCCGCGATCCCAAGTAATCACTCGGATGCGGTGGGCGCGGTAAAGATATTTCTTGTGCACACGGAGCGCGGACATTGCTGCAGGGACGTTCCTTCGCCCGCCGAAGCGGTATTACCGCACCGCCGCGGGTCACCTGAAATTTGCGCAGGTCGAGCTTGAGATTACCCGCTTCGAAAACTGCCTCAGCGCCGCCCGAAACTGCGCGGCGGGACACCGCGTTGAGCGGTGCGGCCAGTTCAGAAAATGCAAACGGCTTCACGAGATAATCGTCGGCACCTGCCTCTAGCCCCTCTACCCGGCCCGCTATATGTCCAAGTGCGGTCAGCAAAAGAACCGGTGTTGCGATCTGTGCGGCACGAAGGCGGCGCAGCACCGATACACCATCCATTTTTGGCAACATCCGATCGAAAACGAACAGATCAAAGCGCTCGGTCGTCGCCAAATGCAGCGCGTCTTAGCCGTCGCCCGCAATTGCCACAAGATGGCCAAGTTCGCTGAGACCTTTGCTCACGAACCTGGCCATCTCCACATTGTTCGGCGATCAGGATGCGCAAATTAGCTGCCCGCCGTCAGCATCATTATTTCTTTTCGCCGTGCCTGGCTTCGCTGGCGGCTTCCTTCGCCTCGGACTTGGAGTTTTCCCAGCTGTTTTCAACGATGCGGCCATTTTGCGGATCCACACCAATCTCGTGGATCCGGCCATTCTGCCGAATGTCGAAGGAATAACGCCAGCTGCCATTTTCCTTTTCCATCTCTGCCTCGGCGATGACCCCGCCAGGTGCGTTCTTCAGCGCAATGGCCCGCGCCTGCGTCATGGAAATTTTGGCGGCGGGAGCATTGTTCTGACCCTGATGGGCAGTTCCAGCGACGGCCGCGCTGCCGAGCGCAAGCGCGGAAATGGCTACTATGATGGCTTTCTTTTGCATGATGACTATCCTCAATGCGGTCCACCAGATGCGAACCGTGAGATTGTTATACGAGCGCGCAGATTGGGGATCGATGTCCAGCAGGTTACAATTTCCCAATCTTTGGCGTCGGACCCCGACGTAAATTTCAATAGATTCCTGTCTATTTCAGACGGTTGAGCCGGTTTGATTGGGAGCGTACACTTGTCAGCCGATGATCGGCCAAAGCGATTACGCTTGCTCCGCCATCGCCGCTGCTGTCATCGGGCCGGGCATTCGGGGACCGTCATGTGATCGACAAGCCAAAACATAGGGGCAGACCCGGGCGCGCTTTGCTGGCTCTTCCGGTGGCGCTGCTGGCGGCATCTTGCGCGACGTATGCGCCCGTGCCGCTTGGAAATGCCGACGCGCTGCTCGCCCCGCCGCAAATCGCTGCGATCAGCGTCGATGCGCAGAGCATCGACCGGCCGTTCCTTCGTCCTACAGCGATAGACCTCGACGCGCCGCTGGATGGCAATGCGGTGGCGGTGCTGGCAGTGCTGAACAATCCGGACCTGAAAGCCATGCGGACACGCGCCGGGGTCACGAGCGCGCAGGTGTTCGCCGCCGGTCTACTGCCCGACCCCAGCTTCAGCGCGGGGCTCGACCATATTCTTTCCGGGCCCGATCCGGTCGACAACCTCGCCGCTTCGTTTGGTTTTGACGTCAACGCCCTGCGCACCCGCCACATCCTCGTCAAGCTTGACCGCGCTGGGGAACGGCAGGTGCGTCTCGATCTCGCCTGGTCTGAATGGCAAATGGCCAATAATGCGCGCGCACAGGCCGTCCGTGTGACCGAGCTGGAACGGCAGTTCCAATTGCTTGATGCCAGTCGGCGTACGGCCCAGTCGCTTCTGCAGCGAACGCTTGCTGCGGCAGGACGCGGAGACTATGCCGCCGATCAGGTGCAAGCCGCCCGGCAGTCCGCCTTCATTATAACCCAGCAATAGCAAAGGATCGAAGCGGACCTGGCCACGGCACGCTACGAACTGACACGCCTGCTCGGCCTTCCGCCGGAATTCCCGCTGGTGCTCGCCCCCATTGATCTGCCGGCTCGCTTGCCTTCGGCCGACGCGCTGTTTGCGCTGTAGCTGGATCAGCGCACCGATCTGGCCGCGTTGCGCGCTGGTTATGACGCGCAGGAATTCGCCACGCGCAAGGCCGTTCTCGATCAGTTTCCAAATCTCACGGTCACCGCCAACGCGGCGCGTGACACGGGCAATAACAAGCTGCTTGGCCCGTCGGTCAGCCTTACCCTGCCGTTATGGAACCGTAACCGGGGCGGCATAGCCATTGAACGTGCCACGCGCGCGGCGCTGAAGGCAGAATATGACGCGCGAATCTTCCAGACCCGCGCCGAGCTGGCCGCCGCCCGTGCAGCGGTAAACATCGCGCAGGAGCAGCGGCGCGCTGTCCTGCAGGGATTGCCCGCGCTCGAACGCTTTGCCGCTGCGACACGCCGCGCCGCTAACCGGGGCGATCTTGCGATCGCTACCGCCGAAACCACCGAGCAGGCATTGCGCGATCAGCAACTGCTCCTCGCGCAGGCCGAGCAGCAAATCGCAGAAAACATGATCATGCTGGAACAATTCAGCGGCACACCCAGGGAGAACTGGCCATGAAACGACCGTTATGGGCATTGCTCGCTCT
>JBBSUT010000199.1:0-3368 GCA_038234155.1 Sphingomonadales bacterium | reverse complement strand
CGGATTGTCGCCGAGGCCCGCGACATAGGCTTCCTCCGGGAACGCCACCGGCTCGATACGCGCGGCGTCGTCATAATAGCGCACCTCGATCTGATCGAGCCCGGCGCGGCGGCCCTCGATCACGTAGAAATCGCGGTAGGCCTCGATGCCGGTGATGTAGAACGCGTCCGATCCCTCGATCAGCGTGGTCCAGGTCGATGGATCGCTGAGCGGTGCGGTGGCGAGGCGGAAATTGACGTGCGCGTCATTGGTCAGGATGTAGAGCAGCCCTTCGCGCTCCTCGACGTCATATTCCACGCCGGTCTTGCGCGGGCGCACCAGAATTTGTTTGCCGGTGGGATCGTCCGCCGGGATCAGCCGCACCTCGCTGGTCTCATGATCGCCCGCCGCGATGACGAGGAAGCGCCGCGAGCTGGTCTCACCCACCGACACGCGGAAGCCCTCATCGGCCTCGTGATACAGCGCGATATCCTTAGCGGGATCGTCGCCCAGACGGTGATATCGCGCATTGTCGGTGCGCCATTGGTCGTTGGCCAGGCAGTAGAGGAAGCCCGATCCGTCGGCGGTCCAGACAAGATCGGACAGCGTGCCGGGAATGGCGTCGGGCAGGTCTTCGCCCGTCTCCAGATCGCGGACCCGCGCGGTGTACCGCTCGGACCCGTTGTCGTCGATTGCATAGGCCATCAGCCGGCCGTCCGGGCTGACCGACGCCGCGCCAAGGCTGAAATAGTCCTTGCCCGCGGCCATGGCGGGCTCGTCCATAATCAGCTGCGGCGTGCCCGCGCCGTCGGCGCGCTTGCGCCAATGTTTGCGATATTCCGCCCCCTCCTCGAAACTCACCCAGTAGAGCCAGTCGCCATCCTTTTGCGGCACGCTCTCGTCGGCTTCCTTGATCCGCCCGCGCATTTCCTTGAACAACGCGTCGGTGAGCGGCTGCTGCGGCGCCATATGCGCCTCGAACCAGGCATTTTCCTGGCCCAGGTATTCCAGGATTTCCGGATCGTCGACGGTGGGATAGCTCTTGTCGCGCAGCCATGCATAATCGTCCCGGGTTTGCACCCCGTGGTGATCGCTGGTGACGGGACGCGGCTCGGCGCGCGGCGGGATGTTGTGTGTTTTCATGGGTAAGCTTGTGGTTCGGAAAGAAGGCCTTTTCAAGCCGTCGACCAAAACCGTTAGTCCTGCGCTTGTCGAAGGGTGTCTCTCGATCACGCCACGGAACTTGGGAAACGCCCTCGCATTGGCTATAGTGAGACACTATAAATTTTCACCGGAAGGCCGCCGCCATGCTGATGCAGACCCACGAAAACCGACTTGCCGCTTTGCGCGAGGCGCTTGGCCGGCGCGGGCTGACAGGGTTCGTCGTGCCGATCGCCGACGAGCACTTAAGCGAATATGTCGGCGAATATGCGCAGCGATTGACCTGGCTGACCGGCTTTGCAGGGTCCGCAGGCAGCGCCATCGTGCTCAAGAATCAGGCCGCTATCTTCGTCGATGGACGCTACACCGTGCAAGTGCGCGATCAGGTGGACGAGAAACTGTTCGCCCATGTGCCGCTGGCCGACATGAGCATGACCGACTGGATCCGGGTCAATGCGAGCGAAGGCGACCGGATCGGTTACGATGCCTGGCTGCACACCCGCGCCTGGGTCAGGCAAGCGCAGGCCGCTGCGGCGCGCAAGGGCGCCGAGATGGTGGCGGTCGACGGCAATGTGATCGACGGCGTGTGGTCAGAGCAGCCCGCAAAGCCGGGCGCCAAGCTCGACGTCCAGCCGCTGGAATTTGCGGGGAAATCGCATGCCGACAAACGCAGCGACATCGCCGCATGGCTGAAAGACGAGGGCTATGACACGGCCGTGCTGACGGCGCTCGATTCGGTGGCCTGGACGTTCAACATCCGCGGCGCAGACATCGCCAACACGCCGGTCGCCATCGCCCACGCGCTGGTACAGGCCGACGGCACCGCCACATTGTTCGTGGCCGAGGACAAGCTGACCGATGCGGTGCGTGACCATCTGGGCAACGAAGTGTCGGTGCGTGGCTATGACGATTATGCCGCCGCGCTGGCCGCACTGTCGGGCAAGGCGGTCGCGGTCGATCCCGAGCGGGCACCCGCCGCGATCTTCGAGGCACTGGACCATGCCGGGGCCAAAATTGCCGAAAAGCGCGATCCGTCGGTGCTGATGAAGGCGATCAAGAACCAGGCCGAGATCGAAGGCCACCGCGCCGCGCAGGCGCGTGATGGTGCCGCGCTGACGCGCTATCTCAAATGGATCAGCGAAACCGCGCCCAGGGGCGGGCTCGACGAGCTGGCTGCGGCGGCAAAGTTGCGTGAACTGCGCGGCGCGAACCCCGAACTGAAAGACATCAGCTTCCGCACGATTTCCGCGTCCGGCCCGCACGGCGCGCTCCCGCATTACAGCGTGAACGAAGACACCAATCGCAATCTGGAGCTGGGTGAGCTTTATCTGTGCGATTCGGGCGGCCAGTACCGTGATGGCACCACCGACGTGACCCGGGTGATGGCGATAGGCACGCCGACGGCCGAGATGGTGAAGCGCTATACGCAGGTTCTGAAAGGCCATATCGCGCTCGATGTCGCGGTGTTTCCCAAGGGCACCACCGGCGGCGCGCTCGACGCGCTGGCGCGGCAGTTCCTCTGGGCCGACGGGGTCGATTACGGCCACGGCACCGGCCACGGCGTCGGCGCTTATCTTGCCGTGCATGAAGGGCCGCAGCGGATTGCGGCGTTCGGCGGATTTGGCGAGCCGCTGAAAGCGGGCATGATCTGCTCGAACGAGCCGGGCTATTACAAGGAAGGCGATTTTGGCATTCGCATCGAGAATCTGGTGCTGGTCGAGGAACGCGATGTTCCTGGCGCCGAGCGCGCGATGCTGGGCTTTGAAACGCTGACCTTTGCCCCGCTGGAGCGCGAGCTGATCGATCCGGCGCTGCTGACCGGCGATGAGCAGGCCTGGGTGGATCACTATCACGCCAGGGTGCTGGAGATTGTCGGCCCGCAGCTCAGCGCCGACGATCGCCGCTGGCTCGACGGCCGCTGCGCGCCGTTGGGCTGACGCACAAATCCTCCCCGTTCACGGGGAGGGGGACCGCTCGGCATCGCCGGGTGGTGGAGGGGGCTTTCCTCATCGGGCTTGGTTCAAAAACGAAGACCCCTCCGCCAGCCCTGACGGGCTGCCACCTCCCCACGAATGGGAAGGATTTGAAGCCTAGGCCCTGTTGACATAAGAATTGAGCCACAGCCTTGCTGATGCGAGGTTGATGAAGCTGGCGAAGGACAGCGCGGTCTTGTCGTATCGGGTGGCGATACGTCGGGACTGCTTGAGTTTGTTGAACATGCGCTCGAT
>JBBSUT010000198.1:0-3484 GCA_038234155.1 Sphingomonadales bacterium | reverse complement strand
TCCGCCAGGTCTTGGCAATAATCCCCTGTGCTCCCCGCCCGTGCCCAACAGCATCGTGCTGCCGAAGCCCTTCTCCGACGCGCAAATCGTGCATGTGACAGCGACCGTGTTGAACCAGAACGGTGGCCAGCCGTGGCACAGCCAAGTGCCGAGCCGATAGGCCAGTCCAGCATCCCGGAGTTTGGGTTCCGGCAAGTGGGCCCGGCAGATGCCAACCCGGAAACCTATAGATTGTTTTGCGCGGCACCGCCGGCAGTATCGCTGGTCGGATCGGCAACGGCGCTGCCAACATCACGAGCCGCATCCTGTACGGTTTCGCCCATTTCGCTGGCGCTCTGGCCCATGGTGGTGCCCATATCGGAGACGCTGTCTTGAAGATCGCTGCCCATCTTGTTGGCCTCGGCCGTAGCGGCTTCATCGGTACCGCTCTGGCTGCATGCGGAAAGAGTGGGCATGGCGCAGAGCAGGCCGGCGAGAGCGAGGATTTTGACGGTGGCGGCCATGAACATGTTTCCCGGTTCGACTGAATAAAAGAATCGTCCTCCCTTTTATCCGGGAAGGACATGAATTCAATATCGGAACTGACGCACTTACCGCTCGGTGCCGTTGGCCTTTCCCCATTGCCGGGCGGCGGTGTAGCCGAGATAGCCGGTTCCGAAGAGCGCGTAGAGCGGTTCTGGTAGCGCCGCGAGATAATCGGTCATGCCCTGAGAAATTGCCTGTGCGGTCGCCGGGCGGATCGCTGCAATCAGTCCCATGGGGATCGCCCAGACGAACAGAGCGTACATGACGTAGAGAAAACTGGGCCGGGCGCGGCTGGTCCAGGGGTCTGCCGACTGCGCCTCGGCAACGATCGCGGACATGCGCACGCGGATGGTCTCCAGTTCCTGACTGCCCTCCAGCCGCAAAAGCTCCAGCTTGGCCCGTTCGCGTGCTACCTGGTCGGGAATAATTTTGTCGATCAGACTGGCGACCGGCCCGATGATGCTGTCCAATATCGGCATGAACGTTCCTCCTTCTAACGCCGCCAACTAACCAAATCGGTTTGTGTAGGACAGCGAAACCTTCGCTGATGGAGTCTATTTCCAAGCTGCCGGAGGAAGGCTGGCTGGGATTGTCAGGCCGTAGCGCCATCGGCCCGCGACAGGACTTCATCACTTCGAAGGGCAGACGGCCCTGAAAGTATTCGAAGAGCAGACGGCCCTGAAAGTAAGCGCCTTTCTCACCCCACGGCGGCGGGATAATTCCATGGCATGAGTTCATCGATGCGGGCGTTTCGATGTCCGGCAGCGAGCTTGGAGAGCGTGTCGGTGAGCCATGCTTGGGGATCGATGGCGTTCAGCTTGCACGTCTCGATCATGCTGGCGATGACGGCCCAATGCTCGGCGCCGTCATCGGAGCCAGCGAACAGCGCGTTTTTGCGATTGAGGGCAAGCGGTGTGATCGATCGCTCGACGGTGTTGCTGTCCAGTTCGATGCCGCCGTCATCCCGGAACAGGGTCAGTCCATCCCAGCGCGTGAGCGCGTAGCGGATTGCCTCGGCGAGACGGATTTTGCGGCTGAGCTGCGACAGCCGTGCGTCCAGCACGCGTCGGAGATCCTCGATGATCGGGCGGCTCTGTTTCTGACGGGCTAGACGGCGCGCAGCGGGCGAATGACCGCGGATCCCGGCTTCGATCTTGTAGAGCTGGGCAATGCGCTTGAGAACGTCGGTTGCGACAGGCGAAGTGCCCGGAGCGGCAAGCTCGAAGAACCGGCGACGCACATGCGCCCAGCAGAAGGCAAGCGTGACCTCGCCCCGCCGCGCGAGGGCGGCGTAGCCGCCATAACCATCCACTTGCAGCACGCCCTTGAACCCGGCGAGATGCTCGATTGGCCGGTCGGCCTTGCGATCCGGCGCGTAGCGATAGGCCACCGCCGGCGGATCGACGCCGCCCCAGGGCCTGTCGTCTCTGGCAAAGGCCCAGAGCTGCCCGGTCTTGGTCCGACCTCGTCCAGGATCGAGCACCGGCGCAGTGGTCTCATCGGCGAACAGCTTTGGACTCTGCTTAAGGTTAGCAAGCAGATGATCGCGCAGCGGCCCGAGCCACCACGCTGCCCGTCCCACCCAGTCCGACAGGGTTGAACGGTCGAGATGGATGCCTTGACGAGCGTAAATCTGCGCCTGCTGGTATAGCGGCAAGTGATCCGCGTATTTGCTAACCAGCACCTGCGCGATCAGCGCCTCTGTCGGCAGTCCGCCTTCGACGATGCGCGCTGGCGCCGGGGCCTGGACCGGCGCGGCCTCGCACGAACGGCAGCCATAGCGCGGTCGCCGGGTGACCAGCACACGGAAGGTGGCGGGAACGATGTCGAGCCGTTCGGCGACATCCTCGCCGATAACGTGGAGATCCCCGCCGCAGCAGGAACAGGACTTGTCCTTGATATCGACGGTCTGTTCGATCCGTTCGAGATGTTTGGGCAGCGATCCCCGGTTGGTCTTGCGCGGGGCAGATACTCCAGACCCTCGGGTAGCGCGCCGAGCTGAGCAGCGGTCAGCCGCATCACACCGTCCTGAATGCTCGGCCAGCGGAAGCCGCGCGCTCGCATTTACCACTGGCACGAACATCAGAAGGTTAGCTTTACGCTGCGCTTGCCCGCTGATTCAGGAGGTTTTGCGAAGAACTTCCGGAGATCAGCGATGTGGACCGATATCACCCGCGTGCATCGTGCGCGCAAGGAGCTGGCCTTGCCAAGTGATCTGACCGATGGCGCATGGGCGGTGCTGGAGCCGTTCTTTCGCGCGCCGGCCCGCGCCGGCCAGCACCGGCCGACCGCGCAAATGGGCGATGCGCCGGATTGTCGAGGCGATCTTCTATCTGCTGCGTGGCAGGTTGCCGTGGAGGATGCTGCCGCCGTGTTTTCCGCCCGTCTCGACAGTGCAGCGCTCGTTCTACCTGTGGCGCGAAGGCAAACTGTGGGACCTGATCAACAATTATCTACTGCAAGGCCTTCGCGGGCACCAGGGCCGCGAAGCTTCTCCCTGTGCCGGAGTGATCGACAGCCAGAGCGTCAAAAAATGCCAAAGCGGCGGTCCGCGTGGCTATGACGCTGGCAAAAGGATCAAGGGACGCAAGCGGCATATCGTCACGGATACCGAGGGCAATCTGGTTCATGCCCTGATCCACACCGCCGACATCCAGGACCGCGATGGGGCACCGCTCCTGCTGGCCGGGATCGTCCGCTCGTTTCTCTGGCTGCGGCACATCTTTGCGGATGGCGGCTATGCTGGCGACAAGCTCAAGGGCAGTCTTGCCAAACTCGGTCAGTGGACCATCGAGATCATCAAGAGATCCGATACCGCCAAGGGGTTCGAACTGCTGCCGCGCCGCTGGGTGGTCGAGCGGACCTTCGCATGGCTCGGCCGGAACCGCCGTCTTGCAAAAGACTTCGAACAAACCATCGCCCCGGCAACCGCATGGCTCTTTGCCGCCTCCGTCCAGCT
>JBBSUT010000197.1:0-3549 GCA_038234155.1 Sphingomonadales bacterium | reverse complement strand
GGCCGCGGCGCTGGAAAAGATCGGCGCCCATGAGTTTCCCGCCGAGTTCAACGACACGACCCGTGCCTTTTTCCAGAAATCGGGCGCGCTGCGGAACGATGAGACCGGCACGGCGATGACGGCGCTGGTCAGTGATCTGAACGATGCCGGCGCCATGGCCATCGTCAATCAGGACAAATCGCTGCACTCCATGCTGCGCACCACCTGCGTCGCCACGATGATCGACGGCGGCCATGCCGTGAATGCGCTGCCGCAGCGGGTGGAGGCGAACGTCAACTGCCGCATCTCCCCCGGCCATACCCCGGCGGACATTCAGGCGCATCTGGTCAAGGTGGTGGCCAATCCGGATATTGCGTTCGCAATGGCGCGCGAGGACAAGCCGCTGGCGAGTTCGCCGCCGCTCGATCCCAAGCTGATCGGGCCGATGGAAACGCTGGCCGCCAAATATTTCCCCGGCGTACCGGTAATTCCCGCCATGTCCACGGGCGCAACCGACGGACTGTACATGTCCGCTGTCGGCATCCCGACCTACGGCGTGCCGAGTATCTGGAGCGATCCCGATGGCAATGGTGTCCATGGCCTCAACGAGCGGGTGGAGGTGAAAGCGATCTATACCGCGCGCGACTATCTCTACGATCTGGTGAAAGAGCTGGCGGGCTGACACAATGGAAATGCCGGAGACCATGGCCGCCAAGCTGGAGGCCGAATTTGGCAGCTGGCCCGCCATTCTGACCGACTGGGCCGCGGAGCAGCCGGGCTCAGACATGCTGATCGACGCGCATCGGCGGATCAGCTGGGGTGAGGGGATGGCGCTGGTTGACCGGATTGCAGCGCAGTTGCAGGCGGACGGGCTGGCGCGCGGGCAGGCGGTGGCGATCCTTGGCACCAGCGGCGTGGATTATGCGCTCGTTTATCTTGCTGCGATCCAGGCAGGCGGATGTGCCGCGCCGCTCACCACCTCCGCCGCGCCCAGGCAGCTCGCCGCGATGATCGTCGACAGCGGCGCGGCGCATCTGTTCATCGACACGGCCAAGCGCATGGAACTGGCGGACAGCGGCGTCGCCCTGCCGCCGCTCACCACCATCATGCTGGATAGGGCCGCTGGAGACACCCCCGCGCTGGCCGAATGGATGGCGGCACAGGGCACACGGCCCGCGCCCATATCTCCCCATGTCGGCGATCCATTCAACATCATCTATTCCAGCGGCACGACCGGCACGCCCAAAGGCATCGTCCATGCGCACCTGATGCGTTGGCGGCAGGCGGCGGGCGGGTTCAAATCAATCTACGGTCCGCAGAGCCGCACGCTCTGCTCAACGCCGCTCTATTCGAACACGACCTTTGCGGTGTTCCTGCCGACGATGCTGTGGGGCGGAGCGGCCTATATCATGGGCAAGTTCGACGCGGACCGCTGGCTGCACATCGCCGAGGCCGAGCATATCACCCATACCATGCTGGTCCCGGTGCAATATCAGCGGCTGCTCGCCGCGCCCATGTTCGACGAGAGCGACCTGTCCGCGATGCAGTTCAAATTCTGCACCAGTGCGCCGTTTTCGGCGGAGCTGAAAGCGGAAGCGGTGCGCCGTTTCCCCGGATCGCTGACCGAAATCTACGGCATGACCGAGGGCGGCGTGGTCTGCATGCTGCACGCGCATAAGTTCGCCGACAAGCTCCACACCGTAGGCCAGCCGCTGCCGGGCCATGAGCTGATCGTGATCGACGAGGAAGGCAATCGCCTGGCCGCCGGATCGCGCGGCGAAATGGTCGGCCGGTCGCCCACCATGATGAGCGGCTATCGCAACCGCCCGGACGCCACCAGCGCTATGGAATGGCGCGACGCCGAGGGCAATCTTTGGCTTAAGACCGGCGATATCGGCGTGATCGACGCTGACGGTTTCGTGCAGATAGTGGGGCGGGCCAAGGACATGATCATCTCCGGCGGGTTCAACATCTATCCCGCCGATCTTGAGGACGCGCTCATGGCCGTCGACGGCGTGGCGGATGCCGCCGTGGTGGGCGTGCCATCCGAACGCTGGGGCGAAACGCCGGTGGGTTTTGTAACCCTGCATCCGGGCAGCAACCTGTCGGCGCGCAGTGTTATGGACCGGGTCAACGCCGATCTGGGCAAGACCCAGCGTCTGTCCGAGGTTCGCCTGATCGACGAGATGCCGCGCAGCCATATTGGCAAATTGCTGAAGACGCACTTGCGCGCGATAGCCGGCATCAGCTGACGCTGCGTCTGGACAGGAAACGCCCCCGCCGCCTATCTGCGCGCATGACCAGCACCCAAGATTCGGCCGCGCTCAGTGGCTCAAACCTCACCGGCTCCATCCTTATCGTCGATTTCGGCAGCCAGGTGACCCAGCTGATTGCGCGCCGTGTGCGTGAGGCCGGGGTCTATTCCGAAATCGCGCCCTATAACGCGGCCGAGGCGGCGTTCGAGCGGATGAAGCCGGCCGGCGTGATCCTGTCCGGCAGCCCGGCCTCGGTGCCTGACGATGCCAGCCCGCGCGCGCCGCAGTTGATATTCGACAGCGGGGTGCCGATCCTGGGCATCTGTTATGGCCAGCAGGTGATGACCGCGCAGCTGGGCGGCGCGGTGGAACGGGGCGCTGCCGAAGGCGAGCGGGCCGGCGAATTTGGCCGCGCCTTCATCACCATCTCAGAACCTTGCGTATTGTTCGAGGGTTTGTGGGACATCGGTGAACGCCATCAGGTTTGGATGAGCCATGGTGACAAGGTAACGCAGTTTGCATCGGGATTTCGCATCGTTGCCACCACCGATGGTGCCCCCTTTGCCCTGATCGCCGATGACGAGCGCCGCTATTACGGCACGCAATTCCACCCCGAGGTGGTCCATACGCCCGACGGCGCCAAGCTGATCGCCAATTTTGTGCGCCATGTCTGCGGTCTTGCGGGTGACTGGACCATGGCCGAGTTCCGCGCCACCAAGATCGCCGAAATTCGCGATCAGGTGGGCGTCGGCAAAGGCGGCGGCAAGGTGATTTGCGGCCTCTCCGGCGGGGTCGACAGCGCGGTGGCCGCAGTCTTGATCCACGCGGCGATCGGCGAGCAACTGACCTGCGTTTTCGTGGACCATGGTCTTCTGCGCACGAACGAACGCGCGCAGGTCGAGACGCTCTTTCGCGACAGCTACAGCATTCCGCTGGTCGTGGTCGAAGCCGAAGACATGTTCCTGAAAGGTTTGGCGGGGGAGACCGATCCCGAGAAGAAACGCAAGTTCATCGGCAAGACCTTTGTTGACATTTTCGAAGCCGAAGCGAAAAAAATCGGCGGCGCCGACTTCCTGGCGCAGGGCACGCTGTATCCTGACGTAATCGAGTCGGTGTCTTTCACCGGCGGCCCGTCGGTCACCATCAAATCACACCACAATGTTGGCGGTCTGCCTGAACGCATGAACATGCAGCTGGTCGAGCCGCTGCGCGAATTGTTCAAGGACGAGGTGCGCGATCTGGGCCGCGAACTGGGTCTGCCGGATGCCTTCGTTGGCCGCCATCCGTTTCCCGGCCCCGGCCTGGCCATCCGTAT
>JBBSUT010000196.1:0-3564 GCA_038234155.1 Sphingomonadales bacterium | reverse complement strand
GGGTGAGATGAATTCGGACGCGATGCGCGAAGGTGTTCCAGGTGACGGCGCGGCGCCATCCGGCGAGGCTGCCACGCCAGCCGCCGAATAGGCGTTTTCGGGCGCGCCGCAATGCACAACAATCCAAATAAAGGCCGCACCGATGCGCGGGGCGGCCTTTTTCTTTGGCTCCGCGTCATCGCATTGGTAAGATTGTCCGCATGAAAACCGCCTGCGCCCTGACCGCCCTTGCCCTTTTGCTCGCCGCCTGCGGGCCAAAGGAAAACGATCCCGGGCCCGGCGGCGTAACCGTTGGTGAAGCCCGCGCGCTGGACGATGCCGCTGCGATGCTCGACAGCCGCATCGAACCCATACCCCAGTCTGAGGCCCCGTCCGAAGCCACGCCTACGTCGTCAGCCTCGGCGACTGCGGGAACCCAGCAACCCTGATAAAACAACGCCGGCCTCATCGCTGCGAGTGGGAGAGCGGGACTGATGAGCAGCGCGAGCCAACCGATGCCATAAATGCGCCTGCCCTTCCTCAAACGGGAGGAAGGACGAGTCTGCCTACATGCCGTGGTAGCGGGCCACGGCACGGCTTATGCCTTGCATCAGGCGCATCCGTTCGGGAATAGTCGCGGTGGTATCACCGAGCATCACGGCTACTGCATAGCGTGTGCCGTCGGGCGCAGTCATGATGCCGATATCGTTATAGCCGGTAGAGATGCCGCCGAAATCCTGTCCCGTGCCCGTCTTGTGCAGGAACTTCCAGCTGCCGGGTACGCCCGCCTTCAACCGGTTCGGCCCGCTGCTGGTGCGGCTCATGGTGGACAGCATCAGCTGAGTCGAGGCTGCCGACAACAGATCGCCGCGCGCCAGCTTGGCCAGCGCATCGACGATCGCCTGCGGACTCGCCCCGTCCATAGGGTCGCGCAGATAATCATACAGCGCGGCGCGGCGCGTTTCGGATGGCAAGGCGTCGCGCGCGGCATAGAAACGCCGCCCGATCGCCATGTCCTGGTTCCACGTGAGCCCGGCGATCTTGCTCTGCAGCAGCCGTTCGCCCGGGCCGAAACGGATTGCGCCAAGGTTCTTGCGAGCGACAAAGTCGCGCACCGCATCCGGTCCGCCCGCCTTCCACAGCAGCGCATCATTGGCGGTGTTGTCGCTTTTGGTGATTGCCTGCTCGATCAGTCCGCCAACGGTATCGGTTACCGATCCGTTGGCGAGGACCCGGTCGCGCATCGGCTGGTGGAACACTGCCAGATCATCAACGGTGACGGTCACCGGATCGCTCAGCCGGATATTGCCCTGATCGACTTGATCCAAGATCGTGAGCGTTACCCAGGTTTTCGATACACTTTGCTGCGGAAACAGCTGATCCTTGCGCTCGCCGAACGACCAGTCACCGTCGATCCGGCGCACCGCGATACCCGTGGTGCCGGGAAAATCGCGCCACAAGGCGTTCACTTCGGCCACCAATCCGGCGGCAGGACGGGCGGCCGTGCGATCGACATAGGCGGGCAACGGCGCGGGCCTGGGTGCTGGACGCTGCACCGGCGCGCGCGCAACAGGCGGCGCAGGCTGCGGCGCGCGCGCACTGGGCACGCAGGCCGACAGCGCCGAGACGCAGCCGATCGTGGCGACGGACCGCAGCCGCCCGGCGAATGGATGACGCATTACGTGAAAAACCTCCCAAAAACCGGGCCTTGACCTGCCCAGCGTGAACCAGCGCTTAAATCCACTGGCAGCTTGTCCAGCCACCGCTGTGCGGTAAACAATTCCTTCAGTACGACGGACGGAGTCAGACCAACTGTGGGAGACGGCGCGATCGGCGCGCGATCCTTCGGGCAATTGGTGCCATCGTCCTGTCCGTTATGGCACCAGCACAGTGTCCCGCGCTTCCGGCAGCATCGCTGGAAAATCGGTGTTGTAATGCAGCCCCCGGCTTTCCTTGCGCTTCAGGGCGCTGCGCACGATAAGATCGGCGGTCTGCAGCAGGTTACGCAGCTCGACAAGATCGCCGGTTACGCGGAAATTGCCGTAATAGTCTTCCACCTCGGCGGTCAGCAACTTGATTCGGTGCTGCGCGCGCTCCAGCCGCTTGGTGGTGCGCACGATACCGACATAGTTCCACATAAATCGCCGAATTTCGGTCCAGTTCTGCTTGATCACCACCTCTTCGTCCGAATCGGTGACGCGGCTTTCGTCCCACGGCCGGATCGCTGGCACTTTCTCGAACTCGTCCCAGCGCTTCATGATGTCGCGCGCAGCCGCCTCGCCAAACACGAAACATTCAAGCAGGCTGTTGCTGGCAAGTCGGTTGGCGCCGTGCAGCCCGCTCTCGGTCACCTCGCCTGCGGCATAGAGCCCGGGTAGGTCGGTGCGGCCCTGCAGATCGATCAGCACGCCGCCGCAGGTATAATGCTGGGCGGGTACCACCGGGATCGGCTGCGTCGTCATGTCGATGCCGAGCGTGAGCAGCTTTTCGTGAATGTTCGGGAAATGGTGGCGCACGAAGGCCGGGTCTTTGTGCGAGATGTCGAGATCGACATAATCGAGCCCGAGCCGTTTCAATTCATGATCGATCGCGCGCGCCACGATATCGCGCGGGGCCAGTTCCTCGCGCGGATCAAAGCGCGGCATGAAGCGCTCGCCCGCGTCGGGAGCGCCGGCTGGCAGCTTCAACAGCCCGCCCTCGCCGCGCACCGCCTCCGTAATCAGGAAATTCTTGACGTCACGGTTGTACAGGCAGGTTGGGTGGAACTGCATCATTTCCATGTTTGAAACCCGCGCGCCCGCGCGCCAGGCCATGGCTATGCCGTCCCCCGTCGCCCCGCGCGGCGCGGTGGAAAACAGGTAGCAGCGACCAGCTCCGCCCGTCGCCACAATGGTTGCGCGGCCGGTATGGGCGGCGATCTTGCCGCTCTGCTGGTCCAATGCATATACGCCCCAGACTCGGCCCGATCCGGAGAATTTCTGTTCGTGCCGCCCGGTGATGAGATCAATCGCCACTTGATGCGGCCGCAGCGTGATGTTTGGATTGGCGCGCGCCGTCTTCAGCAACGCTTCCTGCACGGCCCAGCCGGTGGCATCGTCCACATGCACGATACGTCGGTGAGAATGGCCGCCTTCGCGCGTCAGATGCAGCGCGTCCTTCTCCTTGTTGAACGGCACGCCCATCGCGATCAGCCGCGCGATAGCGACAGGCGCGTTCTCGATCACGGTCTCCACCGTTTCGCGCCGGTTGAGCCCTGCACCCGCGATCATGGTGTCGCGGATATGGTCCTCAAACGTATCACCCTTGTCGAGCACCGCTGCGATCCCGCCCTGCGCCCAAGCGGTTGAACCCTGCGCCAGATTGCCCTTGGCCAGCACCAGCACCCGGAAGCGCTCCGCCAGCGATATGGCGGCGGTGAGGCCTGCTGCGCCCGAGCCGATGATAACGACGTCATGCGCGGGAGCCGGGGCTTCGTTCATGCCAAATCTCCGATGCAGCCCACCGCCAGGCTCACGCCGCGTCCGCCCGCGTAAGGTTCAAAAACACCTCCTCCAGATCGGCTTCGCGCGTCGAGACGTCGATGAT
>JBBSUT010000195.1:0-3572 GCA_038234155.1 Sphingomonadales bacterium | reverse complement strand
TTTGATCAGATCTGCCCGCTTACCCAGGCCTCTCGTCTGATCGCGGCGTTGGCCGCTGTCGGCGCGTCGCCGGTCAGCTATGTACGGACCAATGCGGGTCACAGCGCAATGGAGCTCGAGACGGCGCTCGCGCTGACGGCTATCTTGGATGGGCTGGCGCCGATCCGCTAAACGGCCACGGCCTGATCAGCGCTGTATGAACGACCGGCAAGTATCAATGTCATGCGCGCACGACGGGACCGACCGGTTCCCGGCGTATATCAGCCGTTTTCCGATCTTGATTTGGTGCAAAATCCTTGGCGCTATCCGAGGTTCAGCGGCAAGTGGGAGGACACGGCTGTGATCATATCCTGGTCATCCTAGGGTGGCAGGCTGGACTAAAACTCGACTGGCCGAGTTTCGCTTTTAAGGGCGTTTGCCGACTTCCTGGGTTTACGGCTCGATATTGAACCACATGAACTGCCCGAGATCTTTGCTGCCCCTGCGGACGAAGCGGACAACGATGCGCTAAGAGATCTGGTGGGCCTGCAAACCAGCGTGTCACCGACGATTTTCTGGCCGGTGATATGGGTGCATTCGATCGGCCAATCGGCTGGGCGATGTCGTAGCTATCGCAATTCCCCTTGCCGCATCCATCGTTGCGTTCGCATATCTGGATGAAGCGCAATCCATGGTTCGAAGCGGACGTTTTGCCTTGTCTGCGGACGCGGGTTTGCAATGCGATCGCAATGAACCGGATGCCATGACCGACCACGCCGAAACCTTTCCGATCTATAACATCGGTCACTCCACCCGTTCTATCGACGAGTTTGTCGCGCTGTTGCGCGCTGGCGGCGTTCGGCAATTGGTGGACGTCCGAACCATTCCGCGATCACGGACCAATCCGCAGTATAATTCGGACATGCTGGGAGAGACGCTCGGCCTATGGCAGATCGCCTATACGCTCATTCCCGAACTGGGCGGCCGCCGTCCCCGACAGGACAATGTGCTGCCGGAAACCAACGCTTGGTGGCAGAACCAGAGCTTCCACAACCATGCCGACTACGCCTTGTCCTCTTCGTTTCGCGCCGGCCTGGATCAGCTCATTGCTCTCAGCCGAGAAGCGCCGACGGCAATCATGTGCGCCGAAGCGGTGTGGTGGCGCTGCCATCGCCGCATCATCACCGACTATGTTTTGGCCGAAAATATTAGCGTTTGCCATCTCATGGGGAAAGATCATGTCGAGACCGCGAAGCGGTCGCTTGGAGCTGTCGTCAGGTTAGACGGAGTAGTTGATCCTGCTTCCCCTGACCGTTCAACGCTCTATTAGCGATATCCGACACCCATCACATAATCCCGCACCTCGACCGCCAGGAGAACGGCGGCCAGAGACGTGCCGAAGATCCCGGTCATGCCGGCCGCCGCGCCCGCGACCAGCTGGGTTTTGCGCTCGGCTGCGGTCAGGCTGAAGCATTGTGCAAACAGCGATCCGATCGTGCCGCCCGTCACGATGATCGGTCCTTCGGCACCGAACGGATCGCCGGTGCCAATCGAGATCGCCGAGGAGATCGGTTTCAGGCTCGCAACCTTCAGCGTCAGTTTGCTCTCCCCGTACAGAATCGTCTCGATCGCTTCCGGAATGCCGTGGCAGCGGATCTTGTCCGAACCGAAGCGCCATCAGACCGATCAGCAGGCCTCCGATAACCGGGATCATCACCACCATCGGCCCACCGACGCTGTCTCCGATCGAAACGGGAACGCCCGAAAGCCGTCCGAACCAGGACAGATTGGTCGCCAGCGCAATCAGATGGATCAGTGCCCATGCCGAAAAGGCACCGCCGGTTCCGGCGACGAGCGCCATCGCAGCGAGCCACAGCATTTGTTTGTCCGCGCTATGGTCCGCGAGACGCTGCTTGCCTGCTACCACATGCTCGGTCCTGGGTGAGGTCTGTAGACTCAAGCTGATTTCCTTTGCACCGCTGGGTCGCCCCACTATGTCGTGATGCGATTTAGTTCAAGCTGTGGGGCAATATGGTATCGCAAGCGCTGTCCGACGCCGAATACGGCACATTGGCGACATTTCGCCGCGAGCTTCGTCTTTTTCTGCGGTTCAGTAAGGACGCCGCGATTAAGGCCGGACTGACATCTCAGCAATATCAGGCCTTGCTCGCCATTCGCGCCGCGCCCGGGTCCGATATGTTGGTCGGCAACCTTGCCGAGCAGCTTTTGATCCGTCCCAACAGCGCCACCGAACTGGTAGACCGACTGGAAGCCCTGGGTCTCGTCAAACGGCAGCCCGACGCCGAAGACGGGCGCCAGGTTCGCGTCAAACCGACGGCTCACGCGAATAAGATACTGGAATCGCTGGCGGCGATGCACCGCATCGAATTGCAGAGGATGGGACCCCTCCTGAACGACCTGCTGGCCGGGCTGTGACCTCGACGATTGTCGATCGCCGCGGCGTCTGGGTGTTTCTGCTTGGCTGCGCGGCGGTGACGGCGGGGGTTGCGTTGCACCTGCCGATGTTCGTCGCCAGCCGCTCCATGGGTTTTCGCATGGCAGGGATGGCAATGGATTACGGCATGCTGATCGGCATGACATTGATTCTCGGCGGGGTCGTGGTCGCGGCGTATGGCCTGCTTCCCGCGCGTCCCAGAGTGAGCAGTGCCGCAATCGAGACGGTGTTGATTACGGCGCCCGAGGATGCCGTGCTGAGCCGCGCACATTGGCAATTGATGTTCGTGCTGGTGGTAGCGCTGACCATCGATGTGCTCAAGCCCGCGACCCTCGGTTTCACCATGCCCGGCATGATTGCAGAGTATCGCACCAGTCCGGCTCACGCCGCTCTCGTACCATTCTCCGCGCTTGCGGGAACAGTGTTCGGGTCGATCGTCTGGGGCACGATCGCTGATCTATATGGCCGCAAGGCGTCGATCCTGCTGTCGGCGGTGATGTTCGTCGGGACGTCGATCTGCGGCGCGATGCCCAGTCTGGAATGGAACATCGCGATGTGCTTCATGATGGGCGCTGCGGCCGGCGGCATGCTTCCGGTCACCTATGCGCTTCTCGCCGAAACGATGCCGATCCGTCATCGCGGCTGGAGCCTTGTGCTTGTCGGCGGGCTCGGCGCGGTCGGCGGCTATGTCGCAGCCAGCGTTCTTTCGGCGATGCTCCAGCCCTTTTTCGGCTGGCGCATCCTGTGGCTGCTCAATCTTCCGACCGGTTTGCTGCTCGTCGCGCTCTGCGCGCTGTTTCCCGAATCCCCCGCTTTTCTGCTTTCGCGCGGCCGCAACGACGAGGCGCGCGCGGTGATGAGACGCTTCGGTGCGACCGCGCGGCGGATCGGCCACGTAATGAAAACAGGATCGTCTGCTCCGTCCGCGACGGCGCTCACCGGCAGCGCCCTTGCCGCCAAGCTCGCCGCCCTAAGTCTGACGGCGATTGCATGGGGCCTGATCAACTTCGGCCTCATGCTTTGGCTGCCCGGCGATCTGGTGGACAAGGGTTACAGTGTGGCCACGGCCAGCGGGCTGCTGGCGCAATCCGCGCTGCTGGCCTTGCCCGCCGTTTTTCTCGCCGCTTTGCTCTATAGC
>JBBSUT010000194.1:0-3597 GCA_038234155.1 Sphingomonadales bacterium | reverse complement strand
GCCGCCTGTAGCGGCTCGCCGTCCGATCCGGAGACCGATCCCGATCTCAGCGGCGAGGCGCGGATCGAGGCCGACGCCAAGTCGTTCGAACAGGCGGCGGATGAGGCCGCGCGGATCGTCGAGAGTGACAGCGCCGAGGCGATCGCCGCGCGCCGCGCCGATACCGCAGCCGCTGCAGCTTCCGCTGGCGCGGCCGCAGCGGCTGCCGGTATCACCGGAGAACAAGCTGGCGACGGCAGCCGACGGATCCTGCCAGACACGCGCCGCCCGTCCGCCGAGTGAGCATGGCTGACATCCCGGCGCAGAACCCCGGCGGCGTGCGTATCGCCGCGCTCTATCGCTTTGCCCGGTTCGATGATCCGCAGGCGCTGAAGCCGCCGCTGCAGGCGCTGTGCCGGTCGCTGGATATCCGGGGCACGCTGCTGCTGGCGCGCGAGGGGATCAACGGCACGGTGGCAGGCAGCGACGCAGCCATCGACACGCTGCTGGCGCATATCCGCACCCTGCCCGGCTGCGCCGATCTGGAGGTGAAGCATGCGCGTGCGCCCGCGATGCCCTTTTATCGCATGAAGGTGCGGATCAAGCGCGAGATCGTGACGATGGGGCAGCCAGGCATCGATCCGCTGGGCGACGCTGGCCAATATGTTGCGCCCGCCGACTGGAACGCGCTGATCGACGATCCGGACACGATCGTCATCGATACCCGCAATGATTATGAAGTGGCGATCGGCAGCTTTGCCGGCGCGATCGATCCCGGCACCGCCAGTTTCAGCGACTTTCCCGCCTGGTATGCCGAGCACCGCGCCGGTCTGGCAGCGCACGCCCCTGCGCCAAAAATCGCCATGTTCTGCACCGGCGGCATCCGCTGCGAAAAAGCCACCGCCTTCCTTAGGGCGCAGGGCGAGGACGCGGTTTATCATCTGAAGGGCGGCATCCTGGCCTATCTGGAGCAGGTGGAGCCGGCCGACAGCCGCTGGCAGGGGGCATGTTTTGTGTTCGACGAGCGGGTGAGCGTGACCCATGGTCTGGCGCCCGGCAACCATGATTTGTGCCGCGCCTGCCGCATGCCGGTGGGCGATACGGCGCGCGCCTCCCCGGCTTATGTGGCGGGTGTCAGTTGCCCTGCCTGCATCGACGCGCGCAGCGACGAACAGCGCGCCCGCTATGCCGAGCGCCACCGCCAGTCCGCGCTGGCCGCTGCGCGCGGGCAGCCGCATGTCGGCGCCCACCAGCCGGGCCATCACGATGACGCCTGAGCCTGAGCCTGAGCCTGAGCCTGGTCCCGAGCCAGCGCCCCTGCCCATCCTCTACAGCTTCCGCCGCTGCCCCTATGCAATGCGGGCGCGGATGGCGCTGCGCATCAGCGGCGCGGCGGTGGAGGTGCGCGAGGTGAGCCTGCGCGACAAGCCGCCCGAACTGATCGCTGTATCGCCCAAGGCCACGGTACCGGTTCTGGTCGACGGCGATCTGGTGCTGGAGGAGAGCCTGGAGATCATGCGTTGGGCGCTGGGGCGGAGCGATCCGGAGGGGTGGCTGACGCGCATGGACGAAAGCCTGATCGCGGCCAATGACGGGCCGTTCAAGGACCATCTCGACCGATATAAATATGCCGGACGCTACGGCAGCGATGCGCGGCAGCACCGCGCCGCGGGCATGGCGCTGCTGGAGCCGCTCGATACGATCCTGATGAAACAGCCGCATCTGGGCGGGTTCCGGCCGGGTGTGACCGATATTGCGATCATGCCGTTTGTTCGCCAGTTCGCCGATACCGAGCGCGCTTGGTTTGACGAGCAGCCGCTGCGCCATGTGCAGGCCTGGCTGGAAGACTGGCGGCAATCCAGGCTGTTCGCGGCGATCATGGTGAAGCGCGATCCGTGGCACGGCTCCGCGCCGACCGGCTAAGGCTAAAGCCGCGCTATTGTTCGTTTTGAGGTCAGTGCCCCGGTTCGCAGCCAATTCGAGTTCTGGCCAAATCCATCTCTGGTCGCTGCCATCTAGGGTCGCTGCTGTGCGCCGACAAACCGAGCGTGGCAGGCTGGGCTGCCGCCCGGCGCGCATGACGGCGCGCCGGCAATGTGGTCGGGGAAACAGGATTCGATTAAATAACTGTAATTACATAATAAAATAAGGGATAATCCGCTACACGACACCTACACAGGTATGGAATTCCGGGCGCTTTCGCCGCTAATCTGCACGGTATCTACACAGCGGAAGTTAGCAATGGCCTTTATCACCGACAAAGAGGAGCTGAAGTCCGGGCTGATCATATTCAGACGCGGCGATGTCGCACATCGCAATTTTTATTGCCGCATCAGGTTGCTCAAGGAAGATCGCTATAAGACGATCTCCTTGCGCACGTCGGATCGTCAAACGGCGCGCGATCAAGCGTTCGACCTTGATGCCGAGGTCCGTTTCAAGCTCAAGCATGACGTGCCGGTCTTCAACCGGCCCTTTCGCGACGTGGCCGAGGAATATATCACCACCATCGAGCGGCGCGCTAACAATGGCGTGGTATCCGTTCACCGGGCGAGATGCCTCAAAAATTGAGTCCGGCGCGCACTCGACGATTACGTCGGCAGCACCCAGGTTCACTTGATCGGCCAAGACCGCTGGGCGCAATACCCCACCTGGCGGCGTGAAAACGGCAAAGGCCGTCACCGCGCACAGATCAGCGATTCCACCATCGCGAGTGAAATGGGCGCGTTCAACGCCGTCATGAATTATGCGATCAGCAAGCGCTATGTGCCGGCCAGCCATCGCTTCGAGGGCAAGCCAAAGCTGAAGACCATGCGCCGCGATGCATTCACCGCCGAGGAGTATCGCAAACTCCGCAGCGTAGGGCGCAAGTGGATTAGGGAGGCGACGACACCCCAAGGCATTTGGTATCGCACCATGTGCTACAATTTCATCCTCATCATGTGCAACACGGGGATGCGTCCGCCCGAGGCGAAGAATTTGCGCTGGCGCGACATCACGTTCGCCAAGGATCGCGATGGGCGCGAGATCGTCGTCATGTTCGTCCAGGGCAAGGGCAAATCCCGTAAGCTCGTGGCTCCCAAGATCGTCGGCGAATATCTCGCCCGCGTGCGCGAGCTGTCTAAAGCCACCGCCCCCGATGATGCCGTGTTTACGATCATCAACGGAAAGCCTGCCGAATATCTCTACAGCGACACCGTTCAAGCGTTGCTCGTCGAAGCTGACTTGCGGATGGGACCGAACGGCATCCCGCGTTCGACCTATTGCTTCCGCCACACCTACGCCACCTTCCGCCTAAGCGAAGGTGTCGATGTCTATATCCTGTCCGAACAGATGGGCACGTCGGTCAAGATGATCGAAAACCATTATGGTCATGTCAACACCATCAAACACGCAGACCGCGTGTTGATGGGTATCGGCGGCTGGGAAGCCATGCACGCCGATATGGACGCCGAAGGCGACGCCGAGGAAGCCACAGCTAAGGCCCGACAGGCGGCAAAATCGAAACAATCAATTCGCCCTGTGTCAATCGGCGTGCAAACGGGGCTCTGACTCACTTTTGGTGCAATGAAGCGGGTTGATCGCCCGGTGGCATCAGCCTTGCCCGCAGTAGATCGAGAT
>JBBSUT010000193.1:0-3688 GCA_038234155.1 Sphingomonadales bacterium | reverse complement strand
TCGGAAGGCTATGGACCTATGTTCGCGATGACCGACCGTTCGGCGGTCCGGCACCGCCAGCGGCGCTGTTCCATTACTCGCGGACCCGCCGCGCCGAGCACCCGGTTGGGCATCTCACCGGCTATGGCGGCATCCTGCAAGCCGACGCTTATGCCGGATACAACGCGCTGTTCCGTGTCGATCGTTCGCCGTCGCCACTCACCCGCGCGCTGTGCTGGGCACATGCCCGGCGCAAGTTCTTCGAGCTGGCCGATGTCGCGGCGCAGCTGAAGCGCCGCAAGGGTGCACCGGTCATCTCGCCGATCGCGGCCGAAGCGGTCAGGCGCATCGACGCGATCTTCGACGTCGAACGCGCCATCAATGGCAAGGGTATAACCGAGCGGCTTGCCCTGCGCCACGAGATGGCGGCACCGCTCGTCACCGATCTGGGGCAATGGCTGCGGTCCCACCGCGCCGCGCTCGCGCGCCACAGCCCGGTCGCGGGCGCGATCGACTATATGCTCAAGGACTGGGCCGCGTTCAGCCGGTTCCTCGACGATGGCCGCATCTGCCTGACCAACAACGCCGCAGAACGAGCGTTGCGCGGCGTCGCCCTCGGCAGGAAGGCATGGTTGTTCGCCGGTTCGGATCGCGGCGGCGAGCGCGCCGCGTTCATGTACACGCTGATCGGCACCGCCAAGCTCAACGACATCGACCCACAGGCATGGCTCGCCGACGTCCTCGCACGCATCGCCGACATGCCCCAGAACCGGCTAATCGAGCTGTTGCCCTGGAACTGGCGAACACCAACCGCTCTGCTCAAGGCCGCGTAGCAGCGGTACTCACCGGAGGCTTACGTTATTTCGCGCGGCAATGTATGCAAAGCGACCCGATATTTGGTGCGCGCCGACCGTTGACGACCGTGACATCTGGCAGTGGACGATGCGCCACATCGCGTATGAGGGCCGGTGCTTCGTAGTCAGCGCATGCCAACTCCAAGCCTCGCCCGAAAGTCTCGGGCGCACGGCCGAGGGATGGCATTCGGACCGGCCGTTGATCGCCGGCGGCAGCGTGATCGTCGGGCCCTTGGGCGAGATACTGGCGGGCCCCCTGACCGGAGAGATGGGCTTGATCACTGCCACGGTCGACCTCGATACGCTGGTTGGTGCGCGGTATGATTTTGACGTCGTCGGCCATTATGCGCGGCCGGACCTATTTCCCCTTACCGTCGACGGTCGCGCGCGCCCGGGAGTCTCGTTCGCCAACAAATGAACCGAGAGGGTTTTGTCAAAATCCACGTCGCAATTATCAAATGGCGTCCGCAAAAATCTACAATGGCAACAAGATTCTTTTTACATCGCTAAATGCACCGGTCAGAACACTAGTCCGATCAGTAATTCCTGGTTGATTACGACAGGCCGCGAGAATCGCCAAACGGATCCACTTCAGTGCCGATCTAAAGTTCTGAGTTGCTGATTCCGAGGCAAGCCGCCCCCTCATTCCGAAATAATGCCGCCCCCTGATTCCGAGAAATAGTCGCCCCCGGATTCCGAGATGATGTCGCCCCCTTGCGGGGTGGGTCGGACCGGGATCGCCGGCAGGGTTATCGTCGCTCCTTTGGGTCTGTCCGAAGGAGTGAATGATGCCGGCGGGAAGGGTGAGTATGCGACGTGTCCGCGAGATGATGAGATACCGGTTCGAACAGGAGCTGGGATACAAGGCGATATCGCTGCGCGTGGGTGCGGTGCCCTCGACGGTGCGGGCGACCTTGAAGCGTGTCGCGGATGCGGGACTGAGATGGCCGCTGGACGAGACGCTCGGCGATGCTGCGCTGGAGGCATCACTTTACCGCGATGCGGGCAAGAAGACCGGCCACCGCCGCTGTCCCGAACCCGACTGGGCGCAAGTTCATCGCGAGCTGAAGCGCAAACATGTCACGCTGCAGGTGTTGTGGGACGAGTATATCGCCGAGCATCCGACCGGCTATCGCTACAGCCGATTCTGCGACCTGTATCGCGGCTGGGCGATGAAGCTGCCGGTTACGATGCGGCAGAACCATGCGCCGGGTGACAAGCTGTTCGTCGATTATGCGGGCGACAAGATCGCGGTGGTGATCGACCGACTGACGGGCGAAGTGCGTGACGCGCATATCTTCGTGGCGGTGCTGGGGGCGTCCAGCCTGACCTATGCCGAGGGAAGCTGGACCGAGACGCTGCCCGACTGGCTGGCGGCGCACACGCGCGCGCTCGCAATGTTCGGCGGTGCGCCGGCGCTGTTCGTGCCCGACAATGCGAAGGTCGCGGTGATCAAGGCTTGTCTTTACGATCCGCAGGTCAACCGCAGCTATGCCGAGATGGCGGCGCATTACGACAGCACGGTGCTGCCGACGCGGCCGCGCCGCCCGCGCGATAAGGCAAAGGTCGAAGCTGCCGTGCTGATCGTCGAGCGCTGGCTGTTCGGACGCCTTCGGCGTCGGATCTTCTACAGCCTGGCCGAACTGAACGCCGCGATCGCCGGGTTGCTTGCCGAGCTGAACGATCGGCGCGTGCTGCGCCGGGTTGGGCAGACGCGTCGTCAGTTGTTCGAAGAGATCGACCGGCCCGCGTTGAAGCCGCTGCCAGCCGAGCCCTATGTCTACGCCGAATGGCGGCGCAGGCGCGCGGGACTCGATTATCACGTCGAGATCGAGCGGCATTATTACTCCGTCCCATACCGCTTCGCACGCGAGCCGATCGAAGCGCGGATCACCGCGGCGACCATCGAGCTGTTCCACAAGGGCGAGCGGATCGCCGCGCACATGCGCGGCTCGGGCAATGGCCGCCATACCACGATCCCGGAGCATATGCCCTCGTCGCACCGGCGCTTTGCCGACTGGACCGTGGAGCGGATCGCGCGCGATGCGACCGCGATCGGGCCATGTACGGCATTGCTGTGCGAGAAGATCCTCGTCGAACGGCGCCATCCCGAGCAGGGCTTCCGGGCCTGTATGGGCATCATGCGCATGACGCGCAGCTTCGGTGCCAAGCGGATCGAAGCGGCTTGTTCGCGCGCGCTCGATATCGGTGCGCTCACCTACGGCTCGGTCAGATCGATCCTCGACAAGAACCTCGACCAGATCCCGTCATCGCCTCCGGTTGAGAGCCCGCCGGTCGATCATCCCAACATCCGGGGCTCACGCTATTATCACTGAAAGGAACACGACGATGCTCGCACATCCGACCCTTGATCGGCTGAACGAAATGGGCCTGGCCGGTATGGCCAGGGCGTTCGACGAACTTGCCACCAATGCCGAAGCGGATCGGCTTACCCATCCCGAATGGCTGGCACTCCTCCTCGACCGCGAATGGGGTGTCCGCCACGATCGCAAGCTTGCCGCCAGGCTGCGGTTCGCCAAGCTGCGCCATCAGGCCTCGCCCGAGGACATCGATTATCGCAAACCCCGCGGGCTCGACCGCGCGCTGGTCGTGAAGCTCGTGGTCGGCGACTGGATCGCCGCCCACGACAATCTGGTCATCACCGGACCCACCGGGGTCGGTAAGAGCTGGCTTGCCTGCGCGCTTGGTCACAAGGCCTGCCGCGACGATCGCTCGGTGCTCTATCAGCGCGTCCCCAAGCTGTTCACCAGCCTCGCGCTTGCCCGCGGGGATGGTCGTCACGAACGCTTGCTGCGAAAGCTCGGCGGCGTGCAGCTACTCATCCTCGACGACTG
>JBBSUT010000192.1:0-3714 GCA_038234155.1 Sphingomonadales bacterium | reverse complement strand
GTTCTTTCGACAGAAAAAGCTTCTGGCTTTGGACAGAAAAAGAATCTGGCGAAGCATCCGGCCTTATCGGCGCCAAATCAAGCTGTTTGGTGCCCAGCCCGCGGCCGGTCCGGCGTCGCCCGCGCGCCCTCTCCACGGGCGGATTTACCTGCGTGCCGCAATAGGATACAGCGCGGGGCCGCCCCGATCCGGCGCGTTGCCTGCCCTGTTTTGAAACGGATGCCATGCCCCAGTTGATGTCACGCGAGCCGGCCACTGGTGCCTTGTTGTGGGAAGGCACATCGTCCGACGTCGATACCGAAGTGGGCCGCGCACGCGAGGCCTATCCCGCATGGGCCGCCATGGCGCTGACCGACCGGATCGAGACCATCCGCCGATTCGCCAACGTGGCGCGCGATGCCGAGAACGAACTGGCCGATCTGATCGCGCGCGAAACCGGCAAGCCGTTGTGGGAGGCGCGCACGGAAGTGGCCGCGATCGTCGGCAAGGTGGATATTTCGGTCAAGGCCTATGCCGATCGCACGTCGCAGCGCCGCGTCGAGGGATCGGGGACGCGCAACGCCCTGCGCCATAAGCCGCACGGCGTGCTGGCGGTGCTCGGCCCCTATAATTTCCCCGCGCATCTGCCCAACGGCCATATCGTTCCCGCGCTAATTGCGGGCAATTGCGTGGTGTTCAAGCCATCGGAAAAAAGCCCCGCGGTGGGTGCCAAGCTGATCGAGCTTTATCACCGGGCGGGCATTCCCCAGGGCGTGGTACGGCTGGCGCAGGGCGGCCCCGACGTGGGCAAGGCGCTGAGCGCGCACAACGATATCGACGGGCTGCTGTTCACCGGATCGGCGCGCACCGGCATCCTGCTCAACCGGCAGTTCGCCAGCCGTCCGGACAAGATCCTGGCGCTGGAGATGGGCGGCAACAACCCCATCGTCGTGTGGGATGCGGGCGACGTGCACAGCGCCGCGGTGCTGGTGCTGCAATCGGCGTTCTTGACCGCGGGCCAGCGCTGCACCGCCGCGCGCCGGCTGATCGTGAAGTCCAGCCAGGCCGAAAATGTGATCGCAGAGATCAAGCGCATGAGCGACCGGCTGATCATCGATCATCCCCACGCCGATCCCGCCCCCTTCATGGGCCCGGTGATCGATGCGCAAACCGCTGACGGGCTGACCGAGAGCTTCCTGGCGCTGATGAGCCACGGTGGCCGCCCGATCAAGCATATGCGCCGCCCGAACGGCGATCTGCCGTTCGTCACGCCCGGCATCATCGACGTCACCGAGATTGCGGAGCGGCCCGATATCGAGCTGTTCGGCCCGCTGTTGCAGGTGATCCGCGTGGACGATTTCGACGAGGCGATCGCCGAGGCAAACAACACGCGCTTCGGTCTGTCCGCCGCGCTGGTTGGCGGAGACAGCGCGCTGTTTGACAAGTTCTGGGCCAACAGCCGCGCCGGCATCGTCAACTGGAACGGCACCACCAACGGCGCCACCAGTCATGCCCCCTTTGGCGGCATCGGCCTGTCCGGCAACCACCGGCCGAGCGCCTATTACGCGGCCGACTATTGCGCCTACCCCGTGGTCTCGGCGGAAAATGACAAACCGAACGCGCGCATCGGCATTGGCATCAAGGCCGACGAATATCATCCCAAGGAAGCGCCGGTGCCCGATGCGCCGGTGCCCGATGCGCCGGTGCCCGCTGTCCGGACGCCCGGTACCCCGAACGAGGACTGATCCCCGCCCGTTCGCTGATCCGCCTCAGCCGAGCAGGCCGTAGATCAGGATCGCGCCGACCGCGAGCGGGCAGAGCCAGGCGATCAGGAAGCGCCACGCCAGGTGCAGCCCGCCGCTGATCCCGTTCTCGTCGTCGGTCAGCCGCTTGTCCGCGATCCAGCCGACGAACACCGCCACGAGCAGCGCCGACAGCGGCAACAGTATCTTGCCGGTCAGCGTGTCGGTGACGTCGAAAAAGTTGAGGCCGGCAAAAATGCTGAAATTCACCGGATGCCAGTCCGCCAGCACGTTGAACGACAGCGCCGAAACGATGCCGATGACGAATGCCAGCAGCCCCAGCACCACCGCCGCCACGCTGCGGGCCATGCCAAAGCGCCGCATTACCCAGGCCGTGGGCGCCTCGAGCAGCGCGACCGAACTGGTCAGCGCGGCGAACAGCACCATAATAAAGAACAGGAAGCCGATGAACGATCCGGCTGGCATGGTCTGGAAACCGGCCGGCAGCGTCTGGAACATCAGCGTCGGCCCGCTATCCACCGCCAGTCCTGCGGCAAACACGATCGGGAAGATCGCCAGTCCCGCGATAATGGCCACCGACGTATCGGCCGCCGCGATGATGGTGGAGGTGCCCGCCAGATTGGTCTGCCGATCGGCATAGGCGCCGTAGGTGATCATCATCGCCGAGCCCAGCGACAGCGAGAAAAACGCCTGGCCGAGCGCCGCCAGCATGACCTCTGGCACCAGCAGCCGCGCCGGATCGAACGCGAACAGGAACGCGAACGCCTGGCCGGCCGCGCCGGTCGACAGGCTGTACAGCGTGATGCCGATCAACAGGATGAAGAAGCTGGGCATGAGGTAGACCGCGATTTTCTCGATCCCGCCGTGCACTCCGCGTGCAACCACGAACACGGTCATCGCCATGAACAGGGCGTGCATGCTCAGCATCAGCGGATTGTTGGCAAACAGGGCGGGCAGATGCGCCTGCACCGCTTCCAGACCCTGCCCCTGGAATGCGCCGCCCAGCAACGCGCCGTTCTGGACACTGATGGCCACGTCGCCCGCGAACAGGCCGATATAATAGAGCACCCAGCCCGCGATCACGCTGTAGAATGTCAGGATCAGGAACGCGCCGAGCATGCCGATGCCCGCCAGCGCGGACCAGGCGGTAGATGCCCCGCTATCGCGCGCCACCACCTTGGTGCTCTCGATCGCATCGCCCTTTCCGTGCCGCCCGATCAGCGTTTCGGACAAGAGCACCGGCAGCCCGATCAACACCACGCAGATGATGTAGAAGATCACAAAAGCGCCGCCGCCGTTGTCACCGGCTTGCGAGGGGAAGCGCCACAGATTTCCCAGCCCCACGGCCGAACCGGTAGCGGCCATGATGAACCCCCAACGGGAGGACCAGCCCTCTGCCGCGCTCGGCGTTGCCCTGTCCCGATCCGTCGTCGTCGCCACGAATATTTCCCCTCAGCGCCATGGTATCTTGACAGACGGTATAGGCAGGCAAGCGCGAAACACAAATTCCGTTTGAGCCCGGGCGGTGCGCCGCCCCGCCGCGTGCGCCTTGAGCGGGCGGCTAAAGCTGCTCTTCACGCCGGACAAACCATCCTCGTTTGCGGGCTGCCCCGGCCGGGCCCATCTCCGGCAGCATGACACAGCCATCCAATATTGGCACCGTCCATCTGGTCGGTGCAGGCCCGGGCGATCCGGATTTGTTGACGCTGAAGGCCGCGCGCCTGATCGCGCAGGCGCAGGTGATTGTGCACGATGGCCTCGTTGCGGACGCGATCCTGGCGATGGCCCGGCCCGATGCGCGGCGCGTCAGCGTTGCCAAGCAGCGCGCGCGCCATACGCTGCCGCAGGAGGACATCAATGCGCTCCTGATCGCCGAGGCCAGGGCGGGCCATGACGTCGTGCGGCTGAAGGGCGGCGATCCGTTCATATTCGGGCGCGGCGGCGAAGAAGCGGAGGATCTGCGCAGCGCCGG
>JBBSUT010000191.1:0-3727 GCA_038234155.1 Sphingomonadales bacterium | reverse complement strand
GGGCCGGACCAGACACTGGTGCTCGTCAACGGGAAGCGGCGGCATACCTCGGCGCTGCTGAACCTCAACGGGTCGGTCGGCCGCGGTTCGGCGGCGGTCGATCTCAACACCATTCCGCCGCTCGCGATCGAGCGGATCGAGGTGCTACGCGACGGCGCGGCCTCGCAATATGGATCGGACGCCATCGCCGGCGTGATCAACGTACAGCTAAAGCGCTCAGAGGGTGGCCGCGCGCAGATCACCTACGGCAAATATATCACCACGGTGGAGGGTGTACCCAATTTTACCGGTTTGCAGATCGGTACGAACGGACAGCCCATCGTTGATCCGCTGGCATCGGGCACCTATGCGATCGATTCGGACGGCGACCGCAAGGTGCGCGACGGCGGATCGCTCACGCTGGCGGCCAATATTGGCCTGCCCGTGGGTTCGCGCGGCTATCTCAACCTCACGGCACAGGTGAACGACAAGGACCCGACCAACCGCACCGGACCGGACCGGCGCCGCAATTATGCGCTGGTGGGCGGCAAGGTCGATCCGCGCGAGCTGACGTTCAATCGCTATGAGCATCGCTATGGCGATCCCAAGCTGAGTGACTTCAACCTGTTCCTCAACGCGGGATACGAGCTGTCCGATGCGGTGGAATTCTACACCTTCGGCAGTTTCGGCATCCGCGACGCAAACAGCGCGGGCTTCTATCGTCAGTCTAGCAATTCGCGGAACAACAATTACGCCACCAATCCGGTCACGCCTTTTTACCCCGACGGCTTCCTGCCGCTCATCGTATCGGAAATCCGCGATGTGGCGGGTGCGGCTGGTATACGCGGAAAGATCGGCGACGGCATCAACTATGATCTGTCGGCCGTGCACGGGGAGAACAGCTTCCACTTCTTCGTCGAGAATACCCGCAACGCCTCGTTCGGTTTTGACAGCCAGCGGCGCTTCGATGCCGGGCAGCTGCGCTTCGGCCAGACAACGGTGAACCTCGATCTGCAGAAGACGGTCGATCTGGGCATCGGCGACGGCCTGTCGGTCGCGGTGGGCGGCGAGTATCGCAGCGAAAATTTCCGTATCGTGCGCGGCGATTTCCAATCCTACGCCGGCGGCCCTTTTGCCTCGCCAGCCCCGCAGAATGCACCGGCGGGCGCGCAGGTGTTTCCCGGGTTCAAACCGTCGAACGAAGTCGACGCTTCGCGCGATTCCTACGCCGGTTATCTGGAGCTGGAGACCGATATAAGCAGCGCGCTGACGCTGCAGGCGGCTGGCCGGTACGAACATTTTTCGGACTTTGGCAATACCGTGAACGGCAAGTTTGCCGCCCGCTTCGAGCCGATCGACGGGCTGGCTGCGCGCGGATCGATCTCCACCGGTTTCCGGGCGCCGTCGCTGCACCAGCAGTTTTACTCCACCACCAGCACCAACAATATCGTCGGCGTCGGGCTGGTAGAGGTCGGCACCTTCCCGGTCACCTCGCCGATTGCGGTGGCGCTGGGGTCCAAGCCGCTGACGCCTGAGAAGTCGCTGAACTATTCGGGCGGGGTCACCTTTTCGATGATCCCTGGGCTCAACATCACTGCGGATTATTACAACATCCGGATCAAGGACCGGATCGTGGTTACCGAGAACCTGCAGGGGCCGGACGTGGTGCGGCTGTTGACCGCTGCCAATCTGCAGGGCGGCGCGGCGCGCTTCTTCATCAACGGGCTCGATACGCGTACGCAGGGCGTGGAGCTGGTCGGCAGCTATCGTCTGCCAACCGACCGTTTTGGCACATTCAACCTGTCCGCCGGATACAGCTATAACGAAACCAAGATCCTGCGCCGCGCAGTGCTGCCGACCTTGCCGAACCTCACGCTGTTCGGACGCGTCGAATCGCTACGCCTCACCGACGCGCAGCCGCGCGACAAGATCAGCGCTGGCCTGACCTGGGATTATGACATCCTGGGACTGACCGCGCGCACCAACCGCTACGGCAAGGTGCTGGTCGCCGGCAGCACGGCCGCGTTCGATCAGGAGCTCAGCGCCAAATGGATCACCGATCTGGAACTGCGCGCCAAGCCGGGCATGGGCCTGGAACTGGCGATCGGCGCGAACAACATCTTCGATGTCTATCCGGACACCGCCTTTGCCGGCACCGTGAATGGCAATAATTTCGGCGCGAACGGCTATTTTCTGCCCTATTCCAGCCTCTCGCCCTTCGGTTTTAACGGACGGTATCTCTACGGCCGCGTCGGCGTGAGCTTCTGATGTCGGGGTGGATGGCGATCGTCGAATTCCGATAGTCTCGGCGGCGGTATGACCTGGGCTTCCACCCATGACGGCCGCCCGCTGCTCGGCGGGATTGAGGCGGGCGGCACCAAGTTCGTGCTGGCAACGGGATATACGCCGGGCGTCATCCAAGATCGGCATGTCCTTCCCACGCTCGATCCCGATACCACCCTGGACGCGGCAGCGGCGTGGTTCGCAAGTCGCGGCCAGATCGCGGCGCTCGGCATCGGCAGCTTTGGCCCCGTCGAGCTGGACCGCGGCCGTGCGCGCTGGGGCCATATCCTCAACACGCCCAAGCCCGGCTGGTCCGGCTGCGATCTGGCGGGCGTGCTGCAATCGCGCCTCGGCGCGCCGATTGCCCTCGATACCGACGTGAACGCGGCCGCGCTGGCCGAATATGGTCTGGGCGCGGGCCGGGGCGCAGCCGCGACCGCTTATATCACCATTGGCACGGGGATTGGCGCGGGGTTCGTGATCGACGGCCGAAGCCTGCGCGGTGCCGGCCATCCCGAATTTGGCCATATCTATCTGCGGCGCGACGCGGACGACCGGACATTCCCCGGCATCTGCCCATTCCACGGCGATTGCCTGGAAGGCGTGGCGAGCGGTCCGGCGATTCTGGCGCGGTGGGGCGCGACCCTGTCCGATCTGCCGCCGGGTCACGAAGCGCATCGGCGCATTGCCGGTTATCTGGCTCAAGCATGCCACACCATCTTCGCCGCGATGGCCGTGGAGGTGATTGTCCTTGGCGGCGGCGTGGCGCACGCGCCCGGGCTGGTGGAGACTGTGGCGCGCGAGACGGCCCGCATCGGCGCAGGCTATCTGCCAGGGCGCGATCGTCAGCGGATCGCGAAGCCGCAGCTCGGCGATGATGCGGGTATCACCGGTGCGTTATTGCTGGCGGAAGGGTTGATCGCACGATCATCCCCATAGCGTCTGGCCATCCGCTAAACCGGGGCCCAGGCTGCGTTGAGGCCGCGTACCGGACCGGCCTGCGATCACGCACATCACGCTCCTTGTGCGTGAGCGCCCGGCCCCCCGCCATCGGCTTTCAGCGCCTTGACCGCATCGGCCACATCCGCGGAAAAGGGCAAGCGCGAGCGTATCGTTGATCACCAGCGTGCGCGTCGTCTCACCGATGTCGCCGTGTTCGTCCCCGTCGCTATCGGTCGGTACCTGCACCGCATAGATCGCAGACGCGGTGTCGTCCGCGGAGGGGGTGTATGTGATGAACAGCATCGCGGTGAAATTGGCCGGCACCGTGCGGCTCCAGGTGAACACCGGCACCGTTGCCGGCTGCACAGCCTTGGCCTGCGCGATCTGGCACGCGATCCGCGTTGGCTTGGCGGGCCACGCCTCGAACGACGGGAAATCGGTGACCGCGGCTGCAAGCTGCAGGCGCGGATAGGCGTCTCGACCAGTTCGGCGATGAGCAGCCAGAGCGCAGCGGGGGCGGGGG
>JBBSUT010000190.1:0-3738 GCA_038234155.1 Sphingomonadales bacterium | reverse complement strand
GTATACCAGCCCGAAGATGTGGCCAAAGCGGGTTTGGACTATACCAGCATCGGGCGCTGATGAGCGGCCCAGGAATGCCCAGTCATCCAGTCCACGCCCGGCGTGGACAGTCGCTAGATCAAATGCCGAATATGGACCGTCGCCAAAGAGAATATGTTATTTCGGTTGGGCTAGCCAGTTCATTTCGGCTGATTTTTTGACGTCATAATTCGCCGCGGCAAATATTCTCTGACACTCTTCGATGGTGCCGTCACCGGCTTCAAAATAGAATATCGGCCGTACTTCGTGCAACAAACGTTTTGCGCCAGCCAAGACTGCAATTTCGGAGCCTTCGACATCGATTTTGATGAGCGTTGGCGGGGTAAAACTATCCAGCATGCTGTCTAGCGTGAGGGTTGGGACAATGATGGTACTACGTGCAACCGCCGCCGCAGAGATGGCCGGTGCCACTCCGGCCTCGCCTGCAATATCATGTCTGGAGTTCAACAAGCCGTTTGTCAGGCCGGTTCCATTTCTGTCCGTCAAAAAATTGGTGGCGCGTCCACGCGCGGCGATTGAAAACTGCTGAAGCGAATTGGTTGATGATATGGCCGCGGCCAGAATCACGACGTTGCTGGCGTTGGTTCGCACGGACTCCTGAAGAGTGAACACCAGAAAAGGGTCAGCCTCAATCGCGACGACCTCCTTGGCCTTGTTCGCGCTGAACGCAAATACGCCGCAGTTCGACCCGACATCCCAAACGACGGATTCGCTATCGACATAGTCTCGCGCCAGCTCGACCAGATCGGCATCGAACCGGTTCATCAAATATTTTAGCTGACTGTCCGGAGATACATAGAAGCGTACACCATTGGGCAACGTGCGCATAACGCGCCGATTGCGCGATAGGCTTTCCATCAATGTTCTGATCATCGCAACCCCGTTAAACAGTGTGACTACCAGAAGTCAGCCCCATGGCGAAAATCCCTAGGTCCCCCCCTGCCCGGGCGCAAGCACTGTCTGTATGGCCTTGCGATGATCGTTAACGAAGCCATATGATGGACATGACGGAAAAACTCCCCAGCTGGCACGGCACCACCATCCTGTCTGTGCGCAAGAACGGCAAGGTGGTGGTGATCGGAGACGGTCAGGTCTCGCTCGGCCAGACGGTGATCAAGGCCAATGCCCGCAAGGTGCGCACGCTGCACGACGGCAGCGTGATCGGCGGGTTTGCCGGGGCCACCGCCGATGCGTTTACGCTGTTCGAACGACTCGAGGCGAAGCTGGAGCGCCACGGCGGCCAGCTGATGCGCGCCGCGGTCGAGCTGGCCAAGGATTGGCGGACCGACAAATATTTGCGCAACCTGGAAGCGATGATGGTGGTGGCGGACAAGGACGTTACCCTGATCCTGACCGGCAATGGTGATGTGCTGGAACCCAATGACGGAATCGCCGCGATCGGGTCTGGCGGCAATTTCGCGCTGTCCGCCGCGCTCGCGCTGGTCAATTATGAGGCGGACGCAGAAGTGCTGGCGCGCAAGGCCATGACGATCGCCGCCAATGTGTGCGTCTATACCAACGAGAATGTGACACTGGAGATGCTCGAGACGCGGGAAGCGGGCGGCGAATGACGATGGCCCATCAGCAGTCCGATAACACCCCGCAGCCCTGAACTTGTGGATCTGGAAAGATGTCCTGTCCTACATGAACCGCGTTGGTTATATATCACCCCCATGACCGCGCCTCTTTCTCTCTACGAACCGGCCCTTTCCCGCTAGGAACCGGCCTGTTTTTCACCCTTATTCAGCCGCCCCGCTTTTCGCTCCCTGGACAGTGTGAAGCGTGTGAAGCTGACCTCCTCAAAGAGCTGTGAACACTCATGAAAGACGCCCTAACCCCCAAAGCCATCGTGGCCGCGCTGGACGCCCATATCGTCGGGCAGACCGATGCCAAGCGCGCGGTCGCCGTGGCGCTGCGCAATCGCTGGCGGCGCCAGCACCTGCCGCAGGCGCTGCGCGACGAGGTCACGCCCAAGAACATCCTGATGATCGGCCCCACCGGCTGCGGCAAGACCGAGATCAGCCGCCGGCTCGCCAAGCTCGCCGATGCGCCGTTCATCAAGATCGAGGCAACCAAGTTCACCGAAGTCGGCTATGTCGGCCGCGACGTCGAGCAGATCGCGCGCGATCTGGTCGAGGAAGCCGTCCGTCTGGAGCGCGAACGCCGCCGCCATGCGGTGCGCGAGGATGCCAGCAAGGCGGCAATGGAGCGGCTGCTGGATGCGCTGACCGGCAAGGGCGCGAGCGAGGCAACGCGCGAGAGCTTCCGCCAGCGCATCACCGACGACCATATGAACGATGCCGAGATCGAGCTGGAGCTGCAGGACGGCCCGTCCGCGCCGATGGAGCTGCCCGGCATGGGCGGCCAGATGGGCATGATCGATCTGAGCGACATGATGGGCAAGGCGTTCGGCCAGAAGAAGCTGAAGAAGCGCAAGCTGCGGGTGGCCGATGCCTGGGACAAGCTGATCGAGGAGGAGAGCGACAAGCGGCTCGACCAGGACGATGTCGCGCGCGCCGCAATCCAGGATGCCGAGCAAAATGGCATCGTATTCCTGGATGAGATCGACAAGATCGCCGTGTCCGAAGGGCGCGGCGGCGCGTCGGTCAGCCGCGAGGGTGTGCAACGCGATCTGCTGCCGCTGATCGAAGGCACCACGGTGGCCACCAAATACGGTCCCATGAAGACCGACCATGTGCTGTTCATCGCCAGCGGCGCGTTTCACGTCGCCAAGCCCAGCGACATGCTGCCCGAGCTGCAGGGCCGCCTGCCGATCCGCGTCGAACTGCGCGCGCTGACCGAACAGGATTTCGTGCGCATCCTGACCGAGACCAAGGCCAATCTGCCCACGCAATATGTCGCGCTGCTGGGCACCGAGGAAGTGACGCTGGAATTCACCGCCGATGCCATCGCCGCCGTCGCCAAGTTCGCCGCGCAAGTGAACGAGAGCGTGGAAAATATCGGCGCGCGGCGGCTGCAGACTATGATGGAGAAACTGCTCGACGAGATCAGCTTCGAGGCGGAGGACCGGCGCGGTGAGACGCTGACGATCGACGCCGCCTATGTCGAAAAGCAGCTGGCCGACATCGCAAAGGATACTGACCTGAGCAAATATGTGCTGTAGGGCGGCGGCGTCTCATGCCGTTTCGCTTCCTCGCCCGTAATCGACCGATCGCGATCGCCGCCTACAGCGGTTTTCGCAACGCGCAGGCGATGGAGCTGAGCGTGCGCATTCTGCGGCGCACCAAAGAGCCGAGTGACACCCTCTCTGCTTTGGGCAAGTTCCTCTATCTGCTGCGGCTCTACAGCAGCCACGAGGTGCCGGGCGTGCGCGTGCGGCTGCGGTTCGGCGATCTGACCGCCGAGGCGCTGAGCGATGACGAGGGTTTTGCCCGGTTCGAGCTGCAGCTGCCGGGCCCCCGTCCGATGCCGCTGCATACCACGTGGGAGCTCTGCCAGATCGATCTGCCCGATTTGCCCGGATCGGACGCGGTGGAGGGCCACATTCTGGCACCCGGTACCGATCATCGGCGTGCGGTCATCTCGGACATCGACGATACCATCATCGAGACCGGCGCGCACCGCTTCACCCGCAACTGGCGGCGGCTGATCCTGCAGATGCCGGAGGATCGCACAGCGGTTGGCGGCGCGGGTGATTTCTACGCACACCTCGGCAATGTGCACCCTGAACGCGCGGCG
>JBBSUT010000189.1:0-3751 GCA_038234155.1 Sphingomonadales bacterium | reverse complement strand
TGAGGCGGACCCGAAATTCCGACCACTGAGGAGCTAAACTAAGCTATGGTGGCGGGGTGCGGAAAAGGGATAGGAGATCAAGGGTTGGGGATCAAGTGGGGAGTGGTGAAGGACTCTATTTTGGGCAGACGTAGCGGAAGGCGCAGCACGCAACGGAGCGTAGCGGAGTGGAGTGCGGAGCCTGGAGCGGAGGCTGCCCAAAATCGGCGCGCCGGGGGGGCTGGCGATTATGCGGCCTTTGGGGTTGTGCCTTCAAGGAATTCCTGAGGGCTTCCGGGTTGGATTTGATAGACCACTGCCGGAGTGAGGTTGCCGAGCGTCTCGTGGGGTCGCCAGTCGTTGTAGCGAGCGAACCAATTCCCGAGTCCCAAGCGCAGGGCCGGCAGCGTGGAGTGTTCGAACAGATAGATCTCTTCATATTTCACGCTCCTCCACAATCGCTCGATGAAAACGTTGTCCATCCAGCGTCCGCGCCCGTCCATGCTGATCTTCACGCCGAGATCCAGCAGCCGCCCGGTCCATTCCGCGGAGGTGAACTGGCAGCCTTGGTCGGTGTTGAAAATCCCCGGAACCTTGCCGGTGGACGTCAGCGCCTTCTCAAGAGCCTCCAGACAAAGGCCCGTCTCCATGGTGTTGGAAACGGCCCAGCCGAGCACCTTGCGCGAATGCCAGTCCATCACCGCGCACAGGTAGGCGTGGCCGCCGGGCATCGGCACATAGGTGATGTCGGTGCACCACACTTGATCGGGTTCGGACACCGTTAGATTCCGCAACAGGTAGGGAAATTTGCGGTGCCCATGGTCCGGAATGCTGGTGCGCGGCTTGCACCAGATCGCTTCATGGCCGATCTCGCGGCGTAGACGTTGCAGTCGCTTGCGGTTGACTTCCACGCCGTGGTCGCGCTTGAGAACCGTCACCAGGCGGCGGCTGCCCAAGCATGGATCGACCATGTAGATTTCGTCCAACAGGCGTTTGATGCGGATGTCTTCGGGATCTTCCGGCACGGCTTGATAGGTCACCGACGAGCGGGCGACACCGAGGAGCTCACATTGTTTTCTCATGCTCAATTTGGGATGATTTTTTTCAACCAACTCGATGCGATCCCTCACAGACCGAGTTGTTTCGACTTTTTTCGCAGAAAGTCCACCTCCACGGTCAACTGCCCGATCTTGGCGTGGAGTTCGTCGCGCTGGCGGTCGAAATCCTCGGGTTCGGCCTTGTTGCGGCCGGGGCCGAAGATGCCGCTGGCACCTGCGGTCATGGCCTTTTTCCAGTCGGATACCTGGACCGGATGGACGTCGAAATCCTTGGCGATCTGCTGGATGGTTTGGATGCCTTTGAGTGCCTCAAGCGCCACGCGGGCCTTGAATTCGGGTTCGTGTCTTCTTCGTTTTGCTTTCATCTTGTGTGGTTTAGGTTCGGGTCAAAACCCGCTCCCAGCCACCCCAATCATAGCTTAGCCCCTGGCCCGAATTTCGGGGTCCGCCTCACGATTCAGGAACTCGGCGGGACTGGGATCGCCACGCGCCTCACTTGTCCTTCGCGGTGTAATCGAAGACAAACGCCTTCTCCAGCAGGGGCTTGAGCTGCGCGCCGAAGGCTTTGTGGGCCTCGGACGGGAGATAGGCTTCGAGGCCGGCCTTGTCCTTGAAACTGACGAGGAAGCAATGCGTGAAGCCGTCATTCAGATTCTCGACGCTCTCGCTGGTGCCCCATTCGTAAGCAACGATCGCGGGGATTTTCGCGGGAAGCGCGGCGAAGGCCTTTTCGATTTCGCCAATCTGCCCGGCGGTGGCGTCGGGCTTGAATTTGAAAAAGACGACGTGGCGGAATTCACCACCGGCGAGGGCGGCGGAGGTGGCAAGTGCGGCGGACATGAGGGCGGTGAGGAGGGTTCGTTTCACGGCCGGTGGGTGGCAGGCGGGAGGCGGATCTTCAAGCGCCATCGTCGGGCAGATCGATTCCGGCGAGATCGCGGTCGCCGCGGGCGGATTCGAGAAAATCGGCGTCCATGCGGATGGCGCGGCCGAGGTGGTCGCGGGCGCGTTCGGCCTCGCCGAGCGTCCAGAGGTAGCAGGCGAGATTGTAGTGGAAGACGGCCATTTCGAAGAGCGTCTTCGGCCCGCGCAGGAGTTGGTCGCGGGCGGCGAGGGTATCGCCGGTTTCGTGGAGGCAGTAGGCGGCGCGGAGGAAGAACTCCGGCTCGTCCTCCGCCTTGAGGCAAAGCAGCCGGGCCGTCTCGGACGCCGGATTCCACAGGCAGCTCTCCATCTGCGCCGCCAGCCTGATTTCCAGCGGCTTGCGGAGTGTCTGCGCCTCGGCGGGCAGCGATTCCAACTCGCACAGCGCCTCGTCCGCCAGCCCCAGTTCCAGCCATCCCGCCGCCGCTCTCAACGTTTTCGTAACCGCCATTCCGGCGACGCTAGGCAAGCGCCGGGGCCAGTGCAATCGTGCAATCGCCGCATTTTTGCCAGCCGGCTACTCGCCCAGACCCCTCGCATACGCCTCGTCTTCCGTGAAAACGATGACCATCGGGCGGCAGCAGATTTCGCAATCGTAGTCCATTTCCGCAGGCAGCTCGTCCGGGTGCGGCATGGCCACGCCGAAGGTTTCGAAGCAGGTCGGGCAGGTGACTTCAGCGAGTTGCATGGTTCGGATTTCCTTGGGAGTTGCCGTTGCCGTTCGATTTCCCCTCCGCGGCGACTGCGTCGAGTTCGGCTTTCGGGACGAGGGCGATGACGGTGGTGCCGGCCGGGACTTTTGCCAGCTCCGCCAGAGCGGGCCGGAGCGTGCGGCCCTCCTCGAGGAAGAGCACGATCGCGGTGGGATAGGCTTGGTGGAATCGCGCGAAATCGAACTGCTCGGTGATCTGCGTCTTCTTGATTTGCGCCCCGGCGGCGACGGATTCCGCGAGTTGCGCCTGGTGCGGCGCGCCCTCGAAGCAGATCCGACTCCGCAGATCGCCGGCGGCGGCCTTGCGATGGTGGCCATCGCGATCGACCGGAGCGAGCTGCCAGACGCCGGCGCGGCCGAACTGGTGGATGAAGCGAAATGCCGCCATCGAGTTCACCTCGTCGTTCGGCGTGCCGGCGATGAGGTGTCCCAAGCCGTTGAAATCCAGCTCCTCCTCGGCGAATTCCGAGAGGATGTTCGCCCGGTGCGCGTCCAGGCCGAGCATCTTCGCGGCGGAGATATTTTTGTAATTCGTATCGAGCAGCGTGACGCGATGGCCGTCGTCATGAAGGACCTTGGCGACCATGCGCGCCCACACGTCGGCGCCGGCGAAGAGGATGCCGCTGGCGTTTTTCGCCGCCAGCCCGAGCCGCCGGGCGAGCGGCGCCGCGCCCAGTCCATAGACGCTGACGGTGCCGACGATGATCAGGAAAACCAGCGCCACCAGCTCGCGGGACTGCGCCGCGATCATCGGCGAGAGCACCGCCCCAAAGCGCCCGTGGACCGCCGCCTCTTCGAATTCCAGCGCGAAAATCGACGTGACCGCCGCCGCCACGATGCCGCGGGGCGCCATCAGCGCGAGGAAGGTGCGCTCTTTTACGTTCGTCTCCTTCGCGCCGATCAGCGCCAGCAAGACCGAAATTGGGCGGCCGAGGAAAATCACGAAGGCCAGCAGCAGCAGACCCTTCTGCATGGTATTGCCCAAATCAGTCAGCCCCACCCGGCCCGACAGGATGATGAAGAGTGAGGAAATGATCAGCGTCCGCAGGTTCTCCTTGAACTCGAGAATGTGCTTCAC
>JBBSUT010000188.1:0-3783 GCA_038234155.1 Sphingomonadales bacterium | reverse complement strand
AGCGAAGAACGGCGATGGTCCTGTCACGATCAAAAAATACGCGAACCGCCGTCTCTATGACACGTCCAGTTCCAAATATATCACGCTCGATCACTTGGCCGATCTGATCCGCCGCGGCGTGGAATTTGTGGTGATCGACGCAAAATCCGGGGGGGACATTACGCACAATGTGCTCACCCAGATCATCATGGAGGAGGAAAGCAGCGGAAAAGGTTTGCTGCCGACCAATTTCCTGAAGGAGATCATCTCTTTCTATGGCGGGTCGATGCAGAACATGATCCCGGAATATCTTGAGAATTCGATGCGCACTTTCCGCGAGAACCAGCGGCAGATGGACGTCGCGTTGGAAAGTGCCGTGGCGCGTGGACCATTTGGAGAGATCGCGCGCAACAATCTGCAGATGATCCGCGCCGCACGCGATGCCTTTGTGCCGACGCCGGTAGGCACGGCTGCCGACGATAACGGCGAGCGCGGCGAGATGGATACGCTGAAACGGCAGGTCGCCGATCTTCAGGCCAAGATTGACCGGATGTCCCCCGAGGACTGATCGGCAGACTGTTGCCCCGCAAATCCAAAGGCCTTCCGAGCCGCGACCAGATACTTGAATTCATCGAGACCAGCGATGCTCCCGCAGGCAAGCGCGAGATCTCGAAGGCCTTCGGCTTGAACGGCCAGGAAAAGATCGCGCTGAAGACGTTGCTCAAGGATATGACCGACGAGGGTCTGGTCGACATGGCGCCAGGGCGGGCGTTCCATAAGATGGGCGGGCTCCCCAAGGTCGCCGTATTGCGCGTGATCGAAATCGACGACGATCAGCCGGTTGGCGTGCCCGAGCATTGGGAGGCGGAAGGCATAAGTCCGCCACGCGTTCGGATTGTTGAGCGAGGCCGCAACGGGGCGCTGGGTATCGGCGACCGTGTTCTGGCACGCACCGAAGAGCGCGGACAGGGCCACGTCGCGCACGTAATGAAGAAACTGGATCGAGGAAGCGAACAGCTTCTCGGCGTTGTCGAGAAAGAGGGCGACCGCTTCATCCTGCGCAGCACCGACAAAAAGTCGCGCCGCGATACCCCTATCTCCGATGTTGGCGGTGCCCAGCCCGGACAGCTCGTCGTGGCGGAAAAGCGCGGCCGTGGGCACAAGATAACGGCGCGCGTCAGCGAGATTCTCGGCGACCCGTTTGCGCCCAAGAGCTTTAGCCTCATCGCTATTGCCAAATTCGGCATTCCCAATGTTTTTCCCGATACGGCGGTGGAAGAGGCGACGCGGGTGGCCGATCTGCCGGTGGCCGCGGAGGGGCGCGAGGATTTGCGGCATCTGCCGATTCTTGCCATCGACCCGCGCGACGCCCGTGATCACGACGATGCGCTGTGGGCGGCGCCCGATGATGATCCGGCCAATACAGGTGGTTTCCAGGCAGTCGTGGCGATCGCCGATGTGAGTTTCTACGTTCGACCAGGCGGCGAGCTGGACCGTGAGGCGCGCCGGCGCGGCAACAGCGTGTATTTTCCCGATCGGGTAGTTCCGATGCTGCCGCACGAACTCAGCTCGGACAAATGCTCGCTCAAGGCTGGGCAGGATCGCGCCGCGATGGCGTGCCACCTGACGATCGACCGCAACGGCAAGGTTACGCGCCATCGCTTTACGCGCGCCGTCGTGCGGCTGTCAGCGAACATCGCCTATGAGGATGCGCAGGCCATCGTGGATGCTGCGGTTGAAGGCAAGGCAGACAGTGCCGCGCACGCGGAGCCGGCCAATGCTATGCAGCGTGCTTCGGACGCAGAGCGGCAGGCGTTTGAAAAGCTCAAAAGCGACCACGCTCTTGCGGAGGCGTTGCAGAATCTCTGGGCGTGCTGGAAGCTGCTGTTCAAGGCGCGAAATGAGCGAGGACCGCTCGACCTCGATCTGCCCGAGCGGCAGGTGCACCTCGACGAGCAGGGAAAGATTGCCGCCGTTACCACCCGGGTGCGCCTCGATGCGCATCGTCTGGTTGAGGATTATATGATCGCGGCCAATGTGGCCGCCGCGCAGGCGCTGGAGGCGAAGAAGTCTCCGGTCATGTACCGCACCCACCTTCCGCCGTCGCGCGAGAAACTGGTTGCGCTGAAGGATTATCTGAAGACCTTTGAGATGGAATTCGCGCTCGGCCAGGTGGTACAACCATCGGTCTTCAACCATGTGATTGCGCGCGTCGATGATGACGAGGTGCTTGCGCAGGTGATGGAGCAAATCCTCCGCACCCAGACGCAGGCCTATTACGGAGCTGAAAAAGCGGGCCATTTCGGCCTTGCGCTGGCGTCCTATGCGCATTTCACCTCGCCAATCCGGCGCTATGCCGATTTGCTGGTCCACCGCGCGCTGGTCGACGCCTATGATCTGGAGATGCCCGCACCGGACAACGCTGCGATCCAGCGCGGCACTGGGCTGACGGCCAAGGATGCGGGCGATCTCGGCCATATTGCGGAGGTAATCAGCCGCACCGAACGCCGCGCGATGGAGGCCGAGCGTGACACGATGGACCGTTATGTTGCGGCCTATCTATCGCAATATGTCGGCGAACTGGTCGATGCGCGAATTACCGGCGTGCTCGATTTCGGCTTTTTTGCGACGGTTCAGAATCTGGGCGGCGACGGTCTGGTGCCGGTATCCACGCTCGGCGCGGAATATTTTGCCTACGACGAAGCGGGGCGCACGCTGACAGGCCGCGACAGTGGGACCATTTATAAAAGCGGGATGAAACTCAAGCTGCGGCTTGCTGAGGCCAATCCGGTATCTGGCGGTTTGCGTTTTGAAGTGCCGGACGTCGAGATGCCGGGCAAGGCGCCCGGTCGCCCAGTCCGGAGAGATAAGCGCGGACGCCCCAGTAGCGTGCCGGCCAGGAGCAAACGGCCAAACAGCGGGCGCAAACCAGTTGGCGGCAAGGGGGCTGGTAAGGGCTCTGGCAAGGAATCGGGCGGGGGCGGCAAGAAGAAACGCTGACGTCCCGTGCCGGGAACGTCCGTCCGGGCCCGCTGTTTACCAGGGCAAGGGAGACACCATGCCCCAGCCCACCCCCGGCCACGCCGCCCCTTCTCTCGATCTTCCCCTCACCATCGCGGCGCGATTTGAGCTGGCGAAGCAAACGCCGGAACATTTCACGCTGCTGATCTTCTATCGTTAAGCGCTGTTCTCACCCTGCGGTGGTGGGATAATTCCACGACATAAGCTGGCCGATGCGGCCGTTGCGATGACCGGCTGCGAGCTTGGAGAGCATATCGGTGAGCCAGGCTTGGAGATCGATGGCGTTCAGCTTGCACGTTCCGATCATGCTGGCGATGACGGCCCAGTGTTCGCCGCCGTCATCCAGGAACAGGGTCCGTCCATCCCAGCGCGTGAGCGCGTAGCGGATCGCCTCGGCGAGACGGCTTTTGCGGCTGAGCTGCGACAGCCGTGCGTCCAGCACGCGTCGGAGATCCTCGATGATCGGGCGGCTCTGTTTCTGACGGGCGAGACGGCGCGCAGCGGAAGACTGGCCGCGGATCCCGGCTTCGATCTTGTAGAGCTGGGCAATGCGCTTGAGAACGTCGGTTGCGACAGGCGAAGTGCCCGGAGCGGCAAGCTCGAAGAACCGGCGACGCACATCCGCCCAGCAAAAGGCAAGCGTGACCTCGCCCCGCCGCGCGAGCGCGGCAGGAACAGGACTTCTCCTCGATATCGACGACCTGCTCGATCCGCTCAAGAGAGGCAACAGGCAATCTCTCACCCTTCGCTCCAGGCTACAATTTGAGCCTGCATTGCCAGAGT
>JBBSUT010000187.1:0-3854 GCA_038234155.1 Sphingomonadales bacterium | reverse complement strand
CCCCGATCACATTCCACTCTTCGTCCGACAAATCCCCGCGATCCATGACTGCTCCGCAAAAAGCAGCCTTGAATCAGAACTTGGTCTGCTTGGGAATCCCTTTTGTCAACAGGACCTAGGCAACCGATCCGAAAGGCTCACGCGAGTACGTAGGACTTCCTGAGGTCTGTCCTACATCCCGCGTTTCCGCTATGTTCTCCGCCGTTCCATCCCGGAGGCTTTGTTGGATTCGCTCGTCCGTCCCCCTTTTTTCCGTTGCGCTCGTCGGCCTGCGCTGCAGTTTTGGGGAAGGGTGGAACGAGGGGGGACGTATGCGGGCTATTGCGCCCTTCCGATCGCAAACGCCCCGCTTCGATCTGCTTCACAGGCTCCCGGCAGTTTCTCGCCCTGGACAGTGTGAAGCGTGTGAAGCTGGCCGCTCCGGCGCGCGCTTTGGCGGGCATGGTCTCGATCGGTGCGTGCGGCGCGCGGGTTCACGGCATCTTAGGCTTTCGGTCGTAAGCCTTGGGTGCGATCCGTCCCGGCATGGCACGAAAGCGGTGGGCGCGGACCGGCGCGGCGCGGGGATGCGTGCGTTAACCGCGTTTGTGGCTATCCACCGGCCGCGATCGCGCGCAGCCTCTCGGCCGAACAGGAGCCACACCGCATGAGCCAGCCAGACCGCATGAGCCAGCCGAACCGCATGAGCCAAACCGTATGACCCAGGCCGTATCGCCCGCCCGCCGCGAGGCCGCGCCCCTCCGGGCCAGCATTGCGCTCACCGTGCTGGCGCTGCCGCTGGGCCTTGCCGCCTGCGCAGACAACGCAGCCAACGATCAGCAGGTGGCGCAGCTGGACGACAAGCTGTCGGGCGCCGTGAACGATCCCGTGCTCAACGCGGCGCTCAACGATCGCATCCTGATCGATCCCGATCTCACCAGCCAGGCCAACCGCAACGCGCTGCGCGCGCCGGACGGGCCGGACAGCGCCATGGTGCCGCCGGATGACGGCTATGCGGGCGATAGGGTGACGGCCGCAGACCTTGGCGGCCTCAAGCTGATGCGCGCGCCCAAGCCGCGCGTGATGCAGGAGGAAGAATGCGAGAACTGCTCGGGCGGGTCCGGGCCGCGCACGCTCGGCGCGCTCGCCGCGGCGCAGACCAAGGGCCGCTGCGCTGCCAGTCTGAGCTACGGCGCGGGCTGGGCCAACCGCATGCCCGCCGCCTTCCCCGTCTACCCCAAGGGGCGTGTGCAAGAGGCTGCCGGCGTCGCCGGGGACGGCTGCAGCCTGCGCGTGGTGAGCTTCACCAGCGCCAACCCGGTGCAGGACGTGGCTGACTACTACTACACCCGGGCGCGCGGCGCGGGCTACAGCGCCGAATACGTCATCCGGCGCGGCGATCACGCGCTCGGCGGCACGCGCGGCGAAGACGCCTACTACATCACCTTTGCCAAGCGCGCCGACGGCGGCACCGCGGTGGACGTGGTCGCCAGCGGCGGGCGCTGAACGCGGGCCTGAGCGGGGGCGGCTCGCGGGCCTGAGCGGGGGCGGGTCGCGGGGCGGATCGCGGGGCTGTCGCGGGCCTGGCGCAGGGCGCAGCTTGCTAACAGGGGGCACCAGCGCGTAGAGCGCGGCCCCATGAACATGCTACTCGTCATGGCCGGCGGCGCGATCGGCGCGGCCTTGCGCTTCCAGCTGGGGCGGCTCGCCTTCCGGCTGGGCGCCACCGGCTGGCCCTGGGGCACCTTCGCCGCCAACTTGCTGGGCGGGCTGGCCATGGGGCTGCTCGTCGGCCTGCTGGCGCGGATGGACGTGGGCGCGCAGATGCAGGAGGGCGCGCGGCTGCTGATCGGCGTCGGCCTGCTCGGCGGGTTCACCACCTTCTCCAGCTTCAGCCTGGAAGCGGTGGCGATGATCGAACGCGGCGCGCTGATCGGCGCGGCGGGCTATGCGCTGGCCTCCGTGCTCGTCTCGGTTGCGGCGCTGATGGCCGGACTGGCCCTGGCAAGGAACGTAGGATGGTAGATCAGGCTTCAGAGGCCGTGCGCGTGCTCAAGGTGGCCGCCGACGACGATGGCATCCGGCTCGACCGCTGGTTCAAGCGGCACATGCCCGACATCCCGTTCGGCCTGGTGTCGCGCTGGGTGCGCACGGGCCAGGTCCGCGTCGACGGGGGACGCGCCAAGGTGGGGGATCACGTTGCCGCCGGGCAGGAACTGCGCGTGCCGCCCGCCGAACCGCCCAGCGATGCGCCCGTGCGCCGCGGCCGCGAACCGCTGAGCCCCGAAGAGGCGGCGTTCGCGCGGGACATGGTGATCTACGAGGACGAGCACGCCTTCGTGGTCAACAAGCCCCCCGGGCTCGCGACGCAGGGCGGCACCAAGACCACGCGGCATCTCGACGGCTTGCTCGACGCGCTGATGCCGGACGGCAGCGAACAGCGGCCGCGGCTGGTGCACCGGTTGGACAAGGACACCTCCGGCGCGGTGCTGCTCGCGCGGACGCCCGGCAGCGCGGCCTATTTCAGCAAGCACTTCGCCACCCGCAAGGCGCGCAAGATCTACTGGGCGCTGATCGTCGGCGTGCCGGACATCTTCGACGGGATCATCGAACTGCCGCTCGCCAAGCAGCCGGGGACGGGCGGCGAGAAGATGCATGTTGATGAGGAGAACGGCCAGACCGCCAAGACACGCTACCGCGTGGTCGAGCGCGCAGGCAACCGCGCCGCCTGGGTGGAGCTGCAGCCTTATACCGGCCGCACGCACCAGCTGCGCGTCCATATGGCTGCTATCGGACATCCCATTGTCGGCGACGGCAAATATGGCGGCAAGGAAGCGTTTCTGACAGGATCGATCAGCCGCAAGATGCATCTGCACGCGCGGCGGTTGAAGATCGGCGGCCCCAAGGGATCGAAGATCGACATCATCGCCGAACTGCCGGAGCATTTCGCCGAATCGATGGAGCAGATGGGGTTCGATCAGGCGCTGGGCGACCTGCCGTTCGACGACGGTCCACCCGAGGCGCCGCCCGAAGTGAAGAAGCAAAAAGCCCGCCAGCACGCCAAGCAGGTGCGCAAAGAGCGGCGCGGCGAACGGCGCGAACGGGGCAGCTCGCGCAACACGCGCAAGTGACAGCGGCATGACGGTTCGGCTGGCCCTGTTCGATTGCGACGGCACGCTGGTCGACAGTCAGGCCGCAATCTGCGCTTCGATGGAGCAGGCCTTCCGCATGGCCGGCCGCCCGTCCCCGGGGCATGGCGCGATCCGCCGGATCGTCGGCCTCAGCCTGTTCGAAGCGATGCGGGTGCTGGATCCGGCCAGCGACGAGGCCGAGCGGCGGCTGCTGTTGGAGCATTACAAGGAAGCGTTCCGCGGTCTGCGCAGCGACGGGCTGCTGGAGGAACCGCTGTTCGATGGGATCGCGCCGCTGTTGGCCGACCTGGACGCGGCCGGCTGGCTGCTGGGCGTGGCGACCGGCAAGTCCGACCGCGGGCTGCACTCGATGCTCGAAACCCATGGGCTTACCGGGCTGTTTGTAACGCTGCAGACGGCCGATCGGCATCCGTCCAAACCGCATCCGGCGATGGCCACCGCAGCGATGGCCGAGGCCGGGGCGCAGGCCAGCGACACCATCGTCATCGGCGATACCAGCTACGATATGATCATGGCGCGCGCTGCCGGGGCGCAGGCGCTCGGCGTGGCCTGGGGCTATCACAGCGCCGAGGAACTGCTGGCCGCGGGCGCGCACGATGTCGCTCGCCATCCGCAGGATATCGGATCACTTCTGGAGGACATGGCATGAGCGACGATCCGGCAAAGGCGCGGTTCTTTATTATCTCGATCGCCCGGTTGATGGGGGCGGTTACCGTGGTCATT
>JBBSUT010000186.1:0-3954 GCA_038234155.1 Sphingomonadales bacterium | reverse complement strand
GCGAGATCTTCGGCAAGGAAGACCGCGCCGCGGAGTTCAACGCCTTCTACGACGCCCAGATCGCCCGCGTCACGGATGTGATCGACGCCCAGACGAACCTCGACCGCCCGCTCGTCTTCGTGGAACGCGCCGGTGGCTATACCGAGGATTGCTGCATGTCCTTCGGCAACGCCAACTTTGGGGCCTTTGTGGACCTCGCGGGGGGCGAGAATATGGCCGGTCCGTTCATCCCCGGCACCTTCGGCACGATCAACGCCGAGCAGATCATCGCGTCGAACCCCGACCAGATCATCGTGACAGGCGGCAACTGGGAAGCTTACGTGCCCGGTGGGGACTGGGTCGGCGTCGGCCCCGGCTCGGACGAGGCCGAGGCGCGGACCAAGCTGGCCGCCTTGATGAAGCGGCCCGGTTTCACCGGAGTCAAGGCGGTGGAAAACAATCAGGTCCACGCGATCTGGCACCAGTTCTACAATAACCCCTACAGCTTTGTCGCCGTGCAGCAGCTGGCCAAGTGGATCCATCCCGAACTGTTCCCCGACCTCGACCCCGAGGCGACGCTGGCGGAACTTCACGCGCGCTTCCTGCCGATCGATTACCGCCCCGGCTACTGGGTGTCGCTGGACGCATCCGACAAGTGACCTGACGGGGCGGCCTGCGGGCCGTCCCCACCTTCTGGAGCCATCCCATGACTGTTTTGACACCACACGTCCCGTCCCATGCTGCCAGCTACCGTGGATTGGTCGCGCGACGGATCGTGATCCTGACCGGCCTGACCGCACTTTTGCTGCTGTCGCTGGCGATCGACGTCGCGCTTGGCCCCGCGCGCTATACCCTGGGCGAGGTGTTGCACACGATCTTTGCTCCCGGCGCCGCCGACCTGCAGATGCGCGTCGTGGTCTGGGACATCCGCATGCCCATGGCGCTGCTGGCCGTGACCGTTGGGGCCAGCCTGTCGCTGGCCGGTGCGCAGATGCAGACGATCCTTGCCAATCCGCTGGCCAGCCCCTTCACCCTCGGCCTGTCCGCCGCGGCAAGCTTCGGCGCGGCGCTGGCCATGGTGATGGGCGTATCCCTCTTTCCCGCGGCCATCGCGCTGATGGTTCCGATCAACGCCTTTGCCATGGCGATGGGGGCGTCGCTGCTGATCTTCGGTCTGTCGACCCTGCGCGGCGTGACGACGGAAACCATCATCCTGCTGGGCATCGCGCTGGTCTTTTCCTTCAACGCGGCACTGGCGCTGCTGCAATTCTTCGCCTCCGAACAGGCGCTGTCGGCCGTCGTCTTCTGGACCATGGGTAGCCTGACCAAGGCCACATGGGCCAAGGTCGCGGTCACGGCGGCGATCCTTGCGGTCTGCGCACCGCTCTTCGCGCGCCGCGCCTGGGCGCTGACCGCGATCCGCCTGGGCGAAACCCGCGCGGCAGCAATGGGGGTGCCGGTCAAGCGCCTGCGGCTCGAGACGCTGTTTCTCGGGTCGTTCTTGGCCGCTATCCCGGTTTCCTTCGTTGGAACGATTGGTTTCATCGGCATTGTTGGCCCACACGTGGCAAGGCTGCTATTGGGTGAAGATCAGAGGTTCTTCCTCCCCGGCGCGATGCTGTCGGGAGCATTGATCCTGTCCGCAACCTCGGTCCTGTCCAAAGCTATCCTTCCGGGTGCGGTCTTGCCCATCGGCATCATCACGGCCCTTGTCGGCGTGCCTTTCTTTGCCGCTCTGATCCTGACCAAAGGACGCAAATCATGGTAACGCTTGCACTGGACCAGATCGGCGCGCGCTATGGACGGCGCACGATCCTGACTGATGCCTCCACCCCTGACATCCCGGGCGGCAGTCTGACCGCGCTGGTCGGCGCGAACGCTGCGGGCAAGTCTACCCTGTTCCGCCGCATCGCGGGACAGTTGCGTGGCACCGGTGCTGTGCGCCTGTCGGGTGCAACAGCCGACGATCTGCGCTACATGCCGCAGGATACCGGCATGAGCGCCGCGCTGACGGTCTATGAATCCATTATTCTCGCCCTCAAGCAGGGCGGCGGCGGCTGGCGGCTGTCCGCATCGGAACTGGCCGCCGTCGATGACGCGCTGCACCGCTTCGGCGTGGCCCATCTGGCAGAGCAGCAATTGCCGGAACTGTCTGGCGGCCAGCGGCAGGCGGTGTCGATCGCCCAGACACTCGTGACGCGCCCCAAGGTCGTGCTGATGGACGAGCCCACCTCGGCCCTCGACCTCTACCGGCAGTATGAGGTTCTGGACGCTCTGAACCGCTATGCGCGCGACACAGGGGCCGTCGTGATCCTTGCGCTGCACGATCTCAACCAGGTCATGCGCGCCTGCACGACGGTGATGGCGCTTGCACATGGTCGGATCCTTGCGACGGGCCCCACGCTGGAGGTGCTGACGCCGCAGATGATCAGCCAGCTTTATGGCATCGACAGCCGAGTCGAGCGCTGTTCGCGCGGCTGTCCCATGATGATCGTCGACGGACCGGCCCGGCATACTGCTGCGTAGCAAAAAACATTGACGGACACCCATCGGATGAGATGGGCCTAAACCAGGGCCCTGCGGCATTTCGTGCGAAAGTTCGGTTCGGGACGATCGCGACAGGCCGAATTTCTTACCCGTGCGAGATGCGGCAGAACAGCATTCGGCAAAGTGGGCTCGATGCGGCCGTTCGCTGCAGGTTGCACCAAGGTCCGCAAAGGGCCGAAAATGTAGATCCCGCATTATTGAATCGGCGAAAAGCTGCGCCGGCGTAGTCCGGTAGTAAGCCGGACCTTCGCTGCATTTTTCGTGAAAGACCGCTTGGCCCCTGCCCGCCCTTTGGGCGTGTCATCGTGCTCTAACAGGCTGCTGAAATAGTCCCGCCTCGACAGTAAATTGAGAACATGATTCACTCTCCGCACGGCAATGTCGGGGGTGAAGATGCGCGGGACGGATGAAAAGAGCGGGTCGCTGTTTAGCTATGTCGATCTCGAGGAACGCATCCCTGCCAAGCATCCGCTGCGCAAGATCCGGCAAGTGGTCAATGACGCCCTCGCCAGCCTCGATGGCGAGTTTGCCTCACTCTATGTCGACTTCGGCCGTCCTTCGATTGCCCCCGAGCGGCTGATCCGGGCCAGCTTGATCCAGATCCTGTTCTCGGTTCGATCCGAGCGCCAGTTGATGGAGCAGATGCAATACAATCTGATGTTTCGCTGGTTTGTCGGCCTTGGTATCGACAACGCGGTTTGGGTCCCCACAGTGTTCACCAAAAACCGCGACCGACTTCTGACGACGGACATGTCGCGCAAGGTGATGGCGGCAATCCTGGCGCACCGTGAGGTGGCTCCGCTGTTATCGGATGAGCATTTCTCGGTCGACGGGACATTGATCAAGGCCTGGGCGTCGATGAAAAGTTTCCAACAGAAGGCGGAGGGCCCGCCGCCCGACAATGAGGGGCCGGATGATCCTCCAACGCCCTCCATCGCCCCTGACAATCAACCCACCCAATCCGAACCAGAGACCGAACCGATGCCCCGCCCCAATCACCGCAACCGTAACGCCGAGGTCGACTTCAAGGGCGAGAAGCGTTCGAACGCAACCCACGCGTCAACTACGGACCCGGAAGCACGGCTCTACAAGAAATCGCCCGGCGCCGGCGCGACACTGTGCTTCATGGGCCATGCGCTGATGGAGAACCGCCACGGTCTGGTTGTTCAGGGCGACTTAACGCAGGCAGACGGCCATGCCGAGCGGCGTGCCGCCCTGGACATGGTGCATCGCCACTCCCCCGGATCAACCCGGCGGCTGACGCTTGGGGCGGACAAGGGGTATGACGCTGCCGAGTTCGTCTCCGACCTCAGGGAGGCCTGCGTCACCCCGCATGTCGCGCAGAAATCACGATACTCAGCGATCGACGGGCGCACGACCCGACATCAGGGCTACGCCTTGTCGATCAAGCACCGAAAGCGGATCGAG
>JBBSUT010000185.1:0-3965 GCA_038234155.1 Sphingomonadales bacterium | reverse complement strand
TGTTTGCGATCGATCGGATCGAGTTCCTCTATCTCGCACATCAGGGTCATCGCAGGGCCCGATACCAGTGGGGGGGCGATGCTTGGGATGGCGACTGGCTGGTGCCCTGACCGGGTCCGCGCGCACTGATTGCGCATGCCATGGTCGATATGCCCGTCCCCCCTCGCCAAGTGCGGCGACAGCACCCGATCGTTCGCTGGGGTGGACATAGACCGCGCGATCCCTATCCAAGGGGTCTATGCAGACCGGCACCCTGATCTCCCTCGCCCTGTACTTCGTCCTGATGATCGCCATCGGCGGCTATGCCTGGTGGAAGTCGACCGACAGTAGCGAAGGCTATCTGCTCGGCGGACGCCAGCTCGGCCCAGCCGTGACCGCGCTTTCGGCCGGCGCGTCGGACATGAGCGGCTGGCTGCTGCTGGGTTTGCCCGGCGCGCTCTACGCGACCGGCCTGGTCGAGGCGTGGATCGGTATCGGCCTGTTCGTCGGAGCGTTCGCCAACTGGATCCTGGTCGCGCCGCGCCTGCGCCAGCAGACCGCTGATCTGGACGACAGCTTGACCATCCCCCAATTTCTCTCCCGCCGCTTCCCCAGCCGGGCGCTGGCGCTGCGCACCGTGTCCGCGCTCATCATCGTCGTCTTCTTCGCCGTCTATACCGCGGCTGGGCTGGTGGGCGGCGGCAAGCTGTTCGCGACCAGTTTCGCCGGGCTGTTCGGATCGCTTCCGCAGGAGCTTGGCGGCTCCGATTACGCCTTCGGGATCTGGATCACCGCTGGCGTCGTGCTGGCCTACACGATGGTCGGCGGCTTCCTGGCGGTCAGCCTGACCGACTTCGTGCAGGGCTGTATCATGGTCGTCGCGCTGGTCCTGATGCCGGTCGTCGCAACCATGGGCGAGGGCGGCGTCGGCCCGATGGTCCGCGAGGTGACCGCCATCGATCCTACCTTCCTGAGCCTGTTTGCGGGGCTGAGCGTGATCGGCTTCCTCTCGGCCATCAGCTGGGGGCTCGGCTATTTCGGGCAGCCGCACATCATCGTGCGCTTCATGGCGATCCGATCGGTCGCCGATGTGCCGCGGGCGCGCACCATCGGCATGACCTGGATGGGCGTGGCGCTGCTCGGATCGCTCGGCGTTGGCATCGCGGGCCGCGCGTTCGCGGAGCGCAACGGCCTGACGATCGCGGACCCGGAGACCATCTTCATCGTGCTGGCCGACCTCCTGTTCCATCCGCTGATCACCGGCTTCCTGCTCGCCGCGCTGCTGGCCGCCATCATGAGCACCATCTCCTCGCAGCTGCTGGTCGCCTCCAGCTCGTTGACCGAGGACTTCTACCGGCTGTTCATCCGCAAGACCGCCAGCGAGCGCGAGATGGTGAACGTCGGCCGCCTGTGCGTGCTGCTCGTGGCGCTCGTCGCCGGCGTCATCGCGCGCGATCCCGAGAGCGAGGTGCTTGGCCTCGTCTCCAACGCCTGGGCCGGTTTCGGCGCGGCGTTCGGCCCGCTGATCCTGCTCGCGCTGATGTGGAAGCGGATGACCGGCGCTGGCGCGGTGGCAGGGCTCGTCACCGGCGCGGTGGTCGTCATCGCCTGGATCGCGCTGGGCTGGAACGTTGCATTTCTGGGCGGCCCCGGCGTGTACGAGATCATCCCCGGCTTCGCTGCGGCGATGACGGCGATCGTGGGCGTCAGCCTGGCCACATCGCCCGATGCCGACGGCCGCCGGCCCGAACCGACCGGGACCGCACAAGCGGGTTGATCCGGATCGCCGCGCAGTCCAAGCCCGCGCGCATGACCGAAGGCAACCGCAACACAGCGCTCCTCATCGACGCCGACAACGCGTCCCATGCCGGCATCGACGCCGTGCTCACCGTCATGGCCGAACTGGGCGAGGTCAACATCCGCCGCGCCTATGGCAACTGGCGCAAGCAGGCGCTCAAGGGCTGGGTCGACAAGCTCCACGTCTACGGCATCGAGCCGCAGCAGCAGTTCGACATGACCAAGGGCAAGAACGCCACCGACATGAAGATGACCATCGATGCGATGGACATGCTGTTCTCCGGCCGGGTCAACGGCTTTGGCATCATGAGCTCGGACAGCGACTTCATGCCGCTGGCCATGCGCATCCGCCAGGACGGCTTCCCGGTCTACGGCTTCGGCAGCGCCAAGACGCCCGAGGCGTTCAAGGCCGCGTGCAGCCGCTTCATCGACGTCGACGCGCTGATCCGCGGCGACAAGCCCGCCCGGACCGGCGATGCCAGGGCGGCGGGCGGCGGCGGCGCGGGCAATGGCGGCGAACGCCGTGCGGTCGACGACAAGCTGATCGCGCTGCTGGTCGATGCGTACAACGCCAGCGACCGCGACGAGCGCGGCTTTGCCAACATGTCGCAGGTTGGCCAGCGCGCCGGCAACCGATCGAGCTTCGACGTGCGCAACTACGGCTTCTCGCGGCTCAGCGACCTGTTCGAGACGGTGCCCAACTTCAACACCGAACGCCGCGACAACGGCCAGCTCTGGGTCAAGCGCCTCCGCTGAACCGGGAGCGGGCCGGGCGCCAGCTTCACACGCTTCACACAGTCCAGGGCCGGAAAGTCGCACGGCCCAAACAGGGGGCATGTGCGGGCCAAAATACGCCCCGTACCGCCTGTGCCCGAACCCAGGATGCAAAAATGCCATGCGGGGGTCTAGGCCGGCCGCGCGGATGTAGGACAGCGCTATTTCGGAAGCGCCGCAATACGCGCCGTGGGAACGCCCTTCCCCGCCCGTCCGTTGACCCACCGAACCAACGGAGATTTTTCATGACCGACGAAAACAAGCGAACCGAAACCGCCCGCGCGCATGACGACAGCCGCATCATCGACGCCGCGCAAAAGAATGACACCCCCAGCGAGCAGGGCAGCGCGGGCGGCGACAAGGCCACCGCCGTCGGCAGCCGCGCCGAAGCCAAGCGCGTGAACGAACCGGAAGCCACGACCGGCGTGGACAAGGGCGACAACCGCGCCGACACCAAGCCCAATGAAAGCACCGCGACCTAAAGCCTACCTGCAGGTGCGCGCCAATCAGCGCTGCTTTTTGGCCGTGCCCGCGTTGAAATCAGGCTCCTTCTTCGCCACCCAATCGACGAACTTGCGCACGCTGGGATTGTCGAGCAGCGCCTGCACGTCCATGCCGTGGCGCTGCAATTCGCTATTGGTGAAATTGGCGATCAGCGTCTGCTGACAGATCGGATGCATCGGAACCAAATCGCGCCCGCCCCGGCTCTTCGGTACCGGGTGATGCCAGACGATAGTTTCGCCGGTCGGGCGGCCGCAGAGCCAGCACGGGACGGGAGGCGCTTTCGGCGCGGCTTCCTCGACAGGAGCATCTTGCTGATAGCCACCTTTGGAATATTTGCGCGCCATGGACCGTTGCCTTGCGTTTTTGGATGTTCCGACGGCTACCTAAGGTGGTATGGCAGGCCTTACCACATATAGTCTTGAGCGTGCGCTACCACTGGCTGGTTTTCCGGTCTAAATTTTTAAACCGGACGTTCGGAAAACGACCCAGTTGCGGTCGTAGGGCAAGCCGCATACTCATTGGCGAGATGGCCTATTCGACGACAAACAAGACACGAGTGGCAGGATGCGGCGTCATGCTATTGCTATTCATCGGGCTGCCCTTCGCCTACCTTGCGGGTGGAGCTTACACGGAGACTTTTCCCCGCGCCTTTCAATCTGAAAGCTGGATCGCCGCCAGCGGCAACAGCATCGATGATGAACGGCGATGCGGAATGCTCGCCGACTTGAACTATCGGGTAGGCATTGAGGGGAAGGCCAGAACAGAAGTCGTCGCGCTCCTGGGCGAACCGGAAGATCGCCGCCATGAGCCGGGCGTGAGCTACTGGCTCCTTTGTCCAAGCTTCATGGATATTTGGGTTCTGGGAGTCCGCTGGGAAAACGGCCGTGCCGTCGAAACATTCGTGCACGACA
>JBBSUT010000184.1:0-3996 GCA_038234155.1 Sphingomonadales bacterium | reverse complement strand
CGGTAATCTGCGTGATCTGGAAAACCCACGCATCGATGAAGGCATAGGCACCGATCGCCAGGAGCAGTGTGCCCAGCACCGTGCTCCAGATCACCAGCGGGCGGCGATCGAACACCGTGCGGTAAACCACCGACAGGATCAGCGAGATCGAATAGCCCGAAATGGTCGAAATGAGGACGGGCACGAGCTTGTCGAGCGACACCTCATTGGCGATCGCGCTGGCCGAGCGCAGGATGAGGACGCCGGCCCAACCGGCGCTGTGCAGGTTCCAGAAGGCCCTGTTCTTGTTGGAAAAGAACGGCTCTATAGACAGTTCGACGATCGCCATGCCCGTCACCCATAGCGCCGCCGTCACGCGCACCCAAATAATTTAGCACGGCTGCCGGGAAGTCTGCCGCAGAGAGGTCTGTTTCCGGAAGGTCTGCTTCTTCTCGGTCCGCTTCTTCTCGTTCGCTGGGGCTTGGCCGATTTTACGAACGCCAGACCGTTGCGCAAGAAAGACCGCTTCAGATCGCGGCGAGCTTTTTGACCGGCTGGCCATCACAATCGCGGCGGCGTTCGCGCAGTTCGCTTTCGTCGATCCAGCACAGGCCGTTATGGTCGATGCCGCGGTCGTCATGGGCGCGGATGATGATCGGCTTGATCGGCCGCCGATCGCGCTCGTCGCACAGCACCGGATTGGATGGCACGCCGGTCTCCCACCGCTCGCCCCACTGGCGCAGCGCGATCATGGCGGGCAGCAGATCCATGCCCTTGTCGGTCAGCTGGTAGACGACCTTGCGGCGATCGTCGGGGCACGGCGTGCGCTTCAGGATACCAACGTCGACCAGCTTGGCCAGCCGCCCGGACAGGATATTGCGCGCTATGCCCAGCTCGCTCAGATATTCCTCGAAATGGTGGACGCCGTTGAACGAGGCGCGCAGGATCATGAAGGACCAGCGTTCGCCCATGGCCTCCAGCGCGGCCGGCAGACCGCATGCCGCGATGTCGCGAAGGGGTTCGCGCAATTTGCCCATGCTCACTCCAATACTCGAAACTGCAATAAACGGCGGGACGCGGACGAATGCAAACGAATTCCCGGAAATTGGGTTGCCTAATGCTACCTAAATTGATAGGTGCTGATTCGCAACTTAAAAAAATGCTCATCGATTGCAACCAAAGGATCCTCCGATGCGAATCTCCCTCTCCCAGATTTCCAACAAACTCGCCATGCTGGCCGGCGCGGCGTCGCTGTCCGCCCTCCTGCTGGTCGCCGCCCCCCAGGCGCACGCCCAGACCGGCGCGGCATTTTATCAGGCCGAGCTTGCCGCTCCGGTCGAGGCCCGCCGCGCGATCGTGCGCGATTCGGTGTTCCTGTGCGACGGAGCAATCTGCACCGGCAGCAAATCGAACAGCCGGGCAGCCATCGTCTGCGCCAATCTGGTGCGCGAATTTGGCGCGGTGAACAGCTTTGTGGCGGGCGGCTCGGCGATGGACGCCGCGATGCTGGCGAAATGCAACAAGCGCGCGGCTTAAACCGCGCGGCTCGCACGCCGCCAGATCGCGCGTCTCGCACGCCGCCAAACCGCGCCCCGGACCGTTCGGGGCGCGGTTTTTTGTTGCATCGCGGCGCGGGGGCCTCATCTTGAGCCATGATGCTGCGCCAATATGAACTCGTCGAGCGCGTGCGCGCCTATCACCCGTCTGTTGACGAGGATCGGCTGAACCGCGCCTATGTGTTCTCGGTCGCCAAACATGGCAGCCAGAAACGTGCCAGCGGCGATCCCTATTTCAGCCATCCCATCGAAGTTGCCGGTCTGATGACCGATCTCAAGCTGGACGAAGACACAATCATCACGGCGCTGCTGCACGATACGGTGGAAGATACGTTGACCACGGTGGAGGAGATCGGTGCCAAATTTGGGCAGGATGTCGCGCGGCTGGTCGACGGCGTTACGAAGCTTTCCAAAATCGACGCCCAGACCGAGGACGAGCGCGCGGCCGAAAATCTGCGCAAATTCCTGCTCGCCATCTCGGACGATCTGCGCGTGCTGCTGGTCAAGCTGGCCGATCGGCTGCACAATATGCGCACGCTGCACCACGTCCCGTCCGAGGACAAGCGCCGCCGGATCGCGCGCGAAACGATGGATATCTACGCGCCGCTGGCCGAGCGGGTGGGCATGTACGAATATATGCGCGAGATGCAGCTTCTGGCGTTCGAACAGCTGGAGCCGGACGCCTATAAAACCATCACCGGGCGGCTGGCGCAAATCCGCGAACAGGGCGGTGACCAGCTTACCTCTGTTGCCAACTCCATTGCCTTTGCGCTGGAAGAAAAAGGCGTTGAGGCCGAGGTGGAGGGGCGTGAGAAACACCCCTATTCGATCTGGAAAAAAATGCAGGAGCGCCATGTCAGCTTCGAGCAACTGACCGATATTATCGCCTTTCGCATCGTCACCGGCAAGGTGGAGGATTGCTACCTTGCGCTGGGCGTGCTGCACAGCCGGTGGAAGATGGTGCCGGGCCGGTTCAAGGATTACATCTCCACGCCCAAGCGCAACGGGTACAAATCGATCCACACCACGCTGATGTTCGATCGCAACCGCCGCGTCGAAGTGCAGATCAGAAGCGCCGACATGCACCGCGACAGCGAAGTGGGCCTGGCCGCGCACTGGGGCTACAAACAGCACGAGCGGCCCGACGGCCAGGCCAGCTGGATCCGCGATCTGCTGGAAATCCTGGAAACCAGCCACGATGCAGAAGAATTGCTCGAGCATACCCGCATGGCAATGTATCAGGATCGCATCTTCGCCTTCACGCCCAAAGGCGCGCTGCATCAGTTGCCCAAGGGCGCCACGCCGATCGATTTCGCCTATGCGGTGCACACCGATCTGGGCGACCGGACGGTGGGCGCGAAGATCAACGGCCGCAACGTGCCGCTGCGTACCGCCATCGAAAACGGCGACATGGTGGAGATCCTGAAGTCTGACAAGCAGGAGCCGCAGCCCAGCTGGCTGAGCTATGTCACCACCGGCAAGGCGCGCGCCGCCATCCGCCGTTATGTCCGATCGCAGGAACGCGCCGAACTGATCATGCTCGGCCGCATGGTCTATGATGAGATTGTCGAGCGGTTGCCGGCCAAGATCGGCAAGAAGGCGCTGGCCGCCGCGCTGGACCGGCTCGGCTATCGCGGAGAGGATGAGCTGATGCACGCCATCGGCATGCGCAAACTGTCCGACCGCGATCTGATCGAGGCGCTGGTGCCAGGCTATTCGAGCGAAGGCATCGAGCGCGACTTTCCTAGCCAGGACCGGGCGATCTCGATTCGCGGGCTGACCGCCGGCGTGGCCTATGAACTGGCCGATTGCTGCCTGCCGGTGCCCGGAGATCGCATCGTCGGGTTGCGCCGTGCGGGCGAGACGGTGAAGGTCCACGCGATCGATTGCGCGCGGCTGGCCGACGGGCAGGATGCTGACTGGATCGATCTGCGCTGGGGCGAGGGCAGCGAAGGCGCGGCCGCGCGGCTGCGCATCACCCTGCACCACCGCCCCGGCGCGCTGGCCGAGGTGGCCGGGGTGTTCGGTTTGCACAAGGCCAATATCCTCAATCTGCGGCTGACCGGGCGCGACGGGCCTTTCCAGACATTCGAGATCGATCTGGAGGTGTACGACCTGCAGCATTTCATGCGCATCCTGTCGGCTACGCGCGGCTGCGACGTGGTGGCCCAGGCCGACCGGGTCTATGGGGACTGAATCCGGGCGATTGCCCAGCCCGAGAGGCACTGCCAAAAGACGCGACGAGCGGTCAGTCTCGAAGACACCGCTCGGCGATCGCGACGAAAACGCCCTGTCGGCGGGCTAGCGCTGGCGCAGGTCCTTGCCGTTGCCGCAGACGATCTGCGCCGATCCGGCGCTGCGGATATCGCAATCGGCCTCTCCGCCAATGGCGATCGAGCCGGTGCCGCTGTTCTCCACCTTGGCGAATTCCTTCACCTCGATCGCGCTCGTCGCCGGGCCG
>JBBSUT010000183.1:0-4003 GCA_038234155.1 Sphingomonadales bacterium | reverse complement strand
GGAAAAGGAAACGCGGCGTCTTGCCCAAAGCTGGTCCCCGCACCGCGGCGCGGCGGCGCTGCTGACCTGGCACGTCTACGACAACCCCACGCTCTGACAGGCGAGCGCCAGGCAGATCGCCGCCGCCCTGTAAAGAGTTCTTGACTGACAAGAGTGTTTGTCAGTAAAGAGCTCTTGTCAGCACGATCGCTGTTGGGAGACCATGACGTTGGAAAATCGGTTGAAGGGACTGCGGGAGGCGGCGGCGTGGAGCCAGGGCGAACTGGCCCGGCGGCTGGGCGTTTCGCGGCAGACCATCAACGCCGTCGAGACCGACAGATATGACCCCAGCCTTCCGCTCGCGCTGCGTATGGCGAAACTTTTCAAAGTCCCGGTGACCGATATCTTTATCGATTCCTGGGACCCGGAGGATGTGACATGAACACAATATCGCAAACGAGGCGCAAGGAATTTTCCTGGAAGCGACTCATCATACCCATGGTGATTGGCGGCGTGGTGGGCTTTACCGCAATGCGGCTGGGACGCAGTCACGCCGACCGGCTGGTGGCGCTGGTGGATCCGGACCAGATTGCCGGGCTGGTGGTTGGATTGCTGAGCCTGGCGGTGGCATTGTTCTGCTTTGTGGGGGCCTTTTTCCCAAGATCGGTGGCCCGGTCCTACGGCATCGCTCCCGGCGAGGATGTTTCCGAGGAAGCGTCGCTGCAGCGGTGGAGCGCCTTGTGCGCGCTGTTCTACGGCCTGTTCATGCTGACGCTCAGCCTGCATCACCTGCTCGGCACACCTCTGGCGCTTGCGCTGATGGGGGCATCGCTGCTCGGTGCGATTGCTACCAACAGCTATCTCTGGCGCCGCTATGACGAACTGTGGCGCGAGATCACGGCGCAGGCCTGCGTCATCACATTTACCCTGTTCCACTACATCCTGCTCGCATGGGCAGCGCTGGCGGTGGTTCTGGATGGTGCGGGCTTCGAACCTGTGAACGTCATCTCCGCGTTACTGGCGGTGTTCACCATCGCCACGATCAGGGCGACGGCGCGGCGCGGATTGGCCAACCTGCCCTGACGCCTATTCGATGGGTGGCAGCACGCCCGGGTTCAGCGCCTTCACCTCGCGCAGGAAGCTTTTGGGCTTTTTCCAGAACTCGGTTTTCTCGTTGATTTTCAGCCCGATCGATTGGACCATCGCGCCGATGAAGTGCACGCAATTGGCCTTGCTCAGGCTGTAGCTGGGCTGTTTCAAACTGGCCCAGCGGCGCACCTCCGTCATCAACGACTTGTATTGCGCATCGCTCAGCCGGACCGAAAAATGCGCGTCGCTGTCATCGATATATTTTTGGTTGGCGACATCGAGCCGGCCCTTGACCGATCCCATCAGGATCGCGGGGCTGATCGTGGCGGCGGTAAATCCGTAATTGGTGTCAACCGCGGCGCCGGTGGCGTCGTCCGTCCCTTTCAGTTTGACCAGCGAATGCGGGAAGCTGCCGCCGAAGTCCTGGCTGTAGAAGGTGGCCACCACTTCGGCCTGCGCCGCCGCGCCGAGGCCGGAAAAAGCGGCAAAAAACGCCGCAACACTGATAATCCAGAAACGCATATAGATTATTTTCCCTTGGCCTCCATCTGCTGTTGCAGCCAACGGGCCGCCGCTTCAGGGGTCTGTTTGTCATCCTCGCGATCGACCCTGTAGTTCGCCTGGCGCATCAAATCGACATCGATCTTGCCAACGAGCGGTTTTAGCGCCGCCGCAAAACGTGCATCGTTGGCGCGTTTGGGCGATACCAGCACGATCGCATCGTAATTGGGCAACACCCCCCTGGGATCGGACAGGGTCACGAAATCCTGCGCCGCGATACGGCCGTCCGACGAAAAGGCGGAGATCGCATCGACCTGCTCGCTCTCCAGCGCGCCGTACATGAAGGTGGGATCGAAACTGCGCTGCTCGGCGAAATGGATGGGATAGGCGGCCTGCAGCTGCCGCCATTCGGGCCGCTCCAGAAAATCGAGATCGGCGCCGAAGCGCAGGCCGGGCGAGCGGCGGGCCAGATCGTCGATGGTCCGCAGCCCGGCATCGGCATCCTTGCGGCGCACGGCAATGGCATAGGCGTTTTCGAACCCCAGCGTGCCGATCAGCCGCGCGCCATGTTTTTGCTGCACCCACTGCGCAATCGCGCCGCGCATGGCATCGCGCGCGATCGGTGTGTCGCGCTTCATCTCGTTGGTCCAGATGGTGCCGGCATAATCGACATAGACGTCGACCGTGTCGTTCAGCAGCGACTGGAACACCACCGCCGAGCCCAGGCCTTCCTTGTAGCGGACGTCGTAACCCGCCGCCTCCAGCCGATTGCCGAGCAGACGGGCGATGATATATTGCTCGGTGAACGCCTTGGCGCCGACGGTCACCTGCTCGCGCTCGGAACTGCCGGACGGGATCAGGCGCGGCGCGAGCGCGGCGGCGAGGCCCACCGCCATGACGGCGAACGCGGTCCAGATCATCCAGCGGCGGCGCTGCGCGATGCCGCGCTGAATAAGGCCAAGCAGCTGATCGGCGGCCAGGGCGAGGCCCGCCGATGCAAGGCACCCGGCCAGCACCAGCGACCAGTTCTGCGTCTGCAGTCCGGCAAAGATGAGATCGCCCAGGCTGGACTGGCCGACGGTGGTGGCCAGCGTGGCAATGCCGATGGTCCAGACGGCGGCGGTACGGATGCCGGCCATGATGGTGGGCGCGGCCAAAGGCGCCTCGACCCACAGCAGTTTCTGACGGCGCGTCATCCCGACCCCGTCCGCCGCCTCCGTCATCGCCGGATCGACGCCGGTGATGCCGGTGACGGCGTTGCGGATGATCGGCAACAGCGCATAGAGGGTCAGCGAAAGCAGCGAGGGCAGGAAGCCGAGCGGCGTGATCCAGTCCCCCAGGACCGATCGCAGCGCTAGAAGCAGCGGGTAAAACAGCGCCAGCAGTGCCAGCGTGGGGATGGTCTGGATCACGCTGGCGGTGGTCAGCACCACGCCCGCAACGGAGGGCCGGCGCGATGCCCAGATGGCCAGCGGCAGGCTGATCAGAATGGCGAGCGTGAGCGCGGCCAGACACAGCTCCAGATGGGCGGCGAGCAGCCCCGGCACGCGCGCGAACGCGCTGGCCCAACGCTCGCTCATGCGCCCGGATCTCGGCTGCGTTCCATGGCGACGAGCCGGCCAGCCTGACGCCGCGGGACCGCCACCAGCGCTTCGGCGGCCTCCGGCAGCGTACCGTTCACGATCCCGTCTGGCGTGTCATCGGCGATGATCCGCCCTTGCGCCATCACCAGAATGCGGTCCGCATGCAGCAGCGCCTCGGCCATGTCGTGCGTCACCATCAGCGTGGTGAGACCCAGCCGCTCGTGCAGACCGCGATAGCTCTCGCCCAGCGTGTCGCGCGTCAGAGGATCGAGCGCGCCGAACGGTTCGTCCATCAGCATCAGGCCCGGTTGCCCGGCCAGCGCGCGCGCCACACCGATCCGCTGCGCCTGCCCGCCGGACAGCGCGCTGGGGCGGCGCGCGGCAAAATCACGGGGCAGCTCCACCATGTCGAGCAGGTGCCCGGCATCGCCCGCGCCCTCCTGCCGGGCTCCCGTACCGCCGATCCGCCGATGGATCAGGATATTCTCCCCCACCGTCATGTGCGGAAACAGGCCGACGTTCTGGAACACATAGCCAATCGAGCGGCGCAGCGCATGAGGTTCGCGCGCCGACACGTCCTCTCCATCCAGCAGTACGCGGCCGGCGTCCGGCGCGATGAGACGATTGATCGTCTTGAGCAAGGTGGATTTGCCCGATCCCGACTGGCCGACCAGCGCCACGAAACTGCCGCCCGCAATTTCCAGCGATACGCCGTCCACCGCCGCCACATCGCCGTAATATTTGGCCACATCCTCGAAGCGGATCGCCGGACCGGTTGTCTGCCTATCACCCATCGGCCGCCTTTTGACCGGACCTGTCCGTCATGGCAATGCTGGACGGACCCGTCCGTC
>JBBSUT010000182.1:0-4099 GCA_038234155.1 Sphingomonadales bacterium | reverse complement strand
CGGTGCCCCCTTCGGACCCGGCGATCAGGCGCGCGCGCGCCGTCTGTTCGCGCAGGTGCTCGACGCGCCGGGCGGCGGCTTGCGCATCCAGACGATCCACAGCTTCAGCCAGACGCTGCTGGCCGCTTTTCCGGCCGAGGCCGGTCTGGTGCCCGGCTTCGTCCCGCTGGAAGAGCGCGACCAGATGCAGTTGCGGCGCGCGGTGCTGGCCGATCTGGTGGCCGATGCTGCGAGCGACGGGCGGAACTGGCTGATCGCGGCGGTGCAGGCGCTCAGCGTCCGGCTCGGTGAGCAAGGCGCGGAGAGCTTCCTCGTGCGCTGCGCCTCCGCTCCCGACGCGATGGCGTTGGTGCCGGACAGCGTCGAGGGCGCGAAAGTTTTCGCGCGGCGCATCGCAGGCGTTGAAATCGAGGGCGATACGGACGCCTGGCTGGCCGACCAGTGTAGCGATGCCGCGATCAACAGCGAAATGCTGCGCAGCATTCGCGTCCATAATGCCGATTGGAAAGCCGCAACGGGCGCGGCCAATGTTGCGAAGATTGATCGCTGGCTGGCTCTGGCTCCCGCCGACCGCGCCGAGCAACTGGCCGAACTCAACAGCGTCTGGGCGACGCAGAAAGGCGAACTGACCAAGCGCGCTCCCAGGGGTGACGGTTATGCCGAGGCGGCACAGGCGATGCTGGGCTGGTGCGCGCATCTGCAGGCGCTGGCCGGGCTCGCGCGCTTCGCCGAGCTTTATGCTGCCGCGTTGTCTGCTGGCAAAGCCTATGCGATTGCCTATGCGCTTGCCAAACGCCGCCGCGCGGTGGTCGATTTCGACGATCTTATCCGCCGCGCCGCGCGGCTGCTCAAACAGCCCGGCATCGGCGACTGGATCCGCTTCAAGCTGGACGCGCGGATCGACCATGTGTTGGTCGACGAGGCGCAGGATACCAACCGCGCGCAGTGGGATATTATCGAAGCGGTGACCGACGATTTTTTTGCCGGGCTGGGCGCGCGCGGTGAACGCTTCCGCACCGTGTTTACCGTCGGTGATTTCAAACAGGCGATCTTCGGCTTTCAGGGCACCGATCCGGAGCAATATCGCGCAGCGCGCGAGCGGCTGCATGACCGCATCGAGCAGGCCTTTGCCGCGCCCGATGCACCGGGCCGCGCGCTGACCCGGCTCGATCTCGCCACCTCCTTCCGCTCGACCGAACCGATCCTGAAACTGGTCGATTCGCTGGTGGCCGAACGCAGCTTCGGTGCGTTCGGGCTCGAGGGGCCCGTTGCGCCGCATATCGGCATAAAACCCGATGTTGGTGAGGTGCTGCTGCTTCAGCCCGTCCGCCCGGTCGATGATTCGGATGCCGAGGAGGATGAGGAGGGCTGGCTCGCGGAGGAGAAGCTGAATTACGCCAAAAAACTGGCGCGGCAGATCAAGGCCTGGATCGACGAGGGCCGCGTGCTCGCCACTACGGGCAAGCCGCTGGCGGCGGGCGACATCATGGTTTTGGTGCGCCGCCGCTCCGAACTGGCAGCGCTGCTGGTCGCGCGTCTCTATGCCGAAAAAGTGCCGGTGGCGGGTGTCGACAGACTGCGGCTTGGCCAGCCACTGGCGGTGAAGGACCTGCTGGCGGCAATCCGTTTTTCGGTGCAGCCCGAGGATGATCTCAACCTCGCGGAACTGTTGGTTTCGCCATTGCTGGGATGGAGCCAGGACGATCTGCTCGCCGCCGCCTATCGCAAGGGCGAGGCGAGGGGGTTGACGTTGTGGCGGCACCTGCGCGGGCAACCCAATCTCGCCGAGGCGATCCAGCCGCTGCGTGATCTGCTCACCCGCGCCGAATATGGAACGCCGCACGAGTTTCTCGAGCGCATCCTGTCTGGCGACATGGACGGGCGGCGCAAGCTGGTCGCGCGGCTCGGCCATGAGGCGCTCGATCCGATCGGCGAACTGATCAATGCCGCCCTTCTGTTCGAACAGAATCACAACGCCTCGCTGCAGGGTTTTCTCGACTGGTTCGACCGCGGCGATGTCGATGTGAAGCGTGAGCAGGCGGGCGCGTCCGGCGAAGTTCGGGTGATGACGGTGCACGGCTCCAAGGGGCTGCAGGCACCGCTGGTGATTCTGGCCGATACCACCGCCGATCCCACGCGAACGCCGGATCGCAGTTTCGATCTGCCGATGCTTGATAATGAAGGGAAGCGGACCGGCATCGACATTCCCGTGCTTGCCCTGCGCAAAGAGGAAAAAGCCGGGCAGCTGGCCAAAGTTGCTGAAGACGAAGCGGCGCGCGACCTCGAGGAGCATTGGCGGCTGCTTTATGTCGCGCTGACCCGCGCCGAGGAGCGACTCGTGCTCGCCGGATCGCTTGGCATCCGCGCCAAGGAACCGCCCGAGCATAGCTGGTACGCTGCGCTCGACCGGGCGATGGATATGATGGGCTGCGGATGGGAGGAGCATCCCGAATGGGGCGCGGTGCGGTGCTTTGCCGGGAGCAATGTCGCCAGGCAAAAGCCGGCCGACAAGAAGGACGCGCTGCCGCCGACCGCCATACCCGACTGGCTGCGCTCACCCGCGCCGGTGGAGGCCCGTCCGCCGCGTCCGCTCGCCCCGTCGAGTGGCGGCGAAGACGATGCCAGCGCCGCGCCGCCCGACCCGAAGCTGCGCGCGGCCGCCGAGCGCGGGAGGCTGCTCCATGGACTGTTCGAGCATCTGCCGGGCGCCGCTACCGATCAGCGCCGCGAACTCGGCCTTGGCTGGCTTCGGCGGCGCGCCCCCGAGCTGGACGAAGCCGCGCGCACCGAGCTGATCGACCGTGCAGCGCTGGTGCTGGATGATCCGCGCTGGAACGCCATCTTCGCGCCGGACGCGCTGGCCGAAGCGCCGATCGCGGCGGTGGTCGGCGAGATCGTGATCGCGGGAACGGTTGACCGTCTGCTGATCGCGCCGCACCGCATTCTCGTGGTCGATTTCAAGACCGGTGCGCATGTGCCAACCGATGCCGCCGCGGTCCCGATCGCCTATCAGCGGCAGATGGCGCGCTATGTCGCCGCGCTCGGCTCCATCTTTCCGGGTCGCCCGGTGCATGCGGCTTTGCTATATTCGCACGCCCCCAAACTGATCGAATTGACGGCGGAGCAAATGGAGGCAAACAGCCCGGCTTAATCGTCCCCAAGCAATCCTGTCGCGCCTGAAACTTGCGGCGACCCCGAAGCGTTTCTACCTCGAAGCCAACAAAGGAGATCATGATCATGGCAACCAAGGCCGTAGGCGACGACAGTTTCGAACAGGATGTATTGAAGGCCGAAGGGCCGGTGCTGGTGGATTTCTGGGCCGAATGGTGCGGACCGTGCAAAATGATCGGCCCCTCGCTCGAGGAATTGAGCGAAGAAATGGGCAATGTTACCATCGCCAAGCTCAACATCGACGATCATCCCAACACGCCCGGCAAATATGGCGTACGCGGCATTCCCACGATGATCCTGTTCAAGAATGGGCAGCCGGTGGAAACCAAGGTCGGCGCCTCGCCCAAGGCGCAGATCAAGAGCTGGCTCGAAGCTGCGCTTTGAGCGCTTCGTATCCGCCTTACTCCGTAAATCAGTCCTTTCGGATTTGAGATCAGGGCTTGGCTGTAGTCCTCTTTAACCCAGCAACACCCCGGCCGCCATGTCCCACAAAGCGGGCGTGGCGGCCGCCAGCATGCCGGACTGTTTCGTCTGATCCGGCCGGTAGGAATTGCCGTCGAAGCGCGCCACCTTGCCGCCGGCTTCGCTCAGGAATAGCGCGCCCGCCGCATGATCCCAGGGCAGCGAACGCCGATAGATAGTAATGTCATGCAAACCTGTGGCGAGCAGCGGATATTGCTCGGCCGCGCACATTGGCGGCGGTACGACCTCGAAATGCGCCGCAGCGGCCGCATCGACGCGCACGCGTTCGGTGCCCTCCATGAAGCCGGTGTAGAGCGCGATCACCGGGCGATCTTTGCCGCTACCATCCGACCGCGCCGGTTCGCCATCGATCCACGCGCCCCCGCCCAAATACCCGTGGCACAGGCGCTGCGTCACCGGATCATAGATCCAGCCCGCCTCCGTTTCGCCGCCGCGCACCAGCGCG
>JBBSUT010000181.1:0-4103 GCA_038234155.1 Sphingomonadales bacterium | reverse complement strand
TTGACGGTTGGCGGAACCGCGCAGATTTGATGCCGGCAGGTCTTGGTCCGACGTGTTGTGCGTTAGAATTCGCCGCCGCTGAGACGCTGGCACAGCATGTCGAGCTGATCGAGGCTCGCGTAGCGAATGACCATACGGCCGGTGGCGCCCTCGCTCTGGATCGCGATGTTGAGCCCCAACAGATCGCTTAGTTGCTGCTCGAGCGCCCGTATGTCTGCATCGGACTCGGTGGCGTGGCCGGTGCCCTCACGTAGAGACCGCTGACTGTCCGGGATGGGCGCTTTGGCCTTGCGCGCCAAGCTCTCGACCTGGCGCACCGTCAGCCCTTCGTTGAGCACGCGTTCGGCGATTCCCAGCGCATCCTCATGTCCGATCAGCGCTCTGGCATGCCCCATCTGAATGTCGCCTTCGAGCAGCATGGCCCTGATTGGCTCCGGCAAGTCCAGCAATCGCATGATATTGGCAACATGGCTGCGCGATTTGTCCACCAGCCCAGCCAATGCTTTCTGGCTGTGGCCAAATTGTTCGGTCAGCCGGTGATAGGCTTCGGCTTCTTCGATCGGATTGAGATCCTCACGCTGCACATTTTCGATCAGCGCAATTTCCAGCGCTTCGCCGTCGTCAAAGTCCCGGATGATCGCCGGAATTTCATGCAGGGATGCACGCTGGGCGGCCCGCCAGCGGCGCTCACCTGCGACAATTTGATAGCCCTTGCCACGCGGTGCCGGGCGTACAACGATCGGTTGGATAATTCCGCGCTGGCGGATACTCGCCGCCAGTTCCTCAAGCGGACCCTCGGCGAAATGCCGGCGCGGCTGATCCGGATGCGGGCGCACCGAAGCGATGGAAACGATCCGCACGCTGTTGCTGTCCGCGCCGGAGACGGTTTCGGTAGGCCGATCGAGCACGGCATCGCCAAGCAAGCTGTCTAATCCTCTGCCCAGGCCGCGCTTTTTTTCAGATGGTGCAGTCATGCTGCGATGTGCTCCTGTGGCAAGCGCTCGATCAATTCCCGCGCAAGATCAATATAGGCTGCGGAGCCTGCGCACCGATGATCATAGATCAGGGCGGGCAGCCCGTGGCTCGGGGCCTCCGACAAACGCACGTTGCGCGGGATAACAGTTTCAAATACGATCGGCCCCAAGACCGAACGGACATCTACAGAAACCTGGTCAGTCAGGCGATTGCGGCGATCGTACATGGTAAGCGCCACACCCAAGATGGCGAGATCGGGATTAAAGCGCGCGCGTACACGCTCCACGGTCTGCAAAAGCTGGCTCAGACCCTCGAGCGCAAAAAATTCGCATTGCAGCGGTACCAATACTTTTTGGGCCGCAACGAGGGCGTTGATCGTCAACAGGCCGAGCGACGGAGGACAATCTATCAGACAAACGTCAAAATCGCGCGTTGCCGCAAGCGCGTCATTCAGCGCATCTGATCGGCGATCCCGGCCCACCAATTCTATCTCTGCTCCGGACAAGTCGACTGTGGCGGGTACGATAGAAAGACCCGGAACGCCCGTCGCCAAGATGCATTCGTCGATGGCGGCCTCGCCGAGAAGAAGCTCGTAACTGCTCTGTTCACGCTGGTCACGCCGGATACCCAGCCCGGTGGATGCGTTCCCCTGAGGGTCGAGATCGACGAGCAGAACGCTGGATCCTGTGGCGGCTAGCGCCGTCGCCAGATTGATCGCAGTGGTTGTTTTCCCCACACCGCCCTTCTGGTTTGCGATAGCGATCGTAATCATACAGCGCCTTTCCCGATCAGGATGCCGGCATCCGTATCCGTGATGCTTTGTTCCACGTGGAACATTTCCTTTTGACGCCTCGATAACGCGGCATAGTCTAGCGACGCTTTGCGACCGCGCGGCAAGACCCAAATGGTGTTGGCAGCGCTGAAGGGCCGCGCAGAATCAAGCAGGGCAACAATTGGCGCAAAGGCGCGTGCAACGATGGCAGAGGCGGTGAAAGGACGAACGGCAGACAGGCTGGCGCACCGAATTTCGACCCTGTCACCAAGTGCGAGCCGGTCGATAATATCATGCAGGAATGCGCAGCGGCGTTTGCGAGATTCGACCAGAATATAGCGCTGCGCTCCCATTATCGCTAGCACCACGCCCGGCAAGCCAGGTCCTGTACCGAGATCTAAAACGATATCCTCTGTCTGCTGCGGAAGATAAGGTGCCAGCTGAGCACTATCGGCAATGTGGCGTGCCCAAATCTCAGCTTCGCTCGATTTGGAAATCATATTTTGCTCACGATTGGCCGCCAACAGCAGATCCGTATATATTTCGAGGCGCGTGAATGTTTTAGGTGGAACCTGGTCGCGTACCATGGTTTTCGCGCGCGCTTGCACTTCCGTCATGTCGCATGCGGCCTTTTGGATGCTACCAGCACTGCCGACAATGCGGCTGGTGTTATGCCCCGTATCCTCGCGGCTTCGCTCAGCGTTGCCGGACGGGCCGCACTGAGCCGCTCCACCATCTCTATAGAGAGCCCGGATATGGATGCGAAATTCAGTGAGCTCGGCAAGATGTGCAAACTTTGATTGCGCAGGGAGCGTAGTTCTGCATCCTGTCTCTCGAGATAAGGAGCATAGCGGACATCTTCTGTCACCTCATCCAGAAGGTCGTCATCGAAATCATCCAACGCCAGAAAATCGCGGGCGTGCACGTCCGGACGGCGGAGCCAATCCTGGATAGTCATGCGCTGCCGCGGTGCCGCTTCACCGGTCAACTCGTCGATGCCTGCCATCGTTGGCAGCCTGGCCTCAACGGATTGTTTTTCCTGTAGACGCCGCTCTGCCCATGCCGTGCGCTCAGGGCCGATACAGCCGACATCGCGGCCGACATCGGTGAGCCGCGCCCATGCATTGTCCGCGCGCAGTCGCAACCGATATTCGGCGCGCGCCGTCAGCATCCGATAGGGCTCGGTAACGCCCTGAAGCACCAGATCGTCGATCATTACCCCGATATAGCTGTTGGTGCGGTTGAGCGCCGCGCGCGGACTGCCTGTAATGTCACTAGCGGCAGCCATCCCGGCCACGAGCCCCTGCGCAGCGGCCTCCTCATAGCCCGTGGTTCCATTGATCTGCCCGGCGCAATATAGTCCGGGTATCGCCCGCACCTGTAGGCCATGATCTAGCGCGCGCGGATCAATATGATCATATTCGACGGCATATCCCGGGACGACTATCTTTGAACGTTCGAGCCCCTTGATCGAACAGATCATCGCCTTCTGTATGTCGACCGGTAGCGATGTGCTGATCCCGTTGGGATATACCATTGACTGGTTCCGCCCCTCCGGCTCGAGAAAAATCTGATGCCCGTCACGATCGCCGAATCGGTGTATCTTGTCCTCGATCGAGGGGCAATATCGCGGGCCCAAGCCGGAAATATCACCGCCGAACACGGGTGAGCGAGCGAGCCCGCCCCTCACAATATCGTGCGTTGCTGCGGTGGTACGGGTTATGGCACAGAACAATTGCGGAGCAGCTCGTCTGACCGATAAGGGCGACATCGTCCAATGTTGCGCGTCAGAAGGCTGCTCTACCAGAATGCTCCAATCGATCGTACGGCCGTCCAGCCGCGGCGGGGTCCCTGTTTTCAGCCGAGCCATGGGCAATTCGGCATGCTTCAGTTGCGCGGCCAACAGCGTGGCGGCTCCTTCCCCAATCCGTCCGCCCTCCATGCGATCGGTCCCGCGAAATAACTTGCCGCCAAGGAACGTACCCGTGGCCAATATCACCGCAGGGGCAAGCAGGCTCTCTCCATCTTTCAAGACAACACCGGTGACGCGCGAATCGCTCAGCCGCAGTCCAGATACCTCGCCTTGGACGACCGTAATTCCCGGATGACCAAGCACAGCTGACTGGACCGCCCCCGCAAAAAGTTGCCGGTCGGCCTGGATTCTCGGCCCTCTAACCGCTGCGCCTTTGCTTCGATTGAGCATTCGATAATGCACGGCCGCATCGTCCGCAGCCCGGGCTATCACGCCATCGAGAGCATCTACCTCTCGCACCAGGTGCCCTTTGCCGAGTCCCCCTATCGCTGGATTGCAAGACATCGCGCCGATGTTGCTTTCGCTCAACGTCACCAGTGCGAC